>CP031585.1:2422307-2723269 GCA_003217735.2 Marinibacterium anthonyi | reverse complement strand
TACTCGGCAACCTCGTTCTCAACTCATAGATCCGCACCGAGGAACTTTACCAAAGTTAGAAGTTATTTCGATATGCCTGCCATGACCTCATAGAGGGTCCCTATCCGATGAAATGCTTCCTTCGGTTCCCAAGGCGGCATGTTCTGTCCTCGCGGATCGTCCTCTGGATAGGTCTTCACCAGCGAAAAGCTCATCATGTCGAGATCACGTGCGCCCTCCCCATGCCGGTAGCTCGGGAAGGAGAACACATAGATGAATACCCCGTCCACCCCGGCATCATTCAGCAAGGTGAGTTGCTCCTCGACGTAATCGGCCTGCTCGCGTTCACTGCGGACCGGGATGACGCCATCGACAAAATTGCCTGTGCCGTCGGGATTGACGCCCAGCAGGCGCATAAACCCGCCCGAGCCCAGTGCCCCGGCGCCCTCATAAGCGCAAGACCCAACCTCGGTCACCACCAAGGGCTTACCAAGCCGGTAGCGATCCAGCGCCGCGACATAGTCCTCTGTTGTTTCGCTGCTGCGGTAATGATCGACGCCGACAATATCGAAAAGGCTCCGGTCCACCATTTCCCATGTTCCCGAGGCATAGGTCACGCGTCCGCCGAATTCCTGGCGCACCGCTTCAACAATGGGGCGCAGGGCCTTATCGATCATCTGCCCCTTCTGCTCAAGGATCGCCACAATGTCTTCAGGGCTCATGTCGCTCCCGCCAAGAGTGCTGGCGATCCATTTCACCCGCTCAGTCACTGTCGCCCCCTCGATGATCCCTTCGTTGAACAATGACATCTCGCATCCTGGAACGAAAATGATGTTGAGCCCGTCGTTACGCAATGCTTCGGCGGCGCGGGCAGCCTGCACGAAATATTCTTTCAGTTCCGTGACGGGAACATTCATCTTCCACGGGTTGAACACCACCGTCAGCTTCGCATCATGCGCCAGCCGCGCCGCCGTCACGAGGCGGTCAATCTCTTCGCCCTCGATCCGGATGGCGTTCGCGTGCATCTGGTTGGCAATCGCGTTTATGTCATAAGCGACGAGTTCCGGATTGAAGGGGTCGACCGAATATCCCCCCCCTGGGGTGAACCTCAGCCCAACGTCATAAACGACTCCACGATATCGCATGACGTTTTTTGAATCTTCAAAGGCCACAACGGGCCGCCCAGCGGCGCCCCCCAGCATAAGGGCCGCGCCGCCGCCCATTGACAAAACGGTTCTGCGTTTCATTAACCTGCTCTTTCGGCTCAGGGTGAGCCTCTAATGACCCCCGCCCTGATTACCATCGGAAATGGGCGAAGACCATGCCAAGGCCATATTGTCGCGGGCAGTTATTCGCCCGGAGAGCGGTCTATATAGGCAGGGTAATCGGTATATCCCCTTGCACCTCCGCCATAAAAGACGGCGGGATCGGCGGGAACCAGCGGATACCCGTTTCTGATTCGATCCGGCAAATCGGGGTTGCCGATAAACAGCGATCCAAAGGCGACCGCATCGGCCACCCCATCGGTCAGAACCCGTTCCGCCGACTCCGGGTCATAGCCACCGGCCACAATGATTGTGCCATCATACAGGCTGCGCAAAAGGTCGAGATAGCTCTGCTCGCCCTGTGCCGGGGCCTCGGGGTAACGTCCGGGCAGGCCCTCGACCAGATGGACATAGGCCATGGGCCGCTTGTTCAGCTCACCGAACAGGTAAGTATAGACCTCGCGGGAGTTATCCTCGAGGGCGTTGCCATAGGTGCAATGCGGCCCCACCCGAATTCCGACCCGCCCTGGCCCGGCCGCAGCGATGCAGGCATCGATGACCTCGAGCACAAAGCGCGCCCGGTTTTCCACCGATCCGCCATAGATATCGTCACGAAGATTCGACCCGGAATGCAGAAACTGCATCGGCAGCATGCCCGCCGTCCCATGTATCTCCACACCGTCGAACCCCGCCTCCCGCGCACTGGCAGCCGCAGACCCATATTGCCCGACGATGCCGGGAATCTCGTCCAGTTCCAGTGCTCGGGGCCGAACCGCGTCTTTCATACCCTCAGCGGTAAAGACCTGCGCGTCAAAATCGACAGCCGAAGGTGCGACCGGCAAAGCGCCATTCTGGTGATCGGGATGCGACATCCGCCCAACATGCCAAAGTTGCACAAACATCAGACCGCCCTTGTCATGCACGGCACGGGTCACCTCCTGCCAGGCCGAGACCTGATGCGGTGCGTAAAGACCGGGCACATCGGAAAAGCCGACACCTTGCTCGCTGATAACCGTTGCCTCGGCGACAATCAGCCCCGCGCCGCTGCGCTGTCGGTAATAGGTCGGGGCCAGCGGACCCGGGGTTGCACCCGCATTAGCCCGGGCACGGGTCAGCGGCGCCATGACAACGCGATTGGCCAGTTGCATCGGCCCCATGTTCAAAGGGGTAAGAAGTTTCTTCGTCATACGGTTTCTTTCTGATTGCCCCGTCCCCGACGCAGCGCGCCGGGCTGCGGGGTTTTATCTGGCGTCAGTGTGATCACAGGTATACATTGGATACCTGCAGTCAATTACGCACCTTATGTTGCCCTGGTATCGTTGAGGAAACCGCTTTGCCCCTGCTCTCCGCCACAGACCGGCCACATGACAGCAACCGGCTACTCCTGGACCAGATCGCCGACAAGTGGTCGATCCTGATCCTGTCACAAGTTTGTCAGGGCCCGCTGCGTTTCAACGCACTGAAACGAACCATTCCCGGCATCTCTCAAAAGGCGTTGACACAGGCCCTCAGGCGGCTTGAACGGAACGGCATTCTCGAAAGGGTGGTGGTTTCCATCTCCCCGGTCGCTGTTGAATACAGGGTGACGCCGCTTGGCATGACGCTGAAAGACCCGTTTGCCGCACTGTTCGCATGGACCGCTCAGCACGCCACTGAGGTCGAGGCCGCGCGCGCCAGATATGATAGCAGAGTTGCGAGCGGCGACGCAGCCTTTTCCAGCTGAACGCTGGCTGCGCCAGTCGGATCAACGCGTCCTGACACCCACCAAGAAAAGATCAACCGACGAAAGCACCGCTTGCCGAATTTCTGCCGCGTCCGGCGAGGAGCGCAGCCCAAGGTGGACTGCGCCCCTGCGGATGGACCAGGTTGGCCGGTTGAATTGACCTCCTGGGGGCTTTCAGAGGAAGAAGGCCTATGCCCAGACGCCACCGAAGCCATAGTACCAAATCAAGCGCCAGGTCGTCGCCGAGTTTCAAGGCGGCGAGACGCTTCACGCGCTCGGCCGCCGCCACGTGTGGCGCGACATCGCAGTTGAGTGCTGAGCGACATCGCAGGTGGATGACGGTGACGTTTTTTGACGGTGCCGGTTTGCGGCCGCCAGATCAAGTTTCGATGTCGCTGCTCAATGTCGCTGGCCGCGAGTTGTCTTTCGCTTTGGCGGTCTCCTTTTCGGGCTGTTGTTTGTCGCAGTCATCTTCGATGTCGCTGAGCGATGTCGCGGCGGCATAGGCGGCACGGCGTCGGTAGCTTTCGACGTTCATTTCGAAGATTGTCGCATGGTGGACGAGCCGGTCGATGGCGGCGATGGTCATCGCCCTGTCGGGGAAGATGGCGTCCCAGCCACTGAACGGCTGATTGGCCGTGATCATGATGGAGCGCCGCTCGTATCGTGCGGAGATGAGCTCGAAGAGGGCACTGGTCTCGGCCTGATCTTTTCGCACGTACGACAGGTCGTCGAGGATGAGCAGGTCGAACTTGTCGAGCTTCGCGATCTCCTGAGTGAGCGCCAGGTCCTGCCGCGCCACTTGCAGGCGTTGGACCAGGTCCGACGTCCTGGCCATGAGCACACGGTACCCTCGTTGGATGAGTTCGTATCCGATGGCCCCCGCGAGATGCGTCTTGCCCGAGCCGGGAGGGCCGAAGGCCAGCAAATTGTGCCCTGCCTGCAGCCAGCTGTCGCCTTCGACCAGCGCTCTGACGCGCGCCTGGCTCAAGGTGGGTACCGCCAGGAAGTCGAAGGCGTCGAGCGTTTTCCCTTGCGGCAGCCTTGCAGCGGCAAGATGGCGTTGGATGCGGCGCTGTTCCCGCTCGCTCAGTTCCAGCTCGCACAGCGCCGCCAACAAGCGTTCGGCCGGCCAACCCTCCTTGTCGGCACGGGTGCAGAACTCCGGCCAGAGGCGGGCGACCGTGGGCAGCCTGAGCGCCGTCAGCAGGGTCGGCAGTGTTGCGGTTTCCACGGTCATGCTCATGCGGCCGCTCCCTGCCCTTGGATCAGGTCATCGTAGCTGCCCGCAGAGGGGATGCAGACCGGGACATCGGGCCCACCATCGCCTTCGGTCCGCGTGAAGCGGGAGTGCAGGTCCCCGAGGACCGGAAGTTCGCCTCGGGCAAGGATTGCCGAGAGGGCCGCGGCCAATTCCGCCTCGCAGGTCTGATCATGGGCGAGCCACAGCAGGCCGACCATGATCCGGCAGGCTTGCCGCAGCGGTCCGGCAGCCGTCAGCGCGTCCCAGCATCGGCGGTATTCCGTGCGAGGGAAGAGCGCGTCGCGGTAGGTCAGGTTGGCGAAGGCCTGAGGCTTGGCCCGCAAGCTGTGGATGACGTGATGGTAGCTAACGACATAGCCATGGCCGCCACGCCCACCGGCAGGCGGTCGCCCGCGCGGTAGGGTTTCGAGGGGTGTGCCGCCGAGGAACAGCTCCAGGCGATCATCGAAGATGCGCAGCTTCAGCTCGTAGCCGATCAGGCGAGAGTGAACGGTGTAGAACACCTTTCGGAACACGAAGCCACCCGACGAGGTCACCCGCACGCGCGCCTCGTCGCAATCACAGCTACGGCGCGCCGGAAGCGGCTGCAGATGTGGCCGTTCGACCTTCAGGCGGTCCCGATGCCGTGCATTGTGGCGCGCGACGACCTGGGCCACGAAGTGTCGCCAGTCGTCCAACTCATCGAAGTCATGGCTGCCACGCAGCAGCAGGGCCTGCTCCAAGCGGGTCTTGAGATGCCCGTGCCGGCTCTCGATAGACCCGTTTTCGTGTGCAATGCCGCGGTTGTTCCGGGTCGCTTCCATGCCGTAGTCGGCACACAGCGCGTCGTAGCGTGTGCGCAGGTCCTCTCGGGCATCCCGATCGAGATTGGCGAAGGCGGCCGACAAGCTGTCCGTCCGATGTTCGCGCGGGGCGCCGCCGAGAAGCCATAGGGCGTTCTGCAATCCGCCAGCCAAGGCGGTGTAGCTCTCGCCGCCAAGCACCACCTCGGCATGCTCCCAGCCCGAGTGGACCAGGGTGAAGTGATAGATCCGATGCGCCAAGGGCACTCCGGCAATCGTGACGCCGAGCGCGCGCGCGTCGAAGAAGTCGGACATGCCCTCCCGCCCCGGCGGGTGTGACTGGCGGAAGATCACTTCCCTGTCCGGCCCGTGTTCGGCGCGCCAAAGCCGCATCCGGCGCTCCAAGGTGCGGCGCGCAGAGCTCAGGTCCCGGTCCGGATGACGGAACTGCATCTCCTCGAGCACCGCGATCGGCCGAAGGCCCGGTGTCGCTTCGATCAGCGGAACGATCTCTTCATCCCACAGGCCGGCCAAAGGGTCGGGCTTGCCGCCTCCATGTCGGCGCTCACGTCGTTTCTGAGATGGAGGGCGGGGGTCACGTTCGATCCGGGCTCCGGTGCTGACGCTGAAGCCGGCCTTGGCTGCCGCAATCTTTTGCGTGTGATGCTGTCGAAGGGTCATGTAATCCTCGTGTTGTCGGTCGGTGATGAAACGGCCGGGCATCCGATCCTCTTCTTGCTCGTCGAAGATCGGACCACCCTGACCGCCGTCACCGCCAACCGCACGGGGTAAACCCGCGCGAGATTTTGGGGGAAGCTACATCCGGGCTACGCCCGGCTTCCGCTTCCCCCAAAATCACCACCTGCAATGTCGCGCTGTTTCACCAGCGGTGTCGCTGCAGAGCCACGACCTGTCGCGCAACCTGATCCGGGTCTGGATCGAATAAGCGGAAGCAGGCGCGCTCGATGAAGACGTGGCGGCGGCCGAACTGATGGCCGAATACGAGGTCCGGAACGTTGCGCTGGAGCGGCTTGCCGGGCGCCAGGCGCTCGAGATCGAGTTTCCAAAGGGGGCTCAACGCTCCGGACGCTTGCCGAGAAACGAATCTACATCCGGAACTGCCGCCCCCGGGGGCTCTCGATCCGGCGGGGATGCGAGCTGACAGACGTCGCGAGGTCCAGCTTCTATGCTGATCCCGGCCCCAGGCCTGGAGACACCGTCATCATTGAGGAAATCCGGGCGATTACCGACGAGTTCGAGGGCTATGGCTACCGCCGGGTCGATGCCGAGCTCCGGCATCGGGGCATGGTCGTGAATTCGAAAAAGGTCCGGCGGCTGATGAGAGAGAACGGCCTGAACCCGCGACGGAGGCGGCGCACCATCCGCACAACAGACAGCGACCATGGCGGCCCGATCTTTCCTTTCATTGCCAAGGAATTCGAGGATTACGGTCCGAACCAGCTCTGGGTAGCTGACCTGACTTACATCACCATCGCCGGAGGCTTCGTTTATGCCGCGCTGATCCTGGACGCGTGGTCGCGCCGTGTTGTCGGCTGTGCCATCGGCCGCAGCATCGACGCCCGCCTGGCGGCGAGGGAGCTCCGCAGCGCGATCGCGGAGCGGCGTCCCTTGCCCGGCTACGTGTTCCACACGGACCGCGGGTCCCAGTACGCGTCGGAGCTGCATCGAGGCATTCTTGCCGAACAGGGCTTCTTTGGGTCTATGAGACGCCGCGGCAACCCGTACGACAACGCAAAGGCCGAGAGCTTCATGAAGACACTGAAGGTGGAGGACGCTTATCTTATGGAGTATGAGTCGTTCGACGACGTCGCCACCGGCCTGCCCCGGTTCATCTAGGCCTACAACAACCGCCGCCTGAGAATGTCCATCCGCAGGGGCGCACTTCACGGCGCGCGCGTGAGACCTGAGAGCGGTTTGCGCCTATTGCCATGATCCTGGGTCTTGGCATGGGAACCATTGATTGACCTCAGGTCTCGATGGCATCAGAGTGTTCTCCAATCTACAGCCACAGAAGCTTTTCGAAGGATTGCGTGGTTGCGTCCCCATCATCGATGGTGTGGCGTGAAGTCGAAGAAGAGAGATGATATGGAAGCAAGATTAATGACGTTTATCCTGCTGGCGACGCTTACGGGCTGCGGGATCACAAACGTGGAAGGCCAGAACGATCGATATGAAATCGGCAATATTCCAGAGAATGTTGTTGCCATGGCGGCTCCCGATCAGGATTTGTCGACGGCTCGCCTGCTAAGCGAAGACGATTGTTACTGGTATATGCATGCCGGCCCAGTGGAAACCACTCTCGTGCCGCTTCGCGCAACAGGCGGCCGCCCAATATGCGTGGTGCAGCAGCCGGTATCATGAGCGATTTCTGGCCTTCCACGCCTCAGGTGGAAGGCCAGAATTCATCCCGGCATCACGAGGCTTTCCTCGGCTGAGTAAAGGTAGACTGTCGAACCGATTTCAACATTCTCGAACAGATCAATTATATGCGCCATCACCATTCGGACGCAGCCCGAGCTTGCCCGCCCGCCAATGCTTTCTGGATACGGGGTGCCATGAATGCGGAGATATGTGTCCCTGTCGCCGACATACAGATAGATGGCTCTTGAACCGAGTGCATTTTCGGGGCCGGGCTCCACACCACCTGCATACTGAGCATTCTCGGGGTTCCGCTCGATCATGTTTCGTGTAGGCCGCCAGTGCGGCCACCTAACCATGCGTTTGACGGTGGGCGTACCTGGCTCGTAGAGATCCCCTTGGGCAATGGCCACACCATAGCGCATGGCGGTACCGCCATCTTCTATGTGGTAAAGGTACCTTGCCACTGCATCGACATGGATATCTCCGGGACGTAGCTCGTCGTTCGCCAATACTCTTTGAGGGAGGAACCTGGGATGCAGCCCCCAAGGGTTTGTGGTCGCGGGATCATAGCCCAGCGGAGTGACCTCCGCGTCCCAAGCGGCTTTCTGTTCTTCGCTGGGCCAGTTATCGGCATACGAAAGCGTCGGGAGCGACAGCGGGAGCAGCGCCGCAGTTGTCTGGATAAAGTGTCGTCTCGTCAGCATCTCAAGTTTCCCAAATGCACAGTGAACCGGTTCGATCGCTTGTACGCGATGGATGCGGTATAAAACCTCTAGCCCCTAGAGCATCAAGAGGCTTCCCGGTTTTTGTTGTGGAGAGAATTCCGCCTGTCAGAAGTGAGTCTCCCGCAGCTCTAGTCGCAACAGAACCCGATCAGCCATGCGAAAAATCCCACTAGATGGTAGCCGTTCGCTGATACCGACATCGATCAAAGAGCAATGTGGGCGAAGCAATCGTTGCCGCAGCGAAAAGGGCTTGAAGCTACAGCTACTATAGCGTGTAAGAACCGACTCGGTGAAAGATAACCCCGGCCAGTTGCCGGGCGAGGAGCAAAGAAAATGAGTGGATCCGAGCGCCGGGAGTGGACTGTCAGCGGCATGGATTGTGCCGCCTGTACGGTAAAAGTGACGAAGGCGGTCGAGCGCCTACCGGGTGTCAGAGATGTAAAGGTCGCCCTGATGAGCGAACGCCTTTCGCTTGATCTCGAGCCTGCCCGGACGGCCCCGACGGAGATCGAAACCATCGTGAGGCGTCTCGGATACGGGATTGCGCAGCGTGGCGCTACATCGGAGAGAAAACCGCTCGACGCCGCGAACAAGCCGCATAGCCATGGTCATGACTGTGACGGCCATGACCATGACCACGATGGGCCGCAGCCAGCCAAGGGCGACGCGGGGCATGGCAGCCCGGGGCATGTGCATGACGACCCCGCCGATCGTGGCAAGAATTGGTATCAGACCAACAAGGGCCGGCTAGTGATCTTCACCGGCGCCTTACTGACCCTGGCCTGGGGGTTCGAGCTTCTGACCTCGGCGGACTACGGCTACTGGGCCTTTGCCCTCGCCTGCGTGATCGGAGTCGCCCCGGTGGCCAGGCGCGCCTTCGAGGCCGTTCGCCTCGGCCAGCCTTTCACCATCGAAAGCCTGATGACCATTGCTGCTGTCGGCGCCCTATTTATCGGTGCAGCCGAGGAAGCGGCGCTTGTCGTGTTTCTTTTTGCAGTGGGCGAGGTACTGGAAGGCGTGGCCGCTGGCAAGGCACGCGACGGTATCCGAGCGCTGGCCAGTTTGGTGCCCAAGACCGCGCTTCTGGAAATCGACGGCAGGACCCGCGAAGTCCCGGCCGACCAGCTCGAGGTCGGCCAGCGTGTCCTGGTGCGCCCTGGGGACCGCATCCCTGCCGATGGCGAGATTGCCGAGGGCACCAGCGGTGTCGACGAAAGTCCCGTGACCGGTGAAAGCGTCCCGGTTACCCGGGGGCCGGGAGAATCGGTCTTCGCGGGATCGATCAATACCGAGGCCGCGCTTCGCGTGACGGTCACGAAAACCGCAGCGGACAACACGATTGCGCGCATCATTCGGCTGGTCGAGGAGGCCGAGGACGCCCGCGCGCCGACTGAGCGGTTCATCGACCGGTTCAGCCGCTGGTACATGCCCGCCATCGTCGTGCTGGCGGCGCTGGTCATCTTGATCCCGCCGCTCGCTACCGGGGCCGACTGGAACACCTGGATCTATCGTGGCCTCGCATTGTTGCTCATCGGCTGCCCCTGCGCGTTGGTGATCTCGGTTCCGGCCTCGATTGCCTCTGCGCTGTCCTCAGGCGCCAAGAAAGGTCTGTTGATGAAGGGGGGCGCGGTGATCGAGTCCGCCGCAAAGGTCTCGGCCATCGCCTTTGACAAGACCGGCACGCTGACCCATGGCAAACCCAAGGTGACCGACGTCCTGCCCGCCCCTGGCGTCACAGAAGTCAACTTGCTGGCCGTGGCCGCCGCAGTCGAGACCGGATCGTCGCACCCGCTGGCTCAAGCCATCCTCCGCCGAACGGAGGAGGCCGGGATCGAGGCTCTGCCCGCGACAGAAGCGCGCGCGATCGTGGGTAAGGGCGTTGAAGCGCTGGTCGGCGGCACGAAGGCCTGGGTGGCATCGCCACGCCATGCCGAGGAGGCCGGGGGTATCGCCGCCGGCCAGGCCGAGTTCGCGGCACAGCTCGAGACTGACGGCAAGACCGTGGTCGCGGTGTTCCGTTCCGGCCAACCCCTCGGCCTCGTAGCCTTGCGCGACGAGCCGCGCGGCGACGCCGCCGAGGCCATGGCCCAACTGCGGGCGATGGACATCGCCCCGGTTATCCTGACCGGCGACAATCCCCGCACGGCCGAGGCCATCGCCGGGAGGCTCGGCATGGAATTCCACGCCAGCATGATGCCCGAGGACAAGCTGAGGCTGATTCGCGAGATGGGCGCATCCGGCGGCGTCATGATGATTGGCGACGGCATCAACGACGCACCAGCGCTAAAGCAGGCGAACGTAGGTGTGGCGATGGGCTCCGGCACCGACGTGGCGCTGGAAACCGCCGATGCGGCGATCCTGCGCGACAGGGTGGTGGACATACCTGCCCTGATCCGGCTCGCCCGAGCCGCCATGGCCAACATCCATCAGAACGTGGCCCTGGCACTGGGTCTGAAAGCTGTGTTTTTGGTAACGTCGGTGCTAGGGCTGACCGGGCTCTGGATCGCCATCCTGGCCGATACCGGCGCAACAGTGCTGGTCACGCTCAACGCCCTGCGACTGTTGCGCTTCAACCCGTCTGACAATCTCTAGCATTTCCACGCAGAGCATACGCCGCCTTGAAACAAAGTTTCAAGACTTGGATTGAGGTTCGGCTCGTCAGTGTAGCGCTCCACAGAAAAGGACCTAAACACGAGGTGCGAGAGGATGTCGGAAAGTGGAAAGGAGAAAACGTGAAATTGAGATTCGACACCTTCGATGCTTCGTCAACGCCGCTGATCATGGCAGTTTCCGAAAGGCTGGTAGCGTTATGCGTATCCGACAGTCATCAGTCAGCCGTTGCATCCGCGACCTTGAGGATCGGCTCGGAACATCATTGTTTCACCGTCATCGAAGCGGCGTGAGCCTAAACCGCGCCGGGCACCAGTTTCTGCCTCGCGCACGTCAGACAATTCGCGGGCTAGATGAGAGCCTGCATGCAATTGCATTACTTGGCAGATCAGAAAATGGCCGTATAAAAATCGGTATTTATTCATCGATTGCGTCGGGCTTTCTAGCCGAACTGCTCCGCTCCTTCGGGGATCAGCACAATGACGTACAGATCCAACTGATCGATGGAAACCCTGAAGAACACCTCGCTGCCATCCGTCAGTTGGAACTCGACGTCGCTTTCCTAACCGGAACCAGAGCGTGGCAAGATTGCGATAGCGCTTTTATGTGGTCAGAAGGTGTTTTCGTTGTCCTGCCTGAACGTCATGAGTTAGCCATCCGGACAGCTGTCGACTGGCACGAGCTAAGTTGTGAGGCCTTCATGGTCAGCGAGACGGCCCCGGGCCAAGAAATCTACGACTACCTGGTACGGAAGCTGGCAGACCTCAGTTGTCACCCTGACATACATGTGCAATCCGTAAGTCGAGATAACCTGCTGTCATTGGTTGCCATTGGGCGAGGTTTGACCGTAGTCAGCGAGGCGATGACGGCGACGAACTATCCTGAACTTGTTTTTCGACCGATAAAGGGCGAGCGCCTGCCATTTTCTGCAATCTGGTCGCCGAATAACGACAACCCGGCGTTCAGGCGCTTTCTGAGCATGGCAAAGGCTAAGGCAGAGTTGGAAAAACGCGGGCCGATCAGCGGGCATCCCTGTGGGATTGGGTAACACGGCGCGCCTTCGCGAACCCGCGATCCGTGGCCATGAACCGCTCCAGCATCGGCACGATCAGCCGGACAGGATCGGCTACAGGCTGGCCTGTCTCCCGCCCTAACACCTCCGCGTAAGCAACAAGATCGCGATGAACGGACGCTGGCAGTTCCACTGTCACCTTCACCGGCTTGTCATCGGGCAGCGGCCCAAGCTTCAGTTTCGACATGATCAACCTCCTGCCGGTTCGAATACCAGATCGCGGGTGACGATGATCCTGACCGGGAACCCCGGACGGATGGTCAGTGTCGGCGCGACCTGCAACTGACGCTGGACAATCTGCTGACCGGCCTGGTTGATCGTGTCCACAGCACCATCGCGGATCGCCTGGACCAGGCGGTCTTCGTCATCGGTGGCGAGGTCCGCGCCGATCGCGAGCAGCGTGGACAGACCCGCTGCGCGCATAAGATCCCACCAGTGGTAGTCAACGCCATCCTCGAGGCCTGCATAGCCGCTCGCATCCGCACCCGGCAGACGTTCGAGAACGATGGACCGGCCTCCGGGAAGGATCAGGCGGTTCCAGACCAGCAGCACGCGTCGCTGGCCGAACGTCACACCGTCATCGTATTGGCCGATGATGCGGGTTCCCTGCGGGATCAGGAGCAGCGATCCAGTCGGGCTGTCATAGACATTCTCGGTGACCTGTGCGGTGATCTGCCCCGGAAGATCGGAACGAATGCCCGTGATGAGGGCGGCGGGTATCACCGCTCCCGCCTGAAGGATGTACGGCGAGGCTGGCGGCTGAATGCGATCGGATGCGACGGTCTGCCGGTCCACCGGACCGTTGAGGAAAGCCGTATGCCGACTCCCCTCAGGTTGCCCGGAACCATCCAGGCCCGGAAGACTCATGCCGGCCCCGGCCGTGGTTGCCCTGCCAGACGCCGTCTGAAAGAAGACCCCGCTCAGACGCGCGGTTTCCTCCTCTGCCCTGCGGCGCTCCGCGTCCGGATCGACGGTCGGGCCGACAATCGGCGGCGGGTTCACGGGCACTCCCCGCTCCTGCGCGTCGAGGATCGGCCGCCCGAGGTCACCGGGCAGTGCGGGTCCCAGAACCGGTCCGGTATAGTCGGAGGGCAACCCTTCCAGGCCGTCCGCTGCCGGTCGGTTGTCGATGGAATAGAGTTCTCCACCTCCGGGCCCTGCCTCACGGGTCTGGAGCGCATATATCAGCGCACCCCCGATGCAGAACAGCGCGACCGCCCCAACACCGGCCAGAACCTTGCGCGACAGCCTCGTCACGCGCGGCGGATCGGGGCGCAGACGCATCGGAGCTGCAGGATCGGTGTCACTCATGACGCCCCTCCCCTTCGCGCATCCGCCTCGCCCTCCTCCATGCGCACGATCCGGACCACCTGCTGGCGGTCTCCGGCCCCCAGCCGGAGCTCGGCAGCGCCGAAGAGGCGATCCACGATGAGCACGTTCCGGTGGATGCGGCTGTTCACGATCTCGGGCTCCCCGTCCGAACTGAGTACGAAGAGAGGCGGCATCTCGCCCTGGGCGATGCCAGCCGGGAAGACGACATAGACGCGACGGCCATCATCGAAGACGGAAACCGGGCGCCAGGGCGGGCTCTCCCCCTGGATCTGCAAACCGTAACGATGATTGCGGGCCGAGGGCGCCGGGATGGCCGGCGCGGTCGCCACAGCCTGTCGCCCACCACGCGGCGTGGCCGGATAGGCCCAGGCGACCGAGGGCATGTAGAGCGCCTCCCGGGCACGCAGCTCGATCGTGTACACCCGCCTGTCAGTGCTGATCACCAGATTGGTCGAGATGTCGTCCCGCGTCGGTTTGACGAGGATGTGGACGCGGGCAGTGGATCCGGACCCGCTCTCCGTGTCGCCGATGATCCAGCGCGTGGTATCTCCCGCGGCGATCGGGCCCGCGCCGGTCAGACGTTCGCCCGGCTCCAATGCGATGTTGGTGATCTGACCCGGTGCGGCATAGACCTGATAGAGCGCGCCTTCCGACCAGGGATAGATCTGGATCGCATTGTAATAGCCCTCGCGGCGCGGTTCGATCCGGGCGGCGGCATTGGCGTTTTCGATACGTCCGGTCGGCGTGCCCGCCGCCGCTCCGCCATGCGCCACAGTCCAGACTGGCGGCGTGTGCAAGGGCCGAGGGCGTTCCTCGGCAGCCGAGGCGGGCGGAGAGGGCAGCGGCGGCACAGACTCGTCATAGCTGAATTCCGGCACCGGGTTTCTGGCACATCCCGCCAGTACGGATGCGGATAGCAGCAAGGCCACCAACACCGGCGTCCTGACGCCCGGAGACCTGGTTGCATGAAGATGCTGTTCAGTCATTGGCTCATCTCCCGCGACCAGGAGATCGCATTGACATAGATTCCGAGGGGATTGGCACGCAGGCGTTCGGCGCTGCGCGGAGCCTGGATCACGACGGTCAGGATCGCGGTCCAGCGCTCGGTCGTGGAAAGCTGACCGTTCTCGTAGTGGCGCTCGCTCCAGGCAACGCGGAACGATCCCGGCGAGGCCCGGATGACCGAGGACACCTCGACGGCGATCTGCTGACGGCCGACGCGGGTGAACGGGTCGTTGGCGCGAGCAAAGTCGTTTAGCGCGGCCGCGCCTCGGTCCGTGGTGAACTCATAGGCGCGCAGCCAGTTCTGCCGCACGATGATCGGGTCGGCGGGGATGGAACGAACCTGCTCGATGAAACGACCCAAATGGAACGCGATCTGCGGATCGGTCGGCTCGTAGTCGGCAGAAGCCGGAGCGACAGCCTGGGCCTCGCCGAGCGCGTCGACCTGAACGACCCAGGGCACGACAGTGCCACGCGCGGATTGCCAGACCAGGGCGCCAGCAAATCCCGCCGCAAGGATCAGGCTGCCAAGAGCCATGTAGCGCCAGTTGCGGGCCTGAACGCGGGCGGAACCGATACGCTCATCCCAGACCTGCGCTGCCCTCTGGTAAGGCGTTTCTGGCTGAGGTGTCTTGCCATAATGGGTGGCGGAACGCCTGAAGAGGTTCATGAGCGATCCCTTTCGGAGAGATTGACGGAGGAGCCCGAGCCGTGGCTGTCGCCCGACCGGACGGCGTGGGCGGCAGCGCGCACGCCATGGCTCACGGCCTGGCTATGGCGCATGCGCTTCGCCCAGGCTGGCGGGCCATCGGTGGCGGACGGGCCGGAGCTGCCAGGCTCAGGTGCCGCGCCGCCGACCGTGCCCATCGAGGTGGTTCCGCCCGTCGTCGCAACACCGCCCTTTACGCCCTCGGCGTAGCTGGACTGGAGCCCGCCAGCCGCGCGAGAAGACGCCTTCTTGAGCGATGATGCTGCGGCAGCGGCACCGGCGCGCGCCACACCAGTCATCCCGCCGGCGAGACCACCTCCGCCCATCGAGCCGAGCGTGTAGGCGCTCGAAGCCGCGCCCGCCGCAGTGGCACCGCCGCGTACGAGGGCGGCACCACCGGAGAGCGCGGACCCGGCCCCGCGCGCTGCGAGCATGGTCGCCCCTCCGGCCCCGATCGCAGCGCCACCAACGGCAAGGCCGGTGCCTATGGCCGCCCCCGCGCTGAATTGGGGCCCGCCGGACACCAGACCCGAGGCGATGCCGGGGCCGAAGATACCGAGGCCCAGCAGAGACAGGGCGGCCAGAACAATCGCCATGGCGTCATCGATGGTCGGCGTCACGCCTCCGAAACCCGCGGTGAACTGTCCGAAGAGCGTCGATCCGATGCCGATGATCACGGCGAGGACCAGGACCTTGATGCCGGAGGAAATGACGTTGCCCAACACGCGCTCGGCCATGAAGGCGGTCTTACCGAAGAGGCCGAAAGGGATCAGCACGAAGCCCGCGAGAGTCGTGAGCTTGAACTCGATCAGGGTGACGAAGAGCTGTACCGCGAGGATGAAGAAGGCGAGGATCACCAGCGCCCAGGCGAAGAACAGGCAGAGGATCTGGACGAGGTTCTCGAAGACCGCGACCCAGCCCATCAGATCGGAGATGCTTTCGAGCAGCGGTCGTCCGGCCTCTAGCCCGGTCTGGGCGACGCGGCCGGGGCGCAGAAGATCGGCGGCGGAAAACCCGGTGCCCGATGCCATCAGACCGAGGCCCGCGAAACTCTCGAAGACAATCCGGGCGAGGTTGTTCCAGTTGGAGATGATATAGGCGAAGACCCCGACAAAGAGCGTCTTCTTCACCAGCCGGGCGATGATGTCGTCATCGGCGCCCCAGGCCCAGAACAAGGCCGCCAGCGTCACATCGATGACGATCAGCGTGGTGGCGATGAAAGCCACCTCACCCCCGAGCAGCCCGAACCCGCTGTCGATATAGCTGGTGAAGATTCCCAGAAAATTGTCGATGACGCCGGTTCCACCCATGGCTCACTGATCTCCCGATCGCTGTGGTGCTTCGGAAGTCGGCGTCCGTCTGAGGAACCGGTCACGACCCTCGGCCCAGGCGGCTAGGCAATCGGCATCGCTGCCGGCGGCCTCGCCGAGCTGCTGGCATCGGCGCAGCGTCGCGCGGAGAGGATCGGCAGACGGCTGGAGCACGGGCGCGATACTGAGCGGCGCGGGCCCCTCCTCGCGCGTGACCTCGATCGCCGTGGCGGTGATTGCGATCGCCACGAACACGATGGCCACGATCCGGGCCAGCACCTTCCCCTCCATCGTCTCCCCTCCCGGCCTCAGTTGAACATTTGCGCGTTGCCGGGCTGGTAGCCCGCGCCCGGCGTCAGGAAGCGCTCGCGCTGGATGCGACCCTGTTCTGCAGCGGTGGCGCGCTCGGCCTCGGTCAGCGCGTTGGCGCGACCGTTTGCCGAGATCACCGCAATCAGGTCCGAGAGCTGTTGCGATTGCAGGGCGAGGAGCTGGTTGCCCGCCTGTGTGGCCTGCAGAGCACCGACCGCGTTCTGGCTCTGCCCCACAAGCGCGGACATCTCGGCGCGGTTGGCATCGATATTGCCGACGACACCGGCCTGCACGCGCATGGCATCCTGCAGACCACCGACGGTGTTCTCCCAACGGGACCGGGCCTCGGCGATCAGCTGCTGGTCGGTCGCCGTCAGGGAAAGGTTGCCATAGTCCTGCTGGAACATCTGGTCGATGCTCTGCACGTCGAAGGCGATGTTCTGCGCCTGGGCCAGGAGCTGCTGTGTGCGGCTGACGTTCTGCTGGATCTGCTGGAGCGCGGAATACGGCAGGTTGGCGAGATTGCGCGCCTGGTTGATCAGCATCTGCGCTTCGTTCTGGAGCTGTGCGATCTGGTTGTTGATCTGCTCCAGAGCGCGCGCCGCGGCCAGGAGATTTTCGGCGTGGTTGGTCGGGTCGTAGACGATGAAAGGCCCCCCGCCGATGCCAAAGAGCGCATTGGCGGGCGGTGCTGCGATGGGCGACATGGCCATGGGCATCGCCAGCGCGAGGGCGAGCAGCGACGGGCCGGCGAACCGGGGGGTGATTTTGCGGGTCATGATGTGATCTCCTCTTCTTTCAGGGCGGGTTCGGTGTCCTCAACGACACCGGAGGCCGGAGATGCGCCCTCTGCGTCGATGGCGAGATTGGTGAGGTCGGGGATCAGATCGGCGGCCCAATCCAGGCCATGCGCCTTCAGCCAGGCGGCGAGGAAGCCGTCTCGGCCGTGCTCAGCGCAGATCTCGGCGATCAGCGCCTGATCCGATTTGGCGGAAGCCGCGCAGAGCGCGAGCCCGACATCGCTGAGACCCAGCTCGAACAGCCGGTTGCCGCGCCGCGACTGGCAGTAGTAGTCGCGCTTGGGCGTGGCCCGCGCGAGGATCTCGATCTGTCGGTCATTGAGGCCGAAGCGGCGATAGATGGCCGTGATCTGGGGCTCGATGGCCCGCTCGTTCGGCAGCAGGAGCCGTGTCAGGCAACTTTCGATGATCGCCGGCGCGATGGTACTGCCATCGATGTCGCTGAGGCTCTGCGTCGCGAAGATCACCGAGGCGTTCTTCTTCCTCAGCGTCTTCAGCCATTCGCGGAGCTGCTCCGCGAAGGCATCGTCATCGAGTGCGAGCCAGCCCTCGTCGATGATGAGCAGCGTGGGGCGTCCATCGAGCCGATCACCGATCCGGTGGAACAGGTATGAGAGGACGGCGGGCGCCGCGCCGGTTCCCACCAGCCCCTCGATCTCGAAGGCCTGCACATCCGCCGATCCCAGCTGTTCGGTCTCGGCATCGAGCAGCCGGCCATAGGGTCCACCCACGCAGTATGCGCGGAGTGCCTGCTTCAGATCGTTGGACTGCAGCAGGACCGCCAAGCCGGTCATGGTCCGCTCGCCCACAGGGGCCGAGGCCAGCGAGGTCAGCGCCGTCCAGAGATGTTCCTTCACATCGGGGGTAATCTGGATGTTCTCGCGCGTCAGGATGGCAACGATCCAGTCGGCCGCCCAGGCACGTTCCGACGTCTCGTGAATGCGTGCCAAGGGCTGTAGCATGACGGAGCTCTCGTCCGCTTCGGTCAGCTCTCCGCCGAGGTCATGCCAGTCGCCGCCCATGGCAAGCGAGGCGGCGCGGATCGAGCCGCCGAAGTCGAAGGCGAAGATCTGGCTGCGCGGATACCGCCGGAACTGCAGCGCCATCAGCGCCAGCAGCACGGATTTGCCGGCGCCGGTCGGGCCGACGACGAGGGTGTGCCCGACATCCCCGACATGCAGAGAAAACCGGAACGGGGTGGAGCCTTCGGTCCTGGCGTAGAGCAACGGAGCGTCGCCGAAATGCTCATCCTGTTCCGGCCCTGCCCAGACCGCCGAGAGCGGGATCATATGAGCGAGATTCAATGTGCTGACGGGTGGCTGGCGGACATTGGCATAGGCATGTCCGGGAAGACTTCCGAGCCAGGCATCGACGGCGTTGACCGTCTCGACCATGACGCTGAAATCACGGGACTGGACGATCTTCTCGACCAGCCGCAGTTTCTCGTCAGCGCGGCGGACGTCCTCGTCCCAGACCGTGATCGTGGCCGTGACATAGGCCATGCCAGCCAGATCCGCGCCGAGTTCCTGCAAGGCCATATCTGCGTCAGCGGCCTTGTTCGCCGCGTCTGTATCAACCAGCGCGGATTGCTCGTTGGTCATCACCTCCTTGAGGATCGCGGCGATGCTCTTGCGTTTGGCAAACCACTGACGGCGTATCCGGGTCAGCAGCTTGGTTGCGTCCAGCTTGTCCATGAGAATGGCCCGGGTCGACCAGCGATAGGGAAAGGCCAGCCGGTTCAACTCGTCGAGCAGGCCCGGGGTCGTGGCGCCGGGATAGCCGGTGATCGTCAGGACGCGGAGATGGTGATTGCCCAGACGCGGCTCCAGCCCGCCGGCCAGCGGCTGGTCGGGCAAGAGCGCGTCGAGATAGACCGGCACCTCGGGCACGCGCACGCGGTGCCGGTTGGTCGAAATCGTCGAATGCAGGTAGGTCAGCGTAGCGGCGTCATCGAGCCAGTGGCAGTCCGGCATGAAGCCGTCGAGCAGCGCCAGCACGCGATCGGTGCGGTCGATGAAACCGCGCACCTGTTCCCAGGGGTTCACACCTGAGGTCTCGCGGCCCTCGTAGAGCCAGGATTCTGAGCGTGCCGCATCCTCGGCGGGCGGAAGCCAGAGGAGGGTCAGGAAATAACCGGATACGAAGTGGCTCCCCTCCTCTTCGAAATCGGCCTTGCGCTCGGCATCGACCAGCGCCGATGCCGCATCCGGGAAGGTGCTTGCAGGATAGGTGGCGGCCTCAGAGCGCTGTGCTTCCACGAAAATCGCCCACCCAGAACCGAGGCGACGGAAAGCGTTGTTAAGCCGTCCCGCCACCGCGACCAGTTCGGCCGCGACGGCGCTGTCGAGATCGGGCCCCCGAAACTTCGCCGTTCTCTGGAACGAGCCGTCCTTGTTGAGGACCACGCCCTCCCCGACCAGCGCCACCCAGGGCAGGTAGTCTGCGAGGCGCGAGGCGGTGCGGCGGTATTCTGCGAGATTCATCATGGGGGTTCACACCGAGAGATGACCGGGAATGCGCAAATGGCGGCGGGCGACCTCGACGAAGAGCGGATCGCGCCTTGCCGCCCAGACAGCTGCGATGTGGCCGACGGCCCAGATCAGGATCCCGACCAGCCAGAGCTGAAGTCCGAGGCCGACCGCACCGGCGAGCGTGCCATTCAGAATGGCAACCGAGCGCGGTGCGCCGCCGAGCAGGATCGGCTCGGTCAGCGCGCGGTGGACCGGCACGCTGAACCCCGGCACAGCGTCGAGGGCCTCGAAGCTTTGCCATTCGCTACCGCTCATGGCGTTCCTCCCTCGAAAAGCTCCCCCGGAGCCTTTCGTGTCCCTGCGGGCCAACGGTCGTCACCATCAGATCAGCGCCCCGCCACCGAAGCTGAAGAAGCTCAGGAAGAAGGACGAGGCCGCAAAGGCGATGGAAATCCCGAAGACGATCTGGATCAGCCGCCGGAAGCCGCCGCCGGTATCGCCGAAGGCCAGCGTCAGACCGGTGACAATGATGATGATCACCGCCACGATCTTGGCCACTGGCCCCTCGACGGAGTCGAGGATGGATTGCAGAGGCGCTTCCCAGGGCATGGAGGACCCGGAGGCGTGCGCAGCCGGAACGATGAACAGGCTGACATAGGTGGCGGCGGCGGCCGTGGCGATGTGCTGGCGGATGCGCAGGGCGTGACGGATCATTCGGGATCTCCTTGTTCGTGAGGGATGGCGGGGTCTGAAATGACAGGTGAAATCCGGTAGTCGCCGTCCGGCCCGAGGCCCTCAACGCAGGCGAGTTCGGCCAGACGGCGCGCGGACCCTCGACCGGCCAGGACGGCCACGAGATCGATGGTCTCCGCGATCATGGCGCGGGGCACGGTAACGACGGCTTCCTGGATGAGCTGTTCGAGACGACGCAGTGCGCCGATCCCGGAACCGGCATGGATGGTGCCGATGCCGCCGGGATGGCCTGTGCCCCAAGCTTTGAGCAGGTCCAGCGCTTCGGCGCCACGCACCTCACCGATGGGAATACGATCGGGGCGCAGACGCAGCGAGGATCGCACCAGATCGGACAGGCTTGCCACTCCGTCCTTGGTGCGCATCGCCACGAGGTTCGGCGCGGCGCATTGCAGTTCTCGGGTGTCCTCGATGATCACGACGCGATCGGAGGTCTTGGCCACCTCGGCGAGCAGCGCATTGGTCAGCGTGGTCTTGCCGGTCGAGGTGCCGCCCGCCACCAGGATATTGGCACGGGTCGCGACCGCCTGGCGCAGCGCCTCGGCCTGCATCAAGGTCATGATCCTGGCAGCGACATAGTCGTCGAGCGTGAACACAGCGACAGCGGGCTTGCGGATGGCGAAGGCCGGGGCTGCGACGACGGGCGGCAAGAGCCCCTCGAAGCGCTCGCCTGTTTCCGGGAGCTCCGCAGAGACGCGTGGGGAAAGGCCATGAACTTCGACGCCAACATGGTGGGCGACGAGGCGAACAATACGCTCGCCGTCCGCTGCGCTCAGCGTCCTGCCGCTGTCGGCCAGCCCCTCGGAAAGTCGGTCGACCCAGAGCCGCCCATCGGGGTTGAGCATCACCTCGACGGTCATGGGGTCGTCCAGAAACCCGGCGATCGCCGGCCCGAGCGCGGTGCGCAGCATCCGCGCGCCTCTCCGGATTACCTCTGGTCTCTGATCGGTCTTTGCCATGCCGGCCCCGTTCCCTTACGGGCGCCTCCAACAGGCCGCCCTGGATCGAGGTCGATTAAGAAAGCCGTAAATGCCTACGGCTCAACAGGTTTCCGAGGGGTGTAGTAGCGTGGCGTGTAAAGACAGGAAAACGGCGGAATGATCCCCAGTTTCATTCCGTGAGGAAGGCATCGTGGCAACCGTCATGAGAACATGGTGAATTCGGGCGGGAAGCAGCCTGATGGCAGTGCGGCATGGCGAGCGCAACAACTCTGGCGAACCAGACGTTCATGCAGGTCGCCGCGACCACCGTGGGCGAGTATTCCGTGTCGAGCGGAGATCGGCCTGACGGTAATGCAGCATCCCCTACTTCTCCGGCCTCCATCGCCGCAAGTGCCTGGCAATTTACGAGCGCGCCGCGACCAGCCACCTGTCATCCTCGGACGTCGTCGAACTCGAAAGCCTGGGCGGGTTGATCCGCACGCTTCAAAATCTCAAGATTCGCTTGTTTTTCGACCTACTGAGGTCGTAGTAGTCAATGTGTGTCTGTCATCAGCAATTCACGATTTGGCCACTCTGCCAGATTGGATTTCATCAATGAGCGCCACCTTCAACAATCTGCTTTTGGAACGTGGTATTGCTCCAGAGGAGGTCGCGCTTCTTCGCCATCACACTCCCAAACGCGGCGCTTCCGCGGCGAGCATCGCAGATCTTTGGCGCGACGACCCGGAGGGTTTCATCCTCTACCAAGACACACAAGAGAAGAACCGCCCTATCTTGCGCAAGCGAAGGATATGGGCCTCGTTCGTCTCACCGAATCCGGGCGATACACTCTTCGTCGGGCTATTCAATGCGAAGTATTTGAATACGGGAGTGGCCGATTGGACCTGTCCGTATCGCGGGGATCGGCCCGGTGAAGGAAAGCCCGTCGACCGCTTTTCCACGCACCTCCGGAGCGAACTGTCCGAGCAGATTGGGAAGCTCCGCGTTGACTGGCCGGATTCCAATGTCCGAACCTGGAAACGCAAAGCTGAGGGGCTGAGCCTCCCGGTGGTGCCATCGACGCTGGTGCGGCAGACTGGACTTCCTATTCATGATGCGGACCTTGTCGATGCGCTGGAGACGTTGGGTTTCGAACAGCGTAATCGCACCGGCAAGGTAGTGCAGATGCGACGCGGCGATTTCATTGTTTACGTGAAGCGGGAAACTGCTATTCGGCCCCTGGTCGTTCACCCAGGCTTCCTCGACGTGGCGGATAGCCTTCGGGCTCTAGGCGTCGATACCGTCGAGCCACCTCGGAGCTACGTGAACGCGCATCTTCGGGAATTCCCGGAATACATCGCGCCACATCGCACGACCGTCGGCCGTCACGGGTTTGCTCTCGGCGTCTCCGATAGGAATCTGGCTGCTACGATCGCGTTGTTGGAGCGCGCAAGTAGCCTGGAGACTGACGACGGCCCAGTCAGGGTGGTGGCGCCTCCCGAGGACCCGCTCACTGAAAAGGAGCGCTTGCAAGCCGCGAGGATCGGTCAAGGCGACTTTCGGAACGCCCTCGTCGTCGCTTGGGGCGGGACGTGTCCGCTGGCTGGCGTTGATCACCTTCCGCTTTTGCGTGCCTCCCACATCAAGCCGTGGCGAAGCTCCACGAACACTGAGCGGCTCGACCCCTTCAACGGACTCTTGCTCGCAGTGCATGTCGATGCCTTGTTCGATCGAGGTCTCATTTCCTTCGAGGACAACGGAACGCTGCTCGTCTCCAACACGCTGAGCCAGGATAATCTCGACCGATTGGGTATCGTCCGAGGCGCGATGATCTCCGGACTCGACGCACGCCATGGGGCGTACCTTGCGCATCATCGCGCCCACTGTTTCGTCCCATAGCGCGGCTCCGTAATGAGCACGTTTTCCCACATCACATTGGAGGGCCGTGACGAACCCCTGACCCTGGCCTTGCCGGCAACGGGCAACGCCGCAGCATTCCTGCATTTCGACCGCGCGGACGCCTGGAGGGGCTTCATCGCTGGGCTGGGGATAGACCGGCGAATCCCAGAGATTATCCCGCGAAAATTCGTCCGGGCGCAGACGCTCTACTTGTTGGGCTGGATCGACTTCAGCCTGATCAAGGCCGGCGAGCTGGCGGCACTGATTGCGCTCGAACGGGCCGTGATGGACCGCCACGGTGGGGAGCTCTTGAAGAGAAAACGCGGCTTCGCTGCACCCCTCAAGCATATGGTGACAGCCGATGGGCTGACCGGCAGGGACATACCTACGGTCGAGCGCTGCGGTGGGACAGCGATCGGGCAGCTCGCCGGCGACGTTCACCCAACCCTTGCCGAGCGGCGGAACACACTCGCCTACGGCGACCCGTTCGACGGCCTCCCAACCGGCGGTCTCCTTGAGCTCGTCCGCGACCTGATCAACTACGCTTATCGCGATTGCATCGCCGAGGCAGCTTCGTTGGCAGCGCCAACATGACCACGTTTCGCTGGAAGAACTGCTTCGCCGACGTCCTGACGAGCAAGCACGGCCTGACCATCCACTCCTACCTGGACGACGTGATGGTGCCGGCGCTCGAGACGCTCGACGCAAAGATCGCGGAACTGGGGGCGAGCGACTCGCCCGGTCATCAATTCGCTCAGGCCGACATGGAAGCGGTGAAGAGTGAGGCGATCTTGGCCTTCGGCTTGTCGATCCAGTCGATCTGGGAACGGCAGATTCGCAGCTATCTGCGCGGTTGCGCGAACGAACTACGCCCCGGCGAGCCCATCGCCGACAAGATCGACAAGGCCAACTGGAAAGATTTGCAAAAGTGGTTCCGAAGGTTGCGCGGCATAAATTTGGACGAGTTTCCGAGCTTCCCGCTCATCGATATCCTCCAGCACCTCGGCAATGCGTGCCGCCATGGTGACGGGGACTCGGCGATAGAACTGCATCGGCGCCGACCCGACCTTTGGCCTGTGATGCCGCCCATGCCGCCCGGCTTTAGCGAGCCGCAGGCAGGGCCCGCGCCACCGCCTGCAGGCTCGATGGTGATCCCGGTCGCCGCCCTGCGCGAGTTCGTCACCGCGATCGCCGCGTTCTGGCGGGATGCCGAATATATCTACAATGAGAGCATCGAGCGGAAGCACGAGAACCTCGAAGCCCATCTGGTCAAGCAGCGGGCGGAGCGCAGCTGGTTTCCACAGGCGCGCAGCGAGGCTGGCTGATGGGCGCGAACGCCGCCATGATCGCCGTGGTCGAGGATCTCTGGCGCATCCCTCGGCCAGGCCCCAAGAACCTCCTGAGAGCGCCGCGCTTCAACGCTCTGAGCGAGCTCTGCGCGGCGGAGTATGGCATCGACAAGCCCGTGTTCGCGCTCAGCACCGCTCTGCGATCGCTTGGGCTCCCGTGCCATCTGCCGGCAGGGAAGACTCATCTGGCGCTCGATCCTGTCGTTGCGGCGAACGCTCTCGATGAGGCTTGCCGCCGCAAGACGTCGGTGCGCCGTCACTTATGCCCGCTCGATCTCGCCGACGATCTCCCGGTCATGACGTTTGGGCGGTCGCGGGTTGCGCAATTCAGTGCCGACGAGTTGGCCGTTCTTTTCGATGCCCCACGGATTGAGCGGACCATGCCCAACGAGCCGCTCGACGCTCGGCGGCTTGCGCAATTTCAGTGGTTGGTCGTCGAGGAGGAGATTGCCCTCGATCCTCAGCCGGAGAAGCGCGCGTCGCCGTGGCTGTATATGGCGATGAACCGCGACTTCGGGGAGATCGACCCGCACCTTGGGCAATTTCCGCCTGCAGTTGAGGCTGCGCTCTTCTACTTGATCCTCGCCCCGTGGGAGGACTGGTCGACTATGCAGGAGGTCGACTGGCGCGGCTTCCGGCTGCCCTGGATTCACACGGTGGACGAGGACCTGTTCATCCGGCCGGCGACCCCACCGAGCGCGGACAGCCTTACGCTCGAACCATGGATTGTCGATGACGACGGCGAAGAGATCGAGCTTGAGCGGGCGACTGAGCTTCCACTGAGCGACGATGCCAAGCGGGGGCTCGCGTTGATGACCGATCAGGCTTGGCGCGTCGTTGAGGCTGCCCGCGCGACCCCCCTATTCGAGACGCCGATCGTGCACTTTCTAGTGCGGGCCTTCCTGTCGGACGGCATCGATGAGGTCATGGCCCACATGACCGCGATCGAAGCGGCGGTTGGTCTGGAGATGGATCACAAGGCGTTTATGCGACCGAGGCCGGACCAGCATAAGGGCATGAAGGCGACAAACCGGGTTGCAGCTCGCATCGGCGCGCTCCTCAACGATCGGTCAAGCGTGCAGGCCTACAAGGACCTGTTCGAGCTGCGCAGTCAGTTCATCCATGGTCGGGCCGATCTGCAGAAAATATCGACCCAACAGCGTGTGCTGGCGAGAAGCCTAGCCCGCAGAGTCGCCGCCGGGACCGTGGACGTGGCATTGCAAGGTCCGCGACCGCGCGTCGAAGTTCTGTCGGAGCTGCTCGATCAGGGTGCGCCGCTTTTATAAGGGGATATTGAAAGGGGGAGGTATGGGCGGATATTGTTGAAGAAGTCGCGCGGAAAGCACGGTTTTCCATGCCGCCGGGTGCGGGTTGCGCCGATTGGCTCGGGCCATTGCCCGAGATGTCGCCTGAATGCGGCGAACTGGCTTCTCAAATCATGCCGCGGCCTCCGAGATGGCGCACTGAGGACGGAGCTTCGCGAGTTTCCTGAGGTTCTGGGCGATGGCGGCGAGAAGGAATTCGTCCTTTGCCCCGTTGGGGCCACGCAGGCGCAGCCGGGTCAGGCCGAGGATGCGCTTCAGGTGGGCGAACAGCATCTCGACCTTCTTCCGCTTGTCGCGAGACACTTTGTAGGCCTTGGTCTTCCGGCACTCGCGGGCGAACTCACGTGCTTCTTCGTGGGGCTCGCGGGTGACGTACCGCGCATCGGCTTTCGGGCAGCAGGTCTCCTTGGATGGGCAGGCCTGGCAGGTCGCCTTCAGCGCGCGGTATTTCTTCCGTCCACCGGTGTCCTCACCCCGGCTCGGATCGGAGTAGTTCCGGCGGAATTGCTTCAGGGCGTGACCCTCAGGGCAGATGTACTGGTCGTTGGCCTCGTCCCACTCGAAGTCGGAACGGGAGAACGTGCCATCGGTCCGCCCCGACTTGTCGATGACCGGAATGAAGGGGATGATGCTGCGCTTCTTGACCAGCCATCCCAGGTTCTCGGCATTGCCATAGGCAGTGTCGGCAGCCAGCCAGTCCGGTCGGATCCCGAACCGCTTCTCGGTCCTGTCCAGCATCGTGCGCGAGGCCCCGACTTCGGCCTGACGGATCGCTCTCGTGGCCTCGACATCCATGATTACAGAACTCTTCGTGTCGATCAGGTAGTTGGTGGCATAGGCAAAATACGGGCGGCTTTCCTCGGCGCGGGTCCACTGCGCGGCCGGATCGGACTTGGCCACGAACTTCGGCTGGCTCGTGGACGCGGCGCCGAAGGCGGCATCGTCGAGCGTCTCCAGGTATTCCCGCGCTGCACGGTTGCCGGCCTCACGCGCCACCTCTGGGCTCCAGTCTTCCGCCGCGATCGACCGGACCTTGTTGGCATCGGCGGAGATCAGGCTGGCATCCACGGCGAAGCCTTCGCCGGACACAAGGTCCTCCTTCAGGCAGCGCTCCACGGTGGCCTCAAACACCTGCCGCAGCAGGTTGCTCTCCCGGAGCTTGCCATGGCGATACCGCGAGAACGTCGAGTGATCCGGAACCTTGCCTTCCAGCCCAAGGCGGCAGAACCAGCGATACGCCAGGTTCAGATGGACCTCGTCGCACAGGCGGCGCTCGGATCGGATCCCCATCACGTAGCCGATCACCAGCATCCGAATAATCAGTTCCGGGTCGATGGATGGGCGCCCGAGATGGCTGTAGAATGGGCGCAACGCATCCCGAAGGCTGTCGCCGTCAAGGAACAGATCGATCTCTCGCAGCATGTGATTGGCGGGGACGTGCCGCTCCAGATCGAAGTCGTAGAACAGCTGCGCCGGAGCTTCCTGCCTGCCCATCATTCCGAAATCCTCCCATCCCCTCATAATTGAGTGAATCGAAAGACTTGCCGCAGCGCAACACAGACTTTTTCAACAGCATCGGCGGAGAGCGGTCGTTCGCTGTATGTGCAAAAGGATCGTCACCAAAGGCGGAAGCGGAAGTTCGCAGCGAATGTGAAGAACCGATAGGGACCTGCACTAATCGACATAGCCCCGGCTTGCTTCGAAAGCTACTTTGCCTTGAGGTTGATGTTTATAGATTGGCAATCGCACCTCAGCTGAACTGCGCTACCTTTTCGAGGGAAAATGTAGGGCAAAGTGCCACATTTCTCATTTGAACAACGCATGCTGTCGAGAAGAAGCTTGTATGCAGCAGTGACTTTCTTGAATTCGCCGCTCTCAAAATTCTCCCATTCGTTGAAATGCACTGATGGATTGATTGCCCATTGCTCCACGTATGTCGCTGCGATCAGAGCCTTTGCTTCATGGCGCTTTTCGGTGAGTGTAGCCGCTTCTTTGTCGTTGCCCCAGTGTACGGCGGCCTTGATCCCTTTATCGAGGCGGTCTTGCCAGCGTTTCAGGACGGGCGGCAGGAGATCGCCGAGGTCATAATGGCCGTCCCCGCGAAACTCCACTTGGGCGCGGAGATTGTCGGCAAGGACAGTAGCGATGTATTCAAGATAGCGGCGCAGGAGCCAGGCTGCGCGCGGCACATCGTTCTTGTCGAGCTGCTGGTCAATCTCTGTCCAAATATCCTGATCATCCCAGATGCGCGGGCCGAACTCCACGCTCCAACCGCCGAAGAGTTGGCTCTTCGTGATCAACTTCTCGGTCTTCATATATTGCAGCCAGACCCGATCATGGGTCGTGAGGACGAATTGCGTATTCGGGAACTTGGTTTTGAGCAGGCGGCACACCTCGCGGCGATGGCCTGTATCGACGGACATCATCACATCGTCGAGGACGGCGAAGGTGAATTTGTCCCCGAGCGTATGCTGCATCAGTGCGAGATAGAGGCACAGCCCCATCCCGTCCTGATGTCCTTCGCTGTGATATGCCCCAGGCGGGAATGTGCCCCTGCCATAGAAATCCACATTGAAGCTTAGCTTGGCGGGTTCAGCTTTGAGCTCTCCGACGAACTCGCCCTCATCATCATTGATCGCTTTATAGAGCGCCGTGAACTCCTTCGCGACGGCATCGTAGATTTCCTCCAGCACATCGTTCGAGGTCTGCACATAGTGGTCATAGACCTTCTCGGCGACGGTGCTGCGCTGCGCACATTCTTTGGCAGTGCGGTTCGCCTCGATCAGACGGTCATAGCGCTCCTGCAGCACTGTCAGGAACCGGATCGCCTTGTCCTTGGCGGAACTGTCGGGCAGAGCCGCGATGGCCTTGCGCATCTCTTCAAGCGTCGCCTGCACGTCCTCGGGCAAAGCCCACCAAGCAACTTGCACGGCGATGATCGCGGGTTCGAGCTGCGCGTGATCCTCGCGGAACTCCTTGATCGCGGTTTGCATTTGTTCCAGCCGCGCCGCATAAGTGTCCAGCGTGGCGGTTGAGATGGCAGGATCCAGGGCCTCGGCATAGCCAGCCACTGTGCGCAGATCAGCAAGGCGGCCTATGACGGCTTGACCGATGGTTTGGAAGTCCGTTTCCAGCTCTTTCAGCGTTTTGCCGATGGCGTCGCTGCTGAGGAGCTTTTCTTCAAGATGGGCGCACAGCGCCTCGGCCTCCCACGGCGTATCACAAAGCGGGCACGCTTCGCTCTCCTCCGTGACGAACTCCAGCCCCTTGGTAATGAAGCCATGCTGCCGCGCAAGCGTTAGCGCGGCACCATCCTCTTTCAGCGTATTCAGCGCGGTGAGCGCCTCACAGCGCGCGGCGGACAGCGCCTCGGACTCGTCTTGCGCGGCACTCTTGGCCAGAGCCTTGAGGTCAGCCAGCGCGACGGACTTGGCCAAAGCGGGCGGCTTGCCCGCTTCTTCCTCCTTCGCATCCTCCGCTGGATCAATGAAGATGGTCTCGGGGGTCAGTTCCGTAAGGTCGGGAAGACCAAGCACCTTGCGGTGTTCATTGGCCTTTTCCAGCACGGTTTCACGTTTGAGCGTGTCAACGCCAAGAGCGGTTTTGAGGTCTTGTTCCGCCTTGCGCGTCGCGCCCGCCGCATCTCTCGCCTCCTTTGCAGCGCTGTTTTTGAAGGTGTAAAAGGCCTTGCGCTGATCGCCGATTCGGTCGAGGCGCAGGAGATTCTGCACATCGGTCGAACGCTGCGACGGCGGCGTGATGATGTATTTGGCGATCTCGCGACGTGAGAGGGCAAATTCTGGGTGGGCTTGCAGGCTGGTGACAATCTCCTCCTCGGCCCCGCCGGAGGGTCTGACGCTCACCTGCTTTGGAGATTTGACCGACCGCGCGATGGTCACGTCCTTGCCGAGCGATGGAATATGCGCCGTGATCTCGACTTTGGCCTGCTCGGGCGCGGCGCGGCTATCGACATGCGGCGCGTGCTTGCCGACACTGAGTTCACCTTGACCCTGCCCCGACAAGCGGGTCAGGCTGCCTGTCAGGCAAAATTCTATGGCATCGACAATGCCACTCTTACCGGTGCCGTTCGGACCGCATATTCCGAAACTTTTGCCGCCCATATCGAGAGTGAGGTCTTTGATCCCCCGGAACTCTTCAATGTGGATGGCCTTGAGACGGATCATGCGCTGTCCCCTTCCGCATCTCCCTCTTCGTCTGCAGGCGGAGGAAACAGCGCCGCACTGATGTCGTCAGGCTTCGGCGTCTTGCCGCTGCGCAGCAGCGCATCCAAATTGGCTGCTGCAGCGTCTTCGATGAAGTCGTCCGCCTGCATCACCTCGAGAAACTTGTCTAAGACTTTCACAAGTGTCGACGAAATGGGTGGGTCATGATCTTGCGCCATTGAAAATCCAACTCCGGGTAACTCAAGTCTTACGTCAGCCGGACCAGAACTTAAGTTTAAAATATTGGTCTTTGACCATATCATAGCAGTGCAGCGATACAGTGAAAGCCCGTCGGGCTGTCCCTCAATAATTTGGAGAAATGAATGCCGCGCGTCAACATGATGGACACCTTGGTCGGGTTCGATGAAGCCTTGCGGGCGAAACGGATTAAGACCGCCCGGATGCCGGGGAACGAGAAGATTCACATTCACCAAGACATGCCAGCGCCTGAGACACCTCGGATCACCTATGCCCGACTGAAGGGCGCTCATGTCACCGCAGTTGCCGTGATCACCTTTGGTGATCCGGTGGAAGGGGTTCGATGCTTCCATCTTGGATATGCTGTTCGCGAAGATCAACGCGGAAAGGGCTTAGCCAAGGAATTGGTGGCCGCTGCGTTAGAAGATTTCGCTGGTAACATGCACAAAAACGGTCTTGATGAATTCTGGTTCGAAGCATCGGTTGACAGGGACAATCTCGCATCGGCGGCTGTAGCTAAGACGGTGCTGAATATCGAACCCGAAGCCCGAATAGATGATACTGATGGCACGCCTATCTGGCACTATCTTAAGCACGTGAGCTTAGCGCGAACGTAGGGTTTCGAATCGTCCTTGCGGCAGCGAGTTCGACTTTCCGAAGCTGCGGCGCAGCGGAGATGATCCGGGCGAAGGTCCGGATTGGGTCGACCACACAGCAATTCTTAAACGGGGTTATTCAGCCGCATTTTTTGCCGAGAGGCTGGACCAATTTGCCGCAAAGCGGCATCTTGGCGATAGAAAGGTGAGTAATCGCATGGGGCGTCCCAAGACAGCAATCTACGAAGACCTACTTCAGAGGTATGAGGCTGCAGCAAAGGCAGGCTTCTTCTACGAAGCAAACTGGTTTGCATATGCCATCATGGAAGACCGAACCCGAAGCATCGTATCCAACTCCGGTGATGGACTGGGACATGGCGGGAGCATGTCGGAGAAACTTGTGCTCATCTTGGAACGTCATGACTCCAAGGTCGCAAAAGTTGTCAACGGGCGGCCCGTCAGAGTGCATGGAAAGAAGCAGAAGATCCCGAAATACCCGCACCTACACACATTGAGACGTAGTGATGTTTTGATCATGCGGCGATGGACCAAGAAACGAAACGAGTTGTCCCATGCACTCGCGTCGGGACGTCTTGGCTTGCTGGAGGCCGATCATTATTCCGAAAGGCTTTCGTGTGTTGCGGAGCGGCTATTGCGACGCTTATGCGCCGCCGCCAGGCGTCTGAAGAAACTTCGAGCCAAGGAGGCGGTGCGTGAGAAGTAACCTTTAGCACTTGCAGTTAAGAGACAATGCAGGCTTCTAAGAACTTTAGGCTAAGAATTTATTAAGGACGGAAATGGACCAAGAGAAACTGGAAGAATTAATAAGGGACGCGCTGAGAGAACTCTATGTGAGGGACTTTGGCATGCTCGAACGGGACGCGAATGAGAGGACGATCACGGGCAGGCTGGGACGATACATTGAAGATCGAATCGAAGGGTATGATGTTACCGTCGAATACAACAGACACGGTATTGACCCAAAAGAAGTCGAACTGCCGGATAGCGACGGTGTTCTAACCCTGCAAAGGGTAATGCCGGACATCATAGTTCATCATCTGGGCGACGACAGTGACAACTTGCTTGTCATCGAGGCAAAGAAGACATCCAACTCGGCACCCGATAACCGGGACATCGAGAAACTTACAGCTCTCAAGCAGAATATCGGGTACCGCTACGCGGTCTTCCTGAGATTACCCGTTGGTCGAGAGGCGGACTTGCGCTTGGTTCAAATCCGCTGGGTTGCGTGAGTCGGGCGAGGTGATTTAGGTGGCAAAGTCCGAACAGACCTACGACCTACTTGTCCCACTTGAGATGCCCAAGCAGGCAACATTCAATGCCGGGCGCCACGGCCGAATGTCAGGCGTAAATAACGAGACCGCGTTTTGTTTCGATGCCTGGAACGCGTCATTCCATGAGTTTGGTGAGATACGTTACATCGTTTTGCGGCTCGGTCTGCCTCTTGTTCGGCTGCGCCAGCTCCTTCCGACAATTTTTCTCAAGATTGCCCGAGCCTCGGTTGCCCTTGATGTATCGATTAGACCGGTATCGCTACCTTTGACCGTGCTTTCCAAGGGCGAACGCGCTGACTTGGATCAGCTCAGCGCGATTCCGTCTGGAGGCACGCCAATGGCGCAGCATAGAAGTTCGAGTTTCCAAATTGGGTTGTCGGTCGATTTGCTGAGCTCAGCACTTGGCGAAGGTTTGTCAGTAGACGACAATGCCGGAGCGTTCCGGCTGTTTTCTGATGTCGATTTTGAGGCCACGCCAGACAGTAAGTTTGTTCTGTTGTCCACGATTCTGGAGCTGCTCTCTGAGAGAAAAGCAAGGGACAATCAGGCGCAAAAATTATTGGACAAATGGAAAGCAGACGCCATCGGCGCGAAGCGACAGGACCTTGCGCAAGCCGTGGACCTGATGCGGTCGCAATCAATTGGATCTTCAATCTTCGAACTGGTTTCGGAAGCGGCAAAGGCAGCAGGATGTGAGGAAAAGGTTGCTAAGGCGTTCTCCAAAAGCGCGAGGGATGCCTACCGTAAGCGTGGCAAGCTCTTGCATGCAGGCGTTTCAGTTAGCAAAGAAGAACTTTCTGCCTTGCGGTCGATTGTTCGCCTGGTGTTGATCGGGGATACCAAAGGGACGCCCTTTACTCCTATTGGCAATGGCGAATGGGAAGAGGGCGCCAGATTCTGATTGGCCTCACTTGAATGGTCCAATTTGAAAGTTATTGCATGGCTGGCCCCTGGTCCATCTGAATGATGGCCTCGGACGCAGGTGGGAGATAGCCATATCGACGGTACTGGCACGTCCAAACCCACAAAGTAGTCCGTCTCGTCTTACTCAGATTGTAGCAAGCACTGCATTCTATCGAGAGTCTAACCTCACCCGCTGGCTAGCCAGATAACCGACGCTTAGTCCCGCGATCTGTGAAATTGCCCATCACCTGATTTCGCGTTTGCAGCGAAAGACCGGTCTGACGGGCCGCACCGCAGCACTCCGCTTACTGGGTGAATGGCAACTATGGGCCGATCAGCCCGGACACGGTGATCACGGCTACAGTTCCGACGTCTGCGGCTGAGACAGGTGACATCCTTTCAGCCACCTGCGCCTCCTTCCACATCCTCCGACACCTCCTGCCGCAGTTTCGGCCCCTGCGCGAGGCGCCGGCCGAGAGCCGAGATGAACGCCTCGTAGCGCTCCCCTGCTTTTGCCCGCGCAGCTTTCGCTGCGGGTTCCGGCAGAGCCGGTGTTGTCGCAAGCCAGAAACGGATGAACACCGCCAAACTTTCGACGGAAATCCCGACATCGCGCTCCAGCCGAGTGATCCTCCGGTCGATCTGATCCAAGCGCCTCGCGAGAACCGCCTCGCGGCGCTCTGCGTCATCCGGGGACAGGAAGGATGCGATCGCGGCCTCGGCCACCATTGATTGGGATCTGTCGCGCCGGGCGGCAAACTCCGCCAGCATCTGCATGACCTCAGGATCGAGATAGACCGAGATCTTGGTCTTCTTGCGGCTCGATGTCATAGTCAAAGCTCCATGCCGTCATCGGGGTTGAGGGAGACCTGCCGCGCGACACCGCGCATCTGCTGCAGGATGCGGCGATTGCGGATGGCGCCATCCTCTTCATCGTCGGGTGGGTCGAATTCAAACTCGTTCTCGAGAGGCGTCTGCTTGTCGACCGGCTGAGGCTGCGCCAGCTCCGGCTGAAGACGGCGCTGCGACGCTGTCGGGTCCTCATCCTCCGATCCCGTCTCGGATACTCGACCCAGCTCTTCGTCCTGCGCTGGGACTACCAGACTACTCCAGTCATCCTCTCCCGAGGTGCCTACTTCCACCAAGTCGGGTGGCGGCAAGACCCGCTCGGTGAACCGCGCATCTTCGTAATACCGTGCTTTTGTCGCGCGGATCGGGGGCGTGCCGGCCACCATGACGATCTCATCGGATGGCGGCAGCTGCATGATTTCTCCGGGGGTGAGCAAGGCCCGCGCGGTTTCTGACCGGGACACCATGAGATGGCTGAGCCAGGGCGCCAGACGGTGCCCGGCATAGTTCTTCATCGCCTTCATTTCGGTGGCGGTGCCGAGAGCGTCGGACACCCGCTTGGCCGTACGCTCATCATTGGTCGCGAAGCTCACCCGGACGTGGCAATTGTCGAGGATCGAATTATTCGGGCCGTAAGCCTTCTCGATTTGGTTCAGCGACTGGGCGATGAGGAAGCTCTTCAGCCCGTATCCCGCCATGAAGGCGAGCGCACTTTCGAAGAAGTCGAGGCGACCGAGCGCCGGGAACTCGTCGAGCATCAGAAGCAGCCGATGACGGTCATCCTTGCCTTGCAGATCCTCGGTCAGGCGTCGGCCAACCTGGTTGAGGATCAGACGGATGAGCGGCTTGGTGCGATTGATGTCAGATGGCGGCACCACGAGATACAGCGTGACGGGGCGCACTCCCCCGACAATGTCACCGATCCGCCAGTCGCAGCGGCGCGTGACCTGGGCGACGACAGGGTCGCGATAGAGGCCAAGGAAAGACATTGCCGTCGAAAGCACACCGGAGCGTTCATTCTCGGACTTGTTGAGCAACTCGCGGGCAGCACTGGCGACCACGGGATGCGGCCCCGCCTCGCCCAGGTGCGGCGTCCGCATCATGGCGTGGAGTGTGGACTCCACGGGACGCCGCGGGTCGGACAGGAAGTTGGCGACGCCGGCCAGCGTCTTGTCCTTCTCGGCATAAAGAACATGCAGGATCGCCCCGACGAGCAGACTGTGGCTGGTCTTCTCCCAGTGGTTCCGCCGCTCCAGGCTCCCCTCGGGATCGACGAGGATATCTGCGATGTTCTGGACATCGCGAACCTCCCACTCCCCGCGGCGCACTTCCAGCAGGGGGTTGTAGGCCGAAGAGTTCGGATTGGTCGGATCGAAGAGCAGGACCCGACCGTGCCGGGCGCGGAATCCGGCGGTCAGCTGCCAGTTCTCGCCCTTGATGTCATGAACGATGGCCGAGCCCGGCCAGGTGAGAAGCGAGGGTACGACGAGCCCTACCCCCTTGCCGGAGCGCGTCGGCGCGAAGCAGAGCACATGCTCCGGCCCATCGTGGCGCAGGTAGTCCCGGTCATAGCGACCGAGGACCACTCCATCCGGGTCAAGAAGTCCAGCCGCCTTCACCTCGCCCTTATCGGCCCATCGGGCAGAACCGTAAGTCGCGACGTTGCGGGCCTCGCGGGCACGCCAGACCGACATGGCAATGGCCACACCGATAGCGATGAAGCCCCCCGAGGCAGCGATGATCCCGCCTGTCACGAAGACCGACGGCGCGTAGGCCTCATAGAAATACCACCACCAGAAGATGGCGGGAGGATAGTAGATGGGCGTCCAAAACAACACGAACCAGGGTGGGCCCAGCTGTGCCTGATAGCCAAGGCTCGCGGCCACGTATTGCGTTGCTCCCCAGGTGGTGGCCAGAATGATGAGGAAGACGATGGAGACCTGGCCCCAGAGGATCTTGGTCGCGGACATGACTGTCGCTCCTTTCCGGTGTGTTGATCAGAGGCCGAGGCCGCGCTTGCGGCCAAAGTCCCAGTCCACTCCGCCGTCCCCGCGCGCGACGCCGGTGACATCCCGGCCGAGATGCTTTTCGAGGGAGGGGGACCAGGGCACCAGCTGGAAGCCGAGCGCGCCGTCAGCTCCAAAGCCTTCGATCATGGCAAAACGGCGCGAAGCCAGCACGAGACGCTGGCGATAGATGCCGCTGACGTAGTCACCCGGATCAGCCTTGTTGAACGGCAAACCGGTTTCCCCAGAGAGCTGCGCGCTAACCGCCTGCAGCTCCCGGTCGCGCAAGGTTCCGAGCAGGCGCCGGGCAAAGACCACCCTGCCGCCCCGCTGCTCGGCCAGCCCCTCCGAGGTCAGATGATCGGCCCGGGCGTCCAGGGCCTGCCGGACCTCGGCACCGAAGCCCTGGTCCGACAGCGCGAGCGGATCCCGCGCGATGGCCTGCCGGTCGAGCCAGGTGGCCCCCGACGCGGAGACCTGCGCAGCGAGGTCCAGGTCGGACCGGACCGCCAGCGCGACACGACGCTGGCCGCGCGCATCGTCATAGGTGCGGAGTTCCACGATCGAGCCTGGGGCGCTGTCACCGGCGGCGTCGAGATGGGGCAGACGGATATGGTGGCTCCGGCCATCGACACCATCGACGACGGCATAAGCCGTCCCCTTCAGCTCGTCATCCAGACCGCGTTCAACCAGACGACCGATGACGGGAACATCGAGGCTCTCTGCGGCAAGGACGTAACTCGAGGACCCGCGCTCGATCCCCCGGTCCGTCAGGGCACGATGCATCCGCTTGATGATGTCGCCACGCTCCCCGATCTCGCGCAGCACCGCCTCGGCATCGTCCCTGATGTGCCATTGCGACTTTCCGATCTGGTCGGCGACACCGAGCACTTCCAGCCTCCGCAGCCGCCCGATCTTCAACGCGTGAAACGCATCCGGCTGCCGATCCGCATCCGGCGCCATTTCGAGGATGCGCGAACGCCCCGCGTCCCGCAGCAACTGACGATCGAGCTGCGTCCAGCGCTCGGCCCCGATCTGTCGCTCAAGCGTCCGCCGGATGTCGAGATCGCTGCGTAGGCCCAGTTCCTGGGTGATGAGATCCCGTGCCCTGTCCCGCATCCCTTCCTTGATGTAGTCCCGCGAGATCACGAGATCCTGGCCGTCGTCGCGCATACCGCGAACGATCAGGTGGACATGCGGATGCGCGGTGTTCCAGTGATCGACGCCGACCCAGTCAAGCGACGTGCCGAGATCCTGTTCCATCCGCCCGACGAGATCGCGGGTGAAGGATTGCAGGTCAGACATGTCGGGCGCGTCGTCGGGCGAGACGATGAAACGGAAATGATGACGGTCATCGCGACACCGCTCGGCAAAGGCCCGGCCATCGGCATCCTCCGTTCCGGGCCCGAAGAGACTGGCCTTCTCCCCGTCCCGGGTCACGCCATCCCGGCGCAGGTAATCGAGGTGGGCTCCGAGGGGTGCGGATTTCCCGCTGTGCCGGACCACACGCGCCTTGACCACCGCGCCGCGTGTGCGGACGGTGATGAGGCGATTGGCCTGAATACTGGCGCGTTGACCGCGCCCGAAGCGGGACCGATTGCCCGGGGTGACGCGCCCGGCCCGCGAGACGCCACCCCCGGCCTTTTTCGCCGCAGCCAGGGCCTGTGCGACAAAGGGCCGTGCCTGCTGCGCCCGTGTCGAACGGATACGCCCCGGACGGATGCGGAACTCGCGATCATCGGGCATGGGAATTCCCCGCACAGTGTGAAACATCGCAAAAGATCAAAATGTTGGGTACATCTCGCACGGTGCGAACACGCACCACACGGTGCGGATCGCAGCAAAAACATGAACAAAAACAACCGCCCAACCGTCGCGCACCGTGCGCCCTTTTATCCTGCCATCCTTCGGTCGTGGTGCCCGCCACCACCGGCCGTCCCCTCAAACGCACGCCAGAGCACGATAGAATGCGAAGTGTCGTCGCGCGGATCATGGCCGGGCCTCACCAGTCTCCGGCTGGACAAAGCGGGCCTCAGATCGCGGGGTGAGGCCCGCCTGCGGCAGCGCCGGGACAGGTGAAGCAGCGCCGCCGACGGTCCGGTGAGGCCACACAGGATCGGTCGCAGACGCGCCGTCGTCGCGGGTGACAAAGATCGCCGCCTCGCGCCAGTCGAGCGGCTGAGCTGCAGCAACAGTGCCGCCCGATGGTCGCTCACCAAGCAGAGCGGGCGCAAGCGCAGCGACATAGGCGCGTGTCTCGGCGGGCAGAGGACGATCCGCCAAACGGTATTCGTCGTAGCGGGCGGGACCGGCGTTATAGGCCGCCAGCATCGCCGCGACATTGCCATAACGGTCCCACATCTCGCGCAGATAGGCCGTTCCCGCGAGGATGTTGTCATGCGGCTCGAAAGGGTCTCGGCCAAGACCATGACGGATACGCAGCCCGGCCCAGGTGTCGGGCATGACCTGCATCAGCCCCATCGCGCCAGCGGAAGAAACCGCACGCAGATCGCCCGCACTCTCTGCCCGCATCACGGCCATGATCCATGTCGTCGGAATGCCGAAGCGCTGCGATGCCTCGGTGACTTGTGCGGCGTAGGGATGCACGGCAATTGCGTGTTCGGGCACACCGGATTGCGCCAGGAGCGGCTGGGTGGCGGTGACCGGGAGGAAGAGCCCGGAAAGAAGAAGGAGGAGAATGCGGTGGCAGATGCCACCTCTCCCCGAGGCGGGACGGGTGCAGGACGCGATCATCGTCAGTCCTGCTCGTCGCGCTTCTTCGGGCGGGTCCAGTGCAACCCCCAGTCCCTGCCCTCCTCATCCGACTGGAACAGGCGGGCGCGGATCGGATGCCGGAAAACCGGATCATCGAGCAGGACCGAAACGAACGCTCCTGCGGTTTCGCCGGTGTGTTTCCAGCCCGCGCCAACCTCCGGACCGTCCCCGTCACCGAGGTGGATACGATAGGCAGGAGCCTTCTCGGTATCGACGTTATTGGTTGGAACAAAGGTCAGTTCCAGGTCGAGCGAGAGTGTGCGAAGCTGTCCGGAATAGCCGGACGGGGTGCGTGTGAACTGGCCGATCTGTGGCATTGGAAGCTCCTTCCTCATGCGGTGAATGGGAGGCGGACCGCTCGCACGTCCCGCCATGGACGCGCGTCACCGCTCCGGCGCGTGCCAGACGAGGCGGCCATCGCCACCCTCATCGGTGAACAGTGGACTGGCCCGACCGATCACCGCCGAGGTCGGGAACGGGCCGAAGTAGCGGCCGTCGAAACTGTCAGCGACCGCCGGGTTCATCAGGAAGACCTCGCCTTCTACGATGGTGCGGCAACCCTGCCAGACGGGAAGATCACGGCCCTGGCTGTCGCGCTCTCGCGCCTCCCCCAGGTGCCTGCCATCGAGGGTGATCCCGGCGCCGTCACGGCAGACCCGTTGTCCCGGCAGCCCGGTGACGTGCTTCAGGATCGGCACATTGCGACCGACATAGCCGCGCGCGACCATGAAACCTGCAAAGGGTTCGGGCGGCATGACGGCGACCAGATCTGGCACCTTGAGCCGCTCCGCCGGCGCGATGGTGTAGAAACCAATCGGCACGCTGGCCGAGGCGTTCCAGACCAGCCGTGGCACAGCCGGCATGCTGCCGGCGATGACGGTGGCGAGCGCCGCGACCGTCGCCAAAATGTAGCGGGCACGGGTCATTTTCCGGTCTCCCGACGCCGGAGCCATGCGGCATGGCGTTCCGCCGTATAGGATCGCGGCGCTTCGCCCGCCTTCATCCAGTGGGCGACATGGCGCCAGTGATCGGGATCGACGTCGGCGGCATCGATGCCGAGACTCTCGGTTGCATCGATATGGCGCAGGACCTCTTCGACCTTGGGCCAGCCTTCGATTTTCAACAAAATCTCGGCACCGGGACGCACGAAGGGCAGCGTCTGACAGGCACAGCCGGGCGCGACTGCACGCACGATGTCGATGCGCGAGACGACGGTTCCATAGTCATTCGTGGCCCAGCGGACGAAGGCGAAGACAGAACCCGGCATGAAGAAGACCACACGTCGGCTGCGGTCCAGGACCTGCTCCCCTGCCCCGTTGCCGAACCGGATCCAGAACTCGGTCTGCTTCTCCAGCCAGATCAATTCGACGCGGGTCATGTCGTCGAAGCTGAGCGACGAAGCCTCATTCGCGGATGATTTGCCGGGCCTCAGAATGACACTCATCACCGACCTCCCGGCGGATCGAGTGGAAGGCGTGCCAAGACGGGGCGACGGACCGTGTCGGAGGCGGGGCTGTCCGGGAGCGATCCGGCAGCGCCAGGCATGCTCGATGCGTCCGGTTTCTCAGCCTTTCGAAGGCTCCCGGCTGCGCTGCGGATGATGTTCTCCACACCATCCGCGCGCTCTTCAAAGTTAGAGTCTTCGTTAGACTCTAAGTTAAGGGCGCGATTTCCGCTTTTGCTTCCGTGTATTACACCCTGTTTGGGCTCCTGATAGCACGAGACCCCGGTTCCTGATGGCACGATAGTCCGGGTTCCCGATAGCACGAGCGCATTCACAGGTTTTCCACAGCCCGGCGCAGGCTCGAAGGCCAGCAGTTTGCGGCCACCAACTTCAGTCTCGAGAAACAGCGTATAGCCCGGCAGCGGCTGCCGCCGGATGATGTCGCGAAGCTCGAAGGCAAACCGCTTGAAGGGCGACAGTGCCCCGGACTTCTGGTGAAGATGACGGAAGTCGAAACGCCAGCCATCGCGCTGGCGGCCACCGTGCTTGCGCACCAGGCGATACAGCCAGCGGTCGAGCCCGCCGGTCAGGTCGAAATACGCCCGGTCGATGGTGAGGATGAGCGCATTGTCGAGTACCGCCTGGTAAAACCAGTCAGGCACGATCAGCTCGATACCATCCGGGCGCCCCTCCCTGTCGCTGCGCTCCTGCCATTCGTTGATCCAGGAGAAACGATGGCGGCGTCCCTCCGCAGGCTGGCGGATCGAGGTGGAGATTGTCGTCGACTGCAGACGATCCAGCGCCGCCTTCAGGCGCTGGTAATCCCGCGCACTGGTTCCGCGACCGACATAGGTGAGGATCTCGTAAGGGGTGGCGGCCATCAGCCGGGAGGTGCGCAGCCCCGCGTCACGCGCCTCGACGATCTGGCTCGCGGCCCAGATCAGTATGTCGGCATCCCAGATCGTGGCCATGCCGTGATCGGGAACCGCCTCGACCCGGATGCTGACGCTGCCAGCGGCAAAGTCGATCGGCGCAACGCGCTTCGACTTGGCGAGGGAGAAGAAGGGATAGGCCATGAGGTCCTGCGCATCTCTTGGGGCGATGTCGCCGGGCAGCGCGCGGAACAGATCGAGCTGCCCACGCTCGGAGCGGGGTTTGCGTCCATCGGTCATGACGGCATTGCCGCTACGTCAGCGCACGAAGCGGTCGGGCTGCTGGAGATTGGCGAGCGTGTGGCGTTTCGCCGGCAGCACCTGTCCGCGCGGATCGGAGGTCGAGGTGACAGCGCCGCGTCCGACCCAGGCCTGCAGGTCCTCGATCGCGTAGACCACACGTCCGCCCAGCTTGTGGTAGGCGGGACCGGTGCCGTAGGTCCTGTGCTTCTCCAGCGTCCGAGCCGACAGGCTCAGGAACTGCGCGGCTTCCTTGGTGCGCAGATAGCGCGGGGGAAGTTCGGTTGAGATGGCGGACATCGGGCGTCTCCCTGCTGTGTGTGACCAGTGCCGCGAAACAGCGGCTGATGACGGTCACGATGGCGAAGCGCGCCCGGTCAGATGCAGTGGGGAGTTGGCAGGGGTAAATTCGCACACCGCGGCGCGGGATCGCCGACCTAGAGGCGGCGCTGGTGACGCAGAAGCTTGCGATAGCCGCCGGCGATCAGGTCACGCCCCTCACGAAGGAGACTGGAGACGGCAAAACGGGCTGAGGAGACCTGCCATTCATCGCGATCCAGGTGACCGGTACGGAACAAGACCTCGGCAATCTGCTGCTGGGTCGGGTAGTGCCCCACGGGGTGGTGTAGGAGGCCGCGCGCGAAGCCTTCGGCGTAGCGCAGCGCGCGGCCGGGCTGGCGGCCACCGCACTTCTTCGTAGTCTGAGGTTGTTCAACGACCGACGACAACGAAGGAAAGCACGATGACCGAGACCATGATCGATCTTCCGGGCGTGATCGCCAAGAGCGATGACGCGGATTTTCTGCGCGAGCTGATCCAGGACGCCGCACAGCGGCTGATGGACATCGAGGTGTCTGCCATGTGCGGCGCCGGACATGGCGAGCGCAGCTCGGAGCGGGAGAACCAGCGTAACGGCTACCGGCCGCGCCAGTGGGATACCCGGGCAGGCACCATCGGCCTGAACATCCCCAAACTGCGCAAGGGCAGTTACTTCCCGACTTTCCTGGAACCGCGACGGACTGCCGAGAAGGCGCTGATGGCTGTCGTGCAGGAAGCATACATTCACGGTGTCTCCACCCGCGCCGTCGATGATCTGGTGCGCGCCATGGGGCTGACCGGCACCTCGAAGAGCCAGGTTTCGCGGCTTTGCGAGGAGATCGACGAACGGGTGCAGGCCTTCCTCAACCGGCCCCTGGAAGGCGACTGGCCCTTCCTGTGGCTGGACGCCACCTATGTGAAGCTGCGCGAAGGCGGGCGGATCGTCTCGATGGCGGTGATAGTGGCCGTCGCAGTCAACTCAGACGGCCGCCGCGAGATACTCGGTATTACGGTCATGCCCTCCGAAGCCGAGACATTCTGGGCCGACTTCCTGCGGTCCCTCACGCGTCGCGGGCTGCGCGGCGTGCAGCTGGTGATCAGCGATGCCCATGAGGGGCTTAAAGCCGCCGCACGCAAGGTTCTGGGGGCTGGATGGCAGCGCTGCCGCGTGCATTTCCAGCGCAACCTCCTGGCCCGCGTGAGCAAGGCCAACAAGCCGGTGGTCAGCGCCGTGGTGAAGACCGTCTTCGCCGAGAAGGACCGCGATCAGGCTCATGCCCGCTGGCGCGAGGTGGCCGACAATCTTCGTGACCGGTTCCGGGATGTCGCCGAGCTCATGGACGAGGCCGAGCACGACGTCCTCGCCTACATGGCCTTCGACGAAAGCCTGCGCTCGAAGCTGCACAGCACCAACCCGCTGGAGCGCGTCAACAAGGAGATCAAACGGCGGACCAACGTCGTCGGGATATTCCCGAACCGCGAGGCCGTCGTTCGTCTCGTAGGGGCGCTCATGCTGGAGCAAAATGATGAGTGGGCCGTCTCGCGCCGCTACATGCCGGTGGAAAAGCTGACGGCCATGTGTAACGATCCAGACGCGGCGACGATGATTGCCGCTCAGTGAACGAGCGACACCAGCTATGAAGAAGCGGGTGGACGCCAATTCCTACACCATCTCCCGGGGCACTACCCTGGGTCGCGCCGTCGAAGGCGGCGTCGGAGGCCTGGAGGACACGCCGCAGCCGCGCTTTCTGCTGCACGGTCAGACGGGTGTCGCGGGGGATTGATCGACGGCGGTGCTGGTCCGCGAGGAGCCGCTGGATCGCCTCCATGCGATCAAGGCCCTCAGGGCCGAGAGGAACAGTGGCAACGAGCCGACCACGGTCTTTCAGAGGAGCGACGAGATGCAGGTATGTTCCGTCCGGCAGCCTGTGGCGGAGGTGCTTACCAATGGGGGATGCCCGGCCCTTCGGGGCGACTATCTCACCGCCGGGAGTATCAGTCTCTCCGGCGAGTGCTTCGGGGGCGACCGCAAGAACCACGGCGCTGGTATCGATTTCGGGGCGCCAGAATATCTCTGCAACAGTCGCGCTCAGACCGGGCCGTATCGGGAAAGCACAGACCCCATCGACGGCCGACCTGATTTCTCAGGTCAACCCTCTCAGGTGGTCCCCCTGCAAGTTCTGCATAGTCATTTTGATACTCGGGATTGCGGCGCAGGCATTCCCAGCCGAGTTCCGGCGCGGCCAGATCATCGAGATAGTCATAGGCCGCCTGGTCACGCCAATTCGAGCGGTCGGGTTGCATGGCATCGCCTCTCCCCTGGGTTGATCTCAGGAAAAGGATTCCGAGAGATCAATCACTTGGGAAGTCCGCCCTAAGGCATCAGGTGATGCGTGGCACGCATCACCTTCTCAGCCGGTGCGCCCCGCCGCCAACTGCCGATAGCCCTCGGAACTCAGCCAGCGCGCGCGTTCAAGATGGGTATCATGGACCAGGCGCGCCCGCTCAGGCTCTTTCTGCGTATCGAGCCCCAGGATGATCTGCGCCGCCTCCTGCCAGCTCGCGCCCTCGCCTGCAGCATCAAGCAGACGCATATACTGCGTCATGTGACGAAGGTCATAATCCGTCACCACGGCCCCTTGCGGCGGTACTTCCTGCAATTCGCCTACCCTCACGCGCAACCCCATTGCGGTTTGCCAGCAGGTTTAGCACGGTTGTTCGATCTTCTTGTGAGCATGGCGACGGCGGGCGTCCCTCTTCGGGGAGACGTGCCGGAAAACTCAGCCCTTCGGGACGGCCTTCGCCTGAACATGCATCACTCCAATCCCCTGGTCGGAGTTCAGGAGCAGAATGCCACTCGCTTCGAACGCCCGTCGAACCTGATCGCGCGTGGTCTCGTAGACCTCGAGTCCGCTTTCGGATTCGAGACGCTTGAGCGCGGTCAAAGATACCCGGGCCTCATCCGCAAGCTGCTCCTGTGTCCAGCCAAGAAGCGCACGCGCGGCCCGCGATTGTCGGGCGGTGATCATGCAGATCACCTCCCATCCGGCCCGGCGTGCACGCCAGAACTACGACTATTATAGTCGCTCTTGGGAGAATCTCCACCGGAATTCTTCTGCGTTTATATCGCGTTTTCGTCTTGGCACCGCCAAACGGGAAAACTGATTCGGTTGCCCGGATTGGCGGGCGGGCCCCGGCCTGTCGGCCGGGGCCTCACGGCGCCGCTACTCGCTGCGGCGACCGTTGGGGCGGGACCAGATCAGCGCGTAGCTCTCGCCGTCCTCCTCATCGAAGAGATTGGCGTAGATCGGGGCGGTGAAACTCGGATCGTCGAGCTTGAGGCCCAGATAGTCGCGGCCCTCGCCCGAGCGCTTGGACCAGGCGGCGCCGATCTCGGCGCGGCCGACGAGGACCCGGTGGCTGGGGGCGTTCTCGCCGGTGGCGCGGGTGTCGGGGACGATGCGCACGCCCTTGGCCTGAACGCTGAGGGTGACGATTTCGCCGGTGAATTCGTTGCCGGTCTTCTTGAAGGTGCCGATGGTCGCCATGTTAAGTCTCCGTTTTCCGTTTCCGGGTCCGCACCATTGCGGCCCGATGGCGATCGACAGGCCGGAGACGACCGGCGGCGCACCCCCGGCCTGCCGGGGGCTGGACAGCAGAGACAGAACTTTCTTGTTTCGCGCGGAATGGGCGCAGCCCAGGGGAAGAAAGTTATGGCGGCGCTGTTGCGGCAAGCCGGTCGAGGCACAGCCGGTCTTCGGCCAGATCAGGCCATTGAAAGGGCCGTATGGAGCGGACATGGGACGGGTAAGGAACGGAGACGATGGCAACCGCGGATGCTCGTCAGCCTGACCGGCCTTTCACCGGCGGATTGGCTCGCCCGCGACAGGCATTGCGCGTCGTTCTCCAAGCGCCCCGCCCGACGTGCCGCCCGCGATCACAGGAGCAGCCTGCCGCTCGAACGGTCCGCCATTCCCACCGCACGGCCACGGGCAGCGACGCGGGTCTCATGCCGATCCGCACACCGCTCCATACCGGTATGCTGATGATCGGGATGGCATTCCAGCCCTGATCAGGTCCAGCTTCATGGTATCGCCTGCAGTGTCAGGCGCTCACGGGAGAGCTGTCCGAAGGCTTGGCTGCCGAACCGGCAATGCGGAGAAAGGCGGACACGCCTACAGCGCCAGCGCCGATAACAGCGAAGATCATCTGCCAGGTCTCCGAGGGCATCATGGTCCTGGTGATCCCGAGGGTCGCGTAGAACCCAGCCAAGACTGCGGGTACGACGAAGATCAGCGCGATGACAAAGCGCGCCCAGAGCGGGCGCACGAGTATGATCAGCGCCTGACCGATGGCAAGCGTCAGGCCGGCGGCGAAGCCGCCGACGAGGATTGCACCGAGCCAGCCTGCGCCGGTTCCATAGGCCCAGATGCCGGTATGAAGTCCGACGAGGAACGGCAGGGCGAAGACGGCGAGGTTGAACACCAACCAGCACAGGCCCGCAATGGCCGCGAAAGATGCAAGGATTCCGAGAACGAACATGGTGGTGTCTCCCGTTTTACGTGGAACGGTCGCGCCTACCACCACCACCATGGCGCAACCTGAAAGTTAGCAGAATTCTTGTCTTTGGGCGAGACACAAGGTGACCCGCCTCCCTGAGCGAACCCAGCCCATCGTTGACCCATGGTGCAGATTTCCCCACTGTGTCGTGATGATTTACGTCCTGGCATATCCACAGTTTGAACCGAGTGTCGCCGAACGCATTCGTCGGTTTCGGACCGAGAACGAGCCGGCCAGAGCCGAGCTCGTCCCCCCACACGTAACTCTCGTGTTCGGGCTGATGAACATTCGCCCTCATGAGTTCCTGGACCACTGCGAAGCGGTGGCCAGCAGGTCATCGCAATTTGAGGTCTCTTTCGTTTCGAAAGAGATTGCACACGATCCCTTTGAAAAGACCCATAAACTGCTGCTCGTCAGCTCGACCGGAAGTTCCCAGTTGGCGGCACTGCATGACCAGCTTTATGATGGTGTTCAGAGGGCGGAGCGAAAGGACGATATCCCCTACCGTCCACACATGACGGTCGCGACGAACCCTGATCGAACGCTTGTCGAGCGTTTAGAGACTTCTTCCCTCGGAGGCTTCCCGCTTTTAGGAACCCTACGGGCCCTGGAGGTCGTTAAGCTTGAAAACGGGGGGCTGCACCACCTCCGCACCATCCCTTTCGGAAAGTCGGGCTAGGGTTCGAAGGCGGCGTGCGGAAGCGCGGCAGGTGGTCGCGCTTGATCCGCGCCGCGCCCCTTCACTTCCGGCCCTGACCGGTCCTTGATGCTAGGCGCAGCGGATGAGAGAGGGCAGCCCTTTTAGGAGCTTCTTTGAGGGACATAGGTGTAACTATTTTTCCCAGCACGCATCAAATCAAGCACAGTGGGAGGTGCGGTCAGATCCCGCTTTGGTTTGGAAGATTGGGTGGCGTCTCATTTCGCTTGATCAAGGTAACGAACCGCAATTCGATGTAAACGGCTCGGGCGCCCTTTCCCACGCCCTGCACGACCTTTGAGCGCTTCCCGAACCTCCTCACCCTTGCGATGGATTAGTGCAATTAACATAAGGTCTGAAGTGCCTGGATCTAGCGATAGCCCTTCGACACCTGAAGCGACGAGGCTGGCGTTAAAGGCCTCAAGACGTTCACGCTCAGTATCCGGAGCGAAATCTGGCAGAGTGCCCGAGATACTCTCAGGCGATGTGTCTCCGAGAGACATTAGAAGATCAAAAAGCTGGCCAGAATTTTCTGCAAAATTTGGCATTGCTTTGTCCGAGAAGTCGCGCATACGACTAACAAAATCATGCACATCAACAAAGGGTCTTGCAGGCGTATTGCCCGCGTGCTCTTGGACCGGTGTCGCGATGCGTTGATCATGGGCGGCCATGAGTGCGGAAATAGAGATGTCCCCTTGGCGTACTGTCAGCCCAAGTTGGTTGAGGTGGTATTTTTCATCATCAGACGGGCCACCAAGGTCGGGTTTGTACCCGATGTCATGCTCAATCTCATTCCAAACGTGCGCGATCATTGTGCAGATTTGCACTTCACAGCTGATGTCCCCAACGTTGTCGTAGGTGCCAATAAGTTGATCTTCCGGCAGGGCGACCTGGGCATGAATGGCACGATAGTAGTTTTGATTCTGGGGCTCTTTTTTGTCCTTGCGATCTAGTCCAATTTCCATTCCGCCGTTTGGATCGCAGAAGACTCCATTCAAGCGTTCAGCGATGCGTTCGCAATCTATTTCCTGATATGCCGATATCCTGACACCCGCCAAGTCGCCGATTGACTGGAATATCTCGTCGACATTTTGGTAGTTCCGCTCTTCCTGTGAACAGAACCGGCGCAGTTTCCCTTCAAACGACTTCTCGGTTTTTACTCGAAATGTCACCTGCGCTCGAATTGCATTCTGCTCGCAAACATCCTCTCTGCAGAGCTCTGTTACCCGATCAGCGAGCTTAACGTATCGGTCGCGCTCTCTGCGGTATCGAGCTACTGCCGGAGCAATCAGGTCTTCAGAAAATGGCATTGTCAAAAAACCTAAGATTATGCCTCAAAGGCTGGGGGCACTCAATTTTGGAGCCCACGATCTTCCAAAGTTCATAGAACTTTCTACGCCTTTCCGACGCCACTTGATGGATGTGCAGTTTGGCGTCTCCGCACCACAATAGGCAAGAGCCGAGACTTTGAAAAGTCCGCTATCTGCGTGTCGCTGCCGTTCTCTCAAGACGAAGCGATTGACCGCACCCCACCCACCGTAACAGATGCAGGAAGCTGCGCGACCATTTCGTGGAAGTGCAGCGCTCACGCGCTGCCCTTTGCGAGGCGGTAGACCGGGATGCCCATCTTGCGGGCCTTGTCGGCCAGGTTTTCCTGGATGCCGGTTCCGGGGAAGATGATGACCCCGATCGGCATCGTGTCGAGCATCCGGTCGTTGCGCTTGAAGGGCGCGGCCTTGGCGTGTCTCGTCCAGTCGGGCTTGAAAGCGACCTGCGCGACCTTGCGGTTGTCGGCCCAAGTGGCCGCGATGCGTTCCGCCCCTGTCGGCGAACCTCCGTGTAGGAGCACCATGTCGGGGTGCTTGGCATGAACCTGATCGAGCCTGTCCCAGATCAGCCGGTGATCGGTGGTGTCCCCGCCCGAGAAGGCAATCTTCGGCCCGGCGGGCAAGAGCACCTCGTTGTCGGCCCGGCGCTTGGCGGCGATAAAGTCGCGGCTGTCGATCATGGCCGAGGTCATCTGGCGATGGTTGACCCGAGATCCGGAGCGCGGCGACCAGGGCGTGCCTGTGCTGCGCAGGTAGAGGTCGGCGGCGGTCTCGCGGAAGGTCTCCATGCTGTCGCGGCGCTCCATCAGGTTTTGTCCGATGCCGATCAGGCCCTCCAACTGAACGGATTTGACCTCGCTGCCGTTCTGCTCGCGCTGAAGGCGCTTCTGAGCCTGCTCGTTGTCATCGAGTTTGCGTTCGATCCGTTCCACGGCGCGGTGGAAGGAGTTGACGGTGGACCACATGATCTCGTCGAGGTCGAAGTCGAGGCTGGTGTCGGCCATGGTGGAGATCAGGGCGTCGAAGATGTCGGCAACTGCCCCTTGGATGGCGGTGTCCTCGGGCGTGATCCGGGGATCGGCCTCGCCTTCGGCGGGACGGTAGCCATAGAGTTCGAGCGCTTCGATGACATGGCCGGTGGGAGACGTGCTGTGATCGGGTTCGAATTCGTCATGGGCATACATGGGATGTGTCCTTCGGCTGGACCGCGACCGTCGCGGCCTTCATGGCGACGACAAGCCCACGGGCGCTCCGGCCTGGCAGCCCGAGCCCTTTGCGAGGGCCTTGATGGCAAAGCCCGGCTGATTTGCTTCGCGCTGTAAAGGAGGGCTTGCCCGCCGACGGAAATCAGTCGGGCGCCGCCATTGCCGGGCCGGAGCGTTTGTGGGCCGCTCGCCCTCTCAAGAAGGCCAAGGCGCAGTCCCCTTGCCGAGGTGCCGCAACCCCTTGCCCATGGCGGGATCGGTTATCCCCGATCACGGCCCTCTCTGGCTATGGTGCGCGCGGCATGAAACGGCTGACGTCCTCGGGGGCGATCTGCGCCCGGATCTGCGCCCGAGGCGCCTCCAGGCCGAAACTGACGAGATCGTCGTTGAAATCTCCCAGCATGGGCGAAAGCGTGATCGCCTCGATCCCGCCCTCGATGGCCCGGTCCACCAGGCTGTCCCGTGCGGCGTCGCCTGCCGGATCGTTGTCGCGGACGATATAGAGCCTGCGCAGTTGCGGCGGGAACAGGATAGCAGCGAGATGTCCGGCCGAGAGTGCGGAGACCATCGGCATGATCGGCAATGCCTGGCGCAGCGAGAGAATGGTTTCGATCCCTTCACCCGCTGCCATGACATCCTGCACCTCACCAAACCGGACAGCGTTTCCGAGCAGGTCCCCCATCGCCTTCCTCGGCGGATCGACCGGCGCTTTCCCGGAGCCGTCGCGGAGGAGCCAGGTGCGATGCGCGCCGGTGATCTTGCCATCGAGGTCGGTCACCGCGGCAATCATGGCGGGCCATGCCTCTGTCGGCCCATCGCCCTCCGGCCGCCAGTAGCACGTCGGATGGAAACGCAGATTTTCGGTTCCGCGTAAGTCCATAATGCCGCGTATCCGCAAATACGTCTCTGCGAGACTGCCGGCGAGCGGTTGCGTCATGCGCCAGAGGCGACGGGCCGCCTCGGACGATCCTGATGGTGCTTGCGGTGTTCGGGATCGGTGGGACTTTGGCTCCGGTTCGGGATGCGGCAGGCTTAGGAAGCGGCGGGCTTCTTCGGCGACATCCGCGAAGTCGATGAGGCCGAGGCTTTCGCTGATCACGTCGAGCAGATCGCCATGTTCCCCGCTCTGCGCATCGGTCCATTTGCCGGCCGCGCCCTTGCCCGATTCCGGCCCGGTCAGGCGAACGAACATGGAGCGGCCGGGAGTGTTCCGTACATCGCCGACCTGCCAGTAATTGCCCTGTTTGCGCCCATTCGAGAGATAGTGGCGGCATACCGCCTCGGCCTCTCGGCCGAGACGCTGCGCCAGTTCGGAAGCGTTGAGACGTGCCATCATGCAGCCTCCCGCCCGGAGATGCGCTCGACCGGGAAATGGTCGAGCAGTCTGCCGATGATCTCCGGCCCGACTTCCCCGACCGGCACAAAGAAGCGAAGTTTCCAGGAAATGATCTCGCTGAAGAGCCCATAGGCGCGCAGCCGATCGCGCATGGTATCGGTGAAGCCGGTGAGCTCGATCCGGTTCGCGCCCATGACACGGGACCGGCGTAGTTGCAGTCCCTCGGCCAAATCGAAGATCGTCCGGCCCTCGATGAGTGCCGTGTAGGCCTCGTCCGGCGTGATGGTGGTTGCGACGCCGCTGGTAGCGGCATTTGCTGCCCATGCGGGCGAGACACGGCGACCAATGATGCGCTCGCCCTCGTCGGTCTGGAGCCGATAGACCCGGGAGGTCTCCTGCGGCAGGCGCTTCCAGATCGGCAGCAGGAGCCCGGTCACCATGTGCAGGATGCTGTCGGTGAACTCCGGCACTTCGTACAACTCGGCCTGCCATGCTGAGGCGAAGGCAGTGCGCTCGGCCTCGATCCAGTGGGTCTCGCCCATCGCCCGCATGGGCAGGTTCATTGCTTCCATCGGCCGGATCAGCCGGACGCGGCGCTCGATCTCGCCATCGTCCAGCATGACGCTGGTGGTCGGGATCTGCACGGCGGCGCGACCGGATCGCTCGTTGACGAGCAGCCTCGCGCGAGGATCGTCCAGTTCCGCCAGAGCGGCATCCAGCGTGACCGGCTGATTACGTTTGCGTTCGGTGAGCGTCAGGAGCCGGGTTTCTGCCTCTGTGCCCGGATGGGTGTGGATCACCTGCCGGTCGGTGACGATGAAGCTTTCGGCCTTCAGCGTCTCCAGACCCATATCATAGGTGCCGGATGCAATCGCCCCGTCGATCCGCGCCTGCAGAAGCTGTTCGAAGGCCGAGAACAGGATGCCCTGCAACTCGATGGTCAGCGCCAGAAGACGGTTCAGGAAGGTGGTGATCGGCGGGAGGTCGTCCTTCACACCGTTGCTGTCCATCAGATTCAGGCCGGTGGCCGATTCAAACCGTTCGAGCGAGCAGCCCTCGACCTTGCCGCGCACTACAGCCAAATAGAGCTGGCGCAGCGCATCGCGGGCATAGGCGGATTCCAGATTATCCTCGGGCCGGAACAGGCCTTGGCCGCCGGTCTGGCGCTGCCCGCGCGTGATCGCACCCAGCGTGTCGAGACGACGGGCGATCGTGCTGAGGAACCGCTTCTCGGCCTTCACATCCGTGGCGATCGGCCGGAAGAGCGGTGGTTGCGCCTGATTGGTGCGGTTGGTGCGCCCGAGCCCCTGAATGGCGGCATCGGCCTTCCAGCCCGGCTCCAGCAGGTAGTGCACCCGCAGGCGCTGGTTCCGCGCCAAAAGGTCCGCATGATAGCTGCGCCCGGTGCCCCCCGCATCCGAGAAGACCAGAATGCGCTTCTGGTCATCCATGAAGGCCGAAGTCTCGGCAAGGTTGGCGGAGGGTGCGCGGTTCTCGACGACCAGGCGGGCCGATGCGCCTTCGCCCTTGCGCACGATCCGGCGCGAGCGGCCCGTGACCTCCGCCACCAGATCGGAGCCAAAGTGCTGGACGATCTGGTCGAGCGCGCCGGGAACCGGCGGCAATGAGCCGAGCTGTTCGAGCATCTCGTCGCGCCGGGCCACTGCCTCGCGGCTTTCGACCGGGTGACCATCCCGGAACACCGGCCGCGACGATAGATTGCCCTCGCCATCGGTGAAGGGCTCATAGAGCTGCACCGGGAAGGAATGCTGCAAATACGAGCCTACGTACTCCCTAGGCGTGACATCGACAGAAATATCGCTCCATTCCTCGGTCGGGATCTCGGAAAGCCGCCGTTCCATCAGGGCCTCGCCGGTCGAGACGATCTGGATGACAGCGGCATGGCCCGCCTCCAGATCGGCCTCAATGGAGCGGATCAGCGTCGGGGTTTTCATCGAGGTCAGCAGGTGGCCGAAGAAACGCTGCTTGGTGCTCTCGAAGGCCGAGCGCGCGGCGGATTTGGCCTGCCGATTCAGCGTGCCTTCACTGCCGGTGATATTGGCCGCCTCCATCGCCGCGTCCAGGTTTCCATGGATCACGGCGAATGCGGCCGCGTAAGCATCGTAGATGCGGCGCTGCTCGTCGGTGAGCTTGTGCTCGACCAGCTCGTATTCGACGCCGTCATAGGAGAGCGAGCGGGCGGTATAGAGGCCGAGAGAACGCAAATCCCGGGCCAGAACCTCCATCGCCGCCACACCGCCGGCCTCGATCGCCTCGACGAACTCGGCGCGGGTCTGAAACGGGAAATCCTCGCCACCCCAGAGGCCGAGCCGCTGCGCATAGGCGAGGTTGTGAACTGTGGTGGCGCCGGTCGCCGAGACATAAACCACGCGGGCGTCGGGCAGCGCGTGCTGGAGCCGCAGGCCCGCCCGTCCCTGCTGGCTGGCGGCGATATCACCGCGGTCTCCCTTGCCGCCTCCGGCATTCTGCATGGCATGGCTTTCGTCGAAGATGATGACCCCATCGAAATCGGAGCCCAACCATTCGACGATCTGACGCACGCGCGAAACCTTCTCGCCGCGGTCATCGGAGCGCAGCGTGGCATAGGTGGTAAACAGGATGCCTTCCGACAGCGTGACCTTTGCGCCTTGAGGGAAGCGCGAGAGCGGTGTGACGAGCAGGCGTTCCATTCCAAGCGCCGACCAGTCGCGTTGCGCATCCTCGATCAGTTTGTCGGATTTGGAGATCCAGACCGCCTTGCGGCGCCCGCGCAGCCAGTTGTCGAGGATGATGCCGACAGACTGGCGCCCCTTGCCCGCACCGGTGCCGTCACCGAGCATGAAGCCCCGGCGGAAGCGGATAGCGCCAGCGGCATCCTCGGGCGCGGCGCTCACGTTGTCGAAATGCTCGTCCACAGTCCAGGCGCCGGCGAGATGATCGGCATGGGCGTCGCCGGCGTAGATCACCGTCTCCAACTGCGCGTCGGAGAGCCGGGTACGGATGTCGGCCGGCAACATCGGCCGGTAGGAGGGTTGTGGCGGCGCAACCGAGGCCATGGCGGCAGACTGCACGAGCTTGGTCGGATGCGGCTCGGCGCCGGGGATGCGTAGCGATTGCAGCGCATATTCCTCATAGATGGCGTCGGACAGGCGCGCGCCCTCGGGCGGCATCCAGTCCACGGTCTCATAGACGAGGTCCTCGCCTTCGGGATCGGACGCCGGTGCGGCGACAGGTCGGGACGCTGCGGCGCGAGCGAGATAACCGCGCACGGTCTTCGGGGCAGCCGCCGGAACGGGAGAAGCGACCTTCCGCAGCGAGACCGGCAAGCGCGCCGGAAGCTGGTTTTCGATCCAGCCGAGCAGCGTGACAACGTCGGGTGCGGTTCCTGCCGAGGCCGGGAAGACTGACGGATCGTCGACGGGCAGCTTGTCGATCACCGTCAGCCGCGTGTCGATGCTGGTGCCATGCCTGGCGAAGACCGCTCCGTCGATGGCAGCGGTGAAGACCACGCGGCCGCGGTCTTGCAGGCGTATGAAGGCGTCGCGCCAAGCCTTGGCTTCCGGTCCGAAATTCGCGCCGGTGATCGTGACCAACCGCCCGCCGGGGGTGAGACGGGCCAACGCCGAGGCGACATGACGATACGCAGCATCCGCCATCCGTCCCTCGACATTGGCCATGACCGAGAAAGGTGGGTTCATCAGAACCACAGACGGCATGGCGTCCGTGGCCAGATAGTCGTCGATCTGGGCGGCGTCGAACCGGGTGACGGGAAAGGCCGGAAAGAGCTGACCAAGAAGATCGGCGCGCGTCTCGGCGAGTTCGTTGAGGATCAGCGAGCCGCCGGCAGCCTGCGCCAGGATCGCCATAAGGCCGGTGCCGGCTGAGGGCTCCAGCACCACATCGTCCGGCGTGATTGCGGCCGCCGCCAGCGCGGCAAGGCCGAGAGGCAGAGGTGTGCTGAACTGCTGGAAGCTCTGGCTTTCCTCGGAGCGCCGGGTCTGCGTCGGCAACAACCCCGCGATCTTCGCCAGCAGATTGAGCCGCGAAACCGGAGATGCGGCTTTGCGGAACAGCGCCTTTCCGTATTTGCGCAGGAACAGAACCGTGGCGACCTCGCAGGCCTCATAGGCGAGCTTCCAGTCCCAGGCGCCACTGGCGTCGGACGCGCCGAAAGCGGTCTCCATGGCGCTTTGCAGGTCTGCGGTATCGACACGTTGACCGCGTTCGAGATGGGGAAGGATGAGATGGGCGGCGGCCAGGATCGCGGGTGCGGCGTCGACCGGCGTGACCGGATCGGTCACGGGAGGCGAGATGTTCATGTTGGGGATCCTCGGAGAGCGGGAGGGACAAGCCCGGACGGCGCTCTCTCTCAACCGCCGGGGCTCACCCCGTCCCGGCCCCTCTCTGACTCGGCACCTCATGCCCCATCACCTCGCAGACCCGAGGGCGACAGCGCTCCTCCATCAACTTTCGCAAGACCTCATTGATTGTAATCAATATTCATGAGATACACCGACTTAAGCTCAACCATCAGGACCAAGAACTGAATTTCATGGAGCAGGCGCAAAGGAATCCGTTTTCAGGCTCCGTAACCGTTTTTCACGAGCGCTGGCTCCCCGAGGAGGCCACGCCTGCGGGCTATGCTGCGCTGATCGATGCCTATGCGCTCGCAACGCCCCTGCCCCGGACACTTTCCGCCATCGGCCCACGTCACAAGGTCTACGAGGCCGACGCCTGGCGCCTCTACACGCCCCGCCATGAACCCGAGGCGAGCCTCATCGGTCACCTGACCTTCGCGCTACGCTACGAGGGGCTGGATCTGGCAGTTCTCAAGCGGCTGTTCAAGGCAACCGGGCCGGAGCCGATCCAGGCCATTGTCGAGGCTGCGCCGACGGGCAGTTACGCGCGCAGGATCTGGTTCCTCTACGAATGGCTTCTCGGCGAGGAATTGGATTTGCCCGACGCCACACGCGGCAATTACGCGCCCGTGGTCGATGCCAGGCTGCAATGGGATGCAGAGGGCGCCCCCTCGCCGCGCCACCGGGTCCGCAACAACCTGCCTGGCACCCCGGATTTCTGCCCAATGATCTTCCGCACTCCGGCAATCGAGGCCTTCATCGCCCGCGATCTGGCGGCCGAGGCCCGCGCGGTGCTGGCCGAGGTGCCCGCAGATCTGCTCGCGCGCACGGCGGCCTTCCTGCTGCTCAAGGATTCACGGTCGAGTTTCCAGATCGAAGGCGAGAACCCGCCCCAGGATCGCATCCGGAGATGGGGCCAGATCATCGGTGAAGCCGGGCGGCATCCGATCGATCAGGCAGAGCTGGAACGCCTCCAACGCATCGTCATCGGCGATGCCCGCTTCGTCCATCTGGGCCTGCGGCAGGAGGGCGGCTTCATTGGCGAGCATGACCGCGCGACCGGCGCCCCCCTGCCCGATCACGTCAGCGCCCGGCATGAAGACCTGCCTGCGCTGATCGCCGGGCTCGAAGCGTTCGACCGCAACGTCGCCCCGGGGCTCGATCCTGTTCTGGCCGCCGCCGGCCTCGCCTTCGGCTTCGTCTATATCCACCCGTTCGAGGACGGCAACGGGCGCCTCCATCGCTACCTGATCCACCACGTGCTGGCTGCACGCGGCTTCAATCCGCCCGGGCTGGTCTTCCCGGTGTCGGCGGTGATCCTCGAACGGATCGATGCTTACCGACAGGTCCTCGAGAGCTATTCGCGTCGACTGCTGCCCCATGTCAGTTGGCGCCCAACCGATCGCGGGAACGTCGAGGTGCTGAACGACACCGGCGATTTCTATCGCTTCTTCGATGCCACGCCCCATGCCGAATTCCTCTTCGCCTGCGTGGCCCAGACCATCGACCAGGACCTGCCAGCAGAGACCCGGTTCCTGCGTGCCTATGACAGGTTCAAGTCCCACGTCTCGGGCCTGATCGACATGCCGGACCGCGTGCTCGACCTGCTGTTTCGTTTCCTGCACCAGAACGGTGGCAGGCTTTCCGGACGCGCCAGAGCGAAGGAATTCGCTGCTCTGGCCGACGAGGAGGCCGACCGGATCGAAGCCATCTATGCGGAGTTGCAGGACGAGTTCTGAGACGAGCCTCCTCACCCAAACCGTTGGCCGGCTTCAGTGATGGTGTAGCCGTTGGCGACGATGGTCTCATCGACGACGTCATCCGACGAAAGATAGTCGAACTCGCGCTCGAGCTGGCGATAGAGCCAGCGGGCGAGATCGCGCAGCGCCTCAATCATGATGTCCTCGGCATCGGCGGTCATGACCTGATGCGACGGGCTGTCGCGCTCGACCGAGATCCCCATGCAATACTCATGGTAATAATAGCCGCGATGGGTAGCCTCGGCGCGAAGCTGGTAGAAATTGCGGCGCTGGGTCGCATGAAGAACATCAGCGATGCGATGCAGCTCGGTATCCTGCGGCGCGTATTCCCTGATCCGCCGTGGCGCGTCCTTGCGGTAGGCATAGAAGGTTTCGAAGCAGGCGCCATCGCCTTGGCTCCAGAAGCCTCGGAACCAGATGCAGGGTTCCTGCCGTGTGCCGCCGCCCATCAACCGGACGGTTCGGGTCTTGAGGTGCAGCCCGAGGATTTCCGCGATGCGCTGGAAATCCTCATAGACCGCATCGTACCAGTCATGGTCGAAGTTGCCCTCACGATACCAGGCGCGGGCCTTGTCCTTCGCGTCCCCGGACAACTCGTTGAGGCGATAGGCAGTGGTTTCGATAATATCAGGCATAGGGGTTGCCTCCGTCCAGCACGCTGGCAAGCCAGCCATCGGTATTGATCCAGTCCACCGTCTCTCCGGTGGCGAGGTCGAGCACATGGGCGCCTCCACCGAACCCGTCCACACGCGGCTTCGAGCAGGTAGTCGCGTATTGCATTCCCCAAAGGCCCGTCAGCCCGAACTCCTTCGCGCAGCGTTTGACGAATTGGATGACATGCTCAGGATCGCCGGTGCCATCATCGCGCATCCAGAGCTGGGTTCCGCCATGCTCGGGTTGAATGGAAAGCTGAAACCCGTCCGAAGGCGGATCCCCAGCGGCATTCTCATCCAAGAGCGCATTGTACAGATCGAGCGCGCGGGCGGCCCGCTCGGGGGTGCCCACGTCAAGCAGGCAGGAGAAATGGGTGAAATAGCCAGCCATGATGGTCTCCGGGCATGACATGGCCCGGCGTGAAACCGAGCCGAATGGGATGGAAAGGGTGAAGCTCAGGCGGCCTGTGGCAGGCGGAGCAGACCGGCCGCGGTCTCGCGCCAGAAGGGATCAACCAACCGTGTCTCCAGCGCAGCGGCGCGGTAACGCAGCCGTCTCGCATCACCGGGCTCCGAGGCTCGGAATGCCATACCGCGCAGTCGGCTGGCCTCGGTCACAATCCTGCGTGCCTCGGCATCGGATGCGACCGGTTGTTGCCAGAGGATAATGCCGGCGCGGATTTCGCCGGCGAGGACCAGGCGCTGATCGCGGTCCTGAATGAGCATGATGCGCGGCTGAAAATACGGAAAGCTATTCGGCCCCATGCAAATATCACCGCGCGACAGGGGCAAGGCTGCGGCCTGGATGGCCTCCTCCGGTGACGGGCATTCGCCAAGCGGGATCACGCGGTCGAAGCTGTTCGCCTCGTCACTGGCGTCATAGCTGGCGACACCGAGGCAAGAGATCCGCAGCGGCAGCTTTTGCGACCGATAAAGCGCGGGCAGAACATCGGCCGCCAGAATCTGGCCGATGGAGCGGAAGGTTTCGGAACGGGCAAAGGTCATCGGAAGCACTCCATGACGGGCGCCGGTGAGCCTCTCTCTCCGGCCCTCAACCCGTCACGGCCGAACGGCCCGCACTCTTCCTCTCTGACCGGGCTTGTTCCCGGTTCCGCTGCCGACGATGGGGGACCATCGTGAGGCACTGAAGGCCCGAAGCGCGGGTCTCCGCGCTCGGGCCGTTTGGGGTGAGGCGCTCTCGCGCCTTACTCCCATGGATCCAGTTCCAGCTTCACCATGTCTTCGTCGCCGTCGAACTCGTCGGCGGGCATGGCACCGTGGGTTCCGTCCCCGGCCTGGAACACGACGATTACGACCATCAGCGAGGTGGCGAGGCTGGCGGCGAAAGCGGTGGCATCTGCATAGGACATCGGGATTGGCTCCTGTCACTGGAGGCGGGGGACCATCCCCCGCGCGACAGGCGCCCGACGTGTCTGACCGGATCTGCACTCACCCTCGGGCGTTCGGACTTTTTCCGAATCCCCGAGGGCGGCACGTCTGCGTAAGCCGACCCCTCCGGGGTTGAATGTCAAAGAGACGGATCAGACCAAGGTTAGCGAATGGAAGCGGGGGTGGTGTTTTGCATCCGACAGGCGCCGGAGACCCCCACTGCAGATGTTTCGCCCTGCCAGCCTTGCCGCCATGCTGGCATCAGGAGTGTGTTCGAGGACAGGGGCGGAAACCGATGCCGAACATGATGAGCGGCACCGTGGTGATGCTGGAACTGGAACCATGGAGGCCCATGACAGGAAGACGGTGGCGGCTATCGTCGGACGTGAACAGGCCTTCAGTCCCAGAGTCCATCGGCAATCTCGCGGGCGATCATCGCGCGCGCTCTCATCATCACCTCATCGCCGCTGGTGTCGATATGACCGTAGAACCGGGCATGACCGCCATTCGCGGCCCAATCGGTGTAGCGGCAGTATTCTCGCCTTTCGAGACGAAAGGCGCGCATGTCATCCGCCCAATGCGGCTTCGGCTCCACCACCACCGTGATGCCGTCGCAGGTTTCCTCCCAGGGCAGCGTGCGTTCGGATGGCGGAATGGCGCGGTTCTCACGGAATATTCGGTCGATATCGATCGTATCAGGCATCAGGGTTCTCCAATGCAAAAGCCCGGTCACGAGGACCGGCCAAGTTGCGGAAACGGAAGGGATGAGGCGGGGCAGCGAAGGCCACCCCGCCTGAGCATCATTCGGCGGCGACCATCGACTTCTCCTCGTCCTCCGCGACTTCTTCATCCTCGCCATCGCCGGCAAGGAATTCAGGCAGATCATCCGCCTCGGTGTCGCCCCCGGCGTCCGCATCGGGATCGACCATGCGCAGCGGCTCCGGCAACCAGCCGGTTTCGGCCAGCAGGCGCTCGGCCTCCTCCGCCATGTCACCCTTCTTCAGGTGATCGATGAGCTGGGCCGCTCGCTCGCCGGCGCCCTCACGCACCGCCTCGATGATCCGCGGCTTGGTCACGCGGCCGAGATAGTTGGCGACGGTCGGGCGCCAGCCCACCGCCACCATGTCGAGGCCCGTCGCCCGGGCCAGCCTGTCGGCCTGGGACAGGCGCACGTCGAGCCCGTGCTGGCTAACGCCCATGCCGCCATAGGGGTTGGGCTTCTCGTGCAGCGCGTTGACGCCGAAGCTGACGCAATGGGCGAGCAGCTCCATGCGAGTGTCATCGTCCTGATCGGCCAGCCAGTCCCAGAGCGCGGCATCCTCGGCAGGGATGTGATCGCCCCAGCGTTCGTGCCGCTCGGCGATGGCGCGCGCCGAGACGCTTTCGCCGAGGTCGTCGGCTTGCGCCGGGAAATGAACTTCCCGGACATGAGCCTCGAGGCAGCCCTTGGTGGAGTGCGGCAGCAAGCAATCCGTGACCAGCCGATGCAGCAGCGCCGTCATGGCGACATGCGGGTTCGCCGCCACGGCATCGCGGAGCGCCAGCGTGCGATGCGCGGTCAGCTCGCTGACGAGGCGATCGGGCAGAGGCCGGATGGTCTCGACCTCATCGTCCTCCTCGGGTTCGGTCGCCGTGCCACCCACCATGATGACCGCGCGCTGCACACCACCGGACTCGCCTCCCTCGGGAGAACACCCATCAGCACCCTGCCCTTCCTGACCTTCCATCGCCTCGTTGTCGGCACGGACATAGCCGCGCTCGACGGCGAGCTGGCCGTCATGGCGGATGCTGACGAAGACACCGGCGCGGGCCATCTGATCGGCGTCGTAGCGCATCGGCCGGGTCTCGAAGGCTTCCAGCGCCTCCTCGATCTCTCCGAGCCGCGCGTCCACCTCGTCGGGCAATTCGTCGGCCTCGGCATACTCCGCCTCCAGCGCCTCGAACTCGTCCCGCAACTTCTCACGGTCGGCGCGTTCCTCGTCAGTCAGGTCGATGGTGGTACCGGCCAGACGGCGCATGCCGCTGGTATGGCCATAGGGGAAGTCCGCCGCGACCTCGATCCACTTCCAGCCTTCGGCGGCGATGGTTTCCGCCTCGGCCTTCAGCTTCTCACCGACCAGCCGGTCGAGCAGCACCGGATCCTGGAGCCAGCCGCCATCGTCCTGCTGGAAGAGATCGCGCAGCACATAGCCGCCCGCCGCCTCATAGGACTCGATGCCGACGAAGAGCGCCCGCTTGTCGGAAGCACGCACCGTGGTCTCGGTCAGCATGCGACGAATGGTGTATGGCTCCTTCTGCCAGCCATCCTTGATCGCCTCCCAGACCTGTTCTTGGCGGGTGTGGTCGTCAGAAACGGTAAAGGCCATGAGCTGTTCCAGCGTCATGCCGTCCTCGGCATAGGTCTCGAGCAGCGCCGGCGAGACCGAGACCAGGCGCAGGCGCTGCTTCACCACCCTGGCGTCGACGAAGAAGGCGGCGGCGATTTCCTCCTCGCTCATGCCTTTCTCGCGCAGCACCTGGAAGGCGCGGAACTGGTCGAGCGGATGCAGCGGCGCGCGCTCGATATTCTCGGCCAGAGACACCTCGTCGATCAGGATACCGTCTCCGGCCTCCGAGACGATACAGGGCACCGGCGTGGTCTTGTTGAGGCGCTTCTGTTTGACCAAAAGCTCCAGCGCACGATAGCGGCGGCCGCCAGCCGGCACCTCGAAGAGGCCGGTATCCTGCCCTTCGGCGTCGAGTTCGGGCCGGACATGCAGCGATTGGATCAGCCCCCGGCGGGCGATGGACTCGGCCAGTTCCTCGACCGAGATGCCGGCCTTCACCCGCCGGACGTTTGACTGGCTGAGCACCAGCTTGTTGAAGGGGATGTCGCGCGAGGACGACAGGGTGATTTTCTGATTGGCAATGGCCATGTCAGTATCTCCATGACGGACGCCGGGGAGCCTCTCTCTCCGGCAACCAGCCCGTCACAAAACCCCCACCCTCCTTTCCCTCTCTAGGCCGAGCCGAGGATGAACACGCAGACCCATCAGAGCTCACCTCGGGCGCGCAGGCTGGTCTCCCGGCCAGCGCCGGTGATGATGTGGTCGTGGAGTATCACCCCCAGGGACGCGCAGGCGTTTCGGATTTCTTTCGTCATCGCGAGATCGGCGGCCGAGGGTTCGGGATCGCCGGCCGGATGATTGTGCACGATGATCAGCGCCGAGGCATTGAGCGCCAGGCATCGCCGCAGCACCTCCCGGGGATAGACCGGGACATGATCGACCGTGCCGGTGGCGAGGCACTCGTCGGAGATCAGCCGGTTCCTGCGGTCGAGATAGAGGACATGGAAGCGCTCCACATCGCCCCTGATGGTGAGAGCACAGTAGTCGAGCACTGCTTGCCAGGACGTCAGGACAGGGTTCTGGTTTAGGTGACGCAGCAGGATCTGCCGGGCCTCATAGACTACGGCCTGCTCCTGGGCAGAGAAGCGGAGTCTCTGCGGTTCGACGGCGGGTGTTCTCGTGTTTCGTATCATGGTGCTGTTCCCCGACGGGCAGCCGGCCGGGCGCCGAACTTTCACCGCGTCACAAGGAGAAGCGCCGCCCTCTTCCTGCGAAGTGAGCGGCGCGAAAGCTGCAGAGCGTGGACCTCAGGAACGCGGGGGCTCCATATCGGGATGTTTCCCGCCTGGCAGGCGGCCCGAGCGATAAAGCAGCCGCTCGGCATCGCGAATGCTGCCGGTTTCGCGGGCGGCCTCGGCCCAGACCGAGATCGGGAAGTCCCCCGTGAACAGCAGATCCCGCTCGATGCCCATGCCGAAGGGCAGCCGAATGGAACGCAGTTCGTTGAGGCTCCAGGAGCCAAGCTCGGGGTAGCCAATGTCGGCCAGTCCAAACATGATGTCGCCGTCCTCGTCGAGCTCGGTCGCGAGCCAGACACCGGCGCCGAAGGGATTGAAGAACTTCACGACCGGAATGTGATCCTGATCGCGATCGCGGCCATTCGCCAGCAAACGGTCACGCTGTGTGTCGGTCAGGAGGATCATGCCGCGGCCCTCCCTTCCGTCGGGGTCTGCCGCTCAACATCGGTGCTGTCGTCGGGCAGATGGGCCAGCAGCCAGTCGGCCGCCTTGCTGGCCTGCGAGGCGGCACGGACGATGGCCCGGGAATCTTCGCGCATCACCTCCAGCCAGGAGCCGATGTAATCGGCGTGGCGCACAGTCGGGACGATCCCAAGCGAGGCGCAGCAGAACGCGCTCGAAATCTCGGCAATATATCCTGACAGTCCAGCCCCATTCTGAAATTTTTCGGCAATGAGAACGGTTTTGGTCATGCCGCTACCTCCTCTGCATGGGGCTGCTGCGCATGCATCCAGTCGGCCGCCTGCTGCGCCTTGCTGGCGGCTGTGAAGATGGCCTTGGGGTCGTCTTTCAGGACCTTGAGCCACGAGGCAATATAGGCGGCATGATCGGGGCGCGGATGGTGGGCGATCCCGAGGTCTGCCAAGACGAGCCCGCTGAGAATTTCCACGCAGCATTCTTCGGCGGCATAGGCGGCCGAACCAAAGCGACCGGAAAGGTCGCGGTCGAGCCTGTGCTTTGCGCCACTGGCGTGACCATTCTCGTGTAGCCAGACACCGTAGAATGACGCGGCATCGCGAAACGAAGTGAACGGCGGCATAAACACGGTGTCGGACGACGGGCGGTAATAGGCTTCCGATCCACCGAACTCCGTCTTGACGCCCAGGTTTGTAATGAACGCTTCCGCATGGGCAAGGCGTTCATCTTCGGGCAGCACAGGGGTCGCCGGGCGCTCGTACCCGTCCACCTGAGCAATATTGAAGACAGAAAATGCGCGGGCGAACATCCGTCGATGCCCGTCATCATCGTCTTCGTCGTCGGCCTGCTGGGAAACCTTGATCTCCCTCCACAAGACGACCGTGGTGGAGCGTTCTCCTTTACGCACCTGCGCGCCGGAATCCTGCCATCGCTTGTAGGTGCCCCAGAGACCGTCGTCATATCCGGCGGCAAAGCCCGTGGCCCAGAGCGCCAAGGTGTTTATGCCGCGATAGCGCTTGCCGGATGAAACGTTGGTCGGACGCGCGATGCTGCTCCCGTTGTGGAACCAGGGCGCACGCCAGTCGCCGGCGCCGGCCTCGATGGCGGCGATGATCTCGGAGGTGATACGGTTATAAACATCGGCGCGCCCGGCCGATGAGAAAGATCGGGACATGACAGGTCTCCAGGACGGGCGGAGCAGGCCTCTCCCGCTCTCCTCATCCCGTCACTCACCCCGATCCCAAGCTTCCTCTCCCTTTACCGCCGCCCGAACGGGCGGCGCCGCGCCCTCAGGCGCGATCCGGGCCAGCACGCCCTCGATCCGGTCAACCTCCTGCTGGAGCGCGGCCCGCTGCAATCCGGGCAGTCGCTTCTCGCGCAGCAACATGCGTGCCTCATCGGCACTCCGCTCCCAGACTGGCCTGTGATGTTCCGCGATGCAGGCGTTCGGGCAGCGGGTCGGTTCACAAAGTGCTGTCAGCGGGCGGTCTGCCGCGGCATCTGTCACGCGCTTGAGGCACAGGGCGGTTGCCGGATCGAAGAAGCAATCGGCAAGCGGTCCGACATGCAGGGTGCGGGCCAGACTGGCGAGCATGGTGCGCAGACGGGACCGGTCGGCGATCATCGGCGGCAATGGCCCAAGCTCGGTGGATGTCTCGTCGAGGGTACGCGCGACACGAGGACCGGCCGGCCCACCAAGGTCGGCCCCGCCGCGCCGCCTGTCGAAATACTCGAGCAGATCATCGATCTGGCCGAGCCGGCGTTGCGCCTCGACCTCGGCGCGGAAACCCGAGGCGCTGCTACCCGCGTAGCCTTCGAACGCGGCGACGGATGCATGCTTGTACTGGATCATGCCGGCCACCGTTCCGAAGGGACGGTTGGCGATGTGCCATGCGATCGTGCGACGAAACTGGCGGGTCGTGATCCGCCAGGGCTTGCCGTCCGGCCCGGGCGGTATGGCGGGCGCCTCTTCCGTCCCGAACAGCCTGTTCAGGTGGTCACGATAGGCGTTGATCTGGCGCACGATCTCGGCGGAGACGTGCGGTTTGCTACTTCGCGTCACAGACAGCACGGGCCAGAGCGTATCGAGGCCATGGGCAACAGCCGCGCGCCGGGTCAACTGTTCGAGCACCCCGATCGCATCGGCGACGGGCTCGATGGTCACCCACTCCGCCTGCGCTCCCCGGGCCCCCTTTCCCTTGTAGGCGGTGGAACGGACGCGGTGTCGTGACACGGTGCCGTCCTCGCTGCGCGCAAGCGTCAGGCATCCCCGGCGCATCGCCTGCACCTCGCAATCGCGCATACCGGTCAGATAGGCGCAGACCACATAAGCCGCTGCCTGCAGCATGCGCTCTTCCAAGACGAGGGATTTGGCATCGAAGCGGAGCCGCCATGGCCGGTCGAGATCGGCATCGACCGAGATCGGCGTATCCATGCCGCCGGGTTCGATCCCGATATCCGCGATGGCGGCGGCGATGAGATCGGACGCGCCGCCGGCGAGAGCGAGATGCATCGCCGGCTCCCTGGCGGCATCGACGCCTACGTGAAGATGCAGAAGCTGCACGTTGACGACGGGCAGAAGCTCCCCGCTTACCGGATCGACGGATGCGGAACCGTTGGGCGGACTTGCCCAGACCGGCACGCCCCGACCTTGCCGCGCGCGGGACCGGAAATAGCGCACCAGTCGCTGCCGTTGCCGGCGGCGGCGCTCCGCATGCGGCAATCCCTGTTCCGCAACGAAGAGCCGGTCGCGGCGCGCTTCGAGCCGGGAAAGCTCACGCCGGGCGGCGAGAATGTCCCCTGCGAATACCGTGATGTAGCGCAGCGACCATGCCAGAAGCGGCGCAATGATCGGCTCGGGGATGCGCGGGGTCCGGTTCTCGGGAACATGACGATAGCCCGCGACGCGCGCGGGTGGCCGCCCGTCCCACGGTTCGAACGACAAGCCGCCGCCGGGAAGGTGCTCGCGGTAGAGATAGAAGTCGATGACGACCTCGAGAAGCTGCCCGACAATGACGGGCCGCCTTGCCGGGTCCTCTCGGAGATGCCGCGCGTAGGCGTCGATCAGCGGAGGATCAATGCGGGCAAGGTCCAGCGCGCCCAATCGTTCGCGGACGAAGCCGAAGAAGCGCCGCGCCCGGTTGAACGCCTGCCGCACGCAGCTGGGCGGCAGCTTCGGACGATGGCCGGGAAGGTCGACATTGAGACGCGCATAGAGATAGGCGCGCATCATTGCCTGCACATCGGCATCTTCGAGCACGTCGAAATGCACGGTGACGTGGCAGCGCCGGGCGTTCTCACGGAAGACGGCGGGACCCAGATTCCAGCTTGGATCGCCGACGCGCGACAGGTCCTCGCGGGCATGGCCCGGCTTGAGCGGCGCGCACGCCAGCACGGGCCGATCATCGAACGCATGCGCGCGGGCAAGGGCGGGCGCGGTCATGCGCGCGCCTCGGGGGGCAGATAGAGGCGCTCCTCCACGGCGCGTAACCGCGCTTCGGCGACAACGGCATCGGAAAACGCGGGCAAGATCTGATGGACGATCCGGGCATGAACCTGCCCGAACTTGACCATCCAGTCGGGACCGGGAAGCCCCTGCCGCTGGTCTTCGACGAAGGACAGGAAGGCCATGATCGCGGGGAGCTTGCGGGCGGTGATGACGGCGTTGGGGCAATGGAGGCATCCCCAGAACGGCTGCTGGCATGGCGAGCCGGCCTCGGCGAAGGGGCTGCTATGGAACCCCGCGCAGGCGGCGAGCCAGAGATCCTGCTCCCCATCGAGAATGGAACCGACCGCATCCGGCGGCATCAGCGGCCCGGCCTGTTCGGGCGCTTCGCGCAGCGTCTTCTCGGCTGCTGGCGCGAGGATGGTCGGCATCGCGGCGACGACAGCGTCGCGGAAGGCATCGGCGACGGTGGCCTCGTGCAGGGGCCGCAGCGATGGCAGATCGGCGTAGTGGCGCGCCGCGACCTCGGGCGTGTGGCCGACCGCGAAGCGGGCGATGTACCCCTCGGTTTTGGTGTACCACAGCGCCTTGTGGGTTTTGCGAAGCCGGGACAGCAGAAGATGGAGCGGCTTGCCCTCCTCATCGACAATCCGGTGCCGTGCCACCCAGGCGTCGAGGCGTTCGCGCGGATGACGGATGCCGGCATGGAGACCGCCGACGTTGTGGTAAACCCAGAGACAATCGGTGGGCAGATGCTGACGGGCGACGGTCGTGATCTCGATCAGCCGGCGGAGAAGGCCACCCGGCGTGCCGAGGCCGCCGTCGCGCACGCGCATGCTCTTGTGCCCGGCGGCGCCGGCGCGTCGCTTCAGGTATCGAAGTTCAACGGTTCCGGCGGAGGGATTGGCCAGGCAATCGACCGTCAGCGCCTTCAGGCATTCCGGCTCGAGGCCGGTATCGAGAGCAAGCAGCACGAGCAATGGCGGCAGATCGGTGACGTGCAGATGATGTCGGCGATGCAGGTCGTCGATCAGCGTGCTGATCGGCAAACCGCGCCGCAAGCGCATGAAATAGAGACGGCGCAGCTCGACGCTCTCGGTCCGAACGGCTCCATGGCGCGCGATGAGAGCTTCGACATCGGCCCGCGCTCCGGCAATGACCGGATCGCCCTCATCGGTCCGATCCTCGGCGCCGATCCGGCGGAATATCGCTTCCACGTCCGTACGGGCCGCGTCGCGCAGCGCGCGGGCGACGAAGGGACTGTAGGCATCACGCGGGGTCGAGCGTCCCGCCGAGGTCGCCATTGTATAGCGCAACCGCTCATGGAGGTCGGGCGTGATCCTGTCGGGCCGATCCGCCTCTATCGCACGCAGCGTATTGACGATCTTGCTGACCGTCACATGCCGGTAGATCGCGCCCATTCCCCCGCGTTCGAGTGCCGATGCGAAACCGTCGACATGGGCTGCGCGCACGTCTTCGGGCCCGTCCACCTCCCCCGCCTCATCGGAAAGCCAGGTGAAGAAACGGCGATAGGAGTTTACATACTGTTTGATGACGCTGGCCGCACCGATCCGGCCGCCGAGCGCGGCCGACCGGCGCAACGCGCTGGCAAAGGCGATAGCGAGCGGACGAGGATCGAGATCGGTCATGTCGACCAGGACGGTCCCGCCATGCCGCGCCTCGATGACGAACCTGAGGCCGAGCACCGGATCGGGATTGGCTCGCTCCGGCGTGACGGGTACGAAAGCGACGGGCCTGCCCTTGCGGGGACGCCCGCTCATGCGCCCTGCGGTCCCGGCAGCAGTGCCAGCAACTCCTCGACCGCCGAATCCACCGTATCGGCGCGGGTCGCAATATGGTCGAGATAGATATAGGTGGTGGCGAGACTCGCGTGGCCGAGCAGGCGTTGCACCTGCTGCAGCGGGTCGCCCAGGATCAGCCGGTAGCTCTCCATCGGCCCCGCCGGCAATGCGGCTTCGCGCAGACGCTCCTGGATCAGCAAGGCGAGCATATGGACCGCGAAGGTGTGGCGCAGCTGGTGCGGGCTGATCGACAACGAGAAACCATAGTCTCTACAGCGCTTGCAGGCGCGGGCGAAGATCACCTCCCAGGAATTGGGTCGAACGGGCTGTCCAACCTCGGTCAGCCATAGCGCCGCGGGCTCGCGCGGCGTTCCGTTCTCGCTGCACAGGATCAGACGGCATCGTTCTTCTGGCGTGCAGACATCGCGCATGCGGTCGAGACCGGCGTCGGTGATATGGATCGGCCGGTCAAAGCACGCCGCACCATCGCGCGCGACGAATTTGGCCGCGCCTGCCGCGCGCTCGACATCGATATAGGCCGCGATCTGACGAAGCAGCCGGCGTGGGACCAGAACACTTCGTCCGCGATCGCCCTTGGTGAGCGGCGGCGGCAGGCGCAGCCAGAGCTGCCGGTTCTCATCGCCGTCCGGAACGATAACCGCGAGATCACCGGCGAGCAGACCTGAGGCCTCTTCCAGTCGCAAACCTGTCGTGACGAGCAGATCGGCGAAGAGTGCGTTGCGCAATCCGTTCCGATCACGTGCGCCGGGGCGTTCGCTGCCGTCAGGCGCGAGGCCGCGCAGACCGACCTCGCGGAAGATGCGGTAGTCGTCCATCGTGACGAACCGGACATCCGACCGCTTCGCAACGCGTTCATAGGCGTCGTTGCGCGCGGCGATCATTCCGCGACGTCCACCCTGCGCCGGTCGCCACACGGCACGACGGTTGAACGGTGCCTCGGCGATCAGCCCTTGCCGCTCGCCCCAGCGATAGAGGCGATCAAGGCTGGCGACGGCCCTGTTCCAGCTTGCCGCCGTGATCCGCTGACCAGCATCGCCGCGCCGGCGCGCACGATGATAAGCCTCAACATCGTCGCGGGTCGCAGCCCATACGGTCTTGCCGCAGGCATCGAGAAAGCGAAGCCAAACTGTCACATCATAGGCCTGGGCGCGAAGCGAATGCCGCGATCGAATCCCCGATAGCGGCAGGTCGAGAAAGAAGCGATCCAGATCGGGGTCGTAGAGCGCGTCACCGCGCAGGATCAACGGCACATGCGCGTCGAGACCCCCGGCCACGCGACGCTCGCAAACAGAAATAATCGACACCAGCGCAAAACCCTCCCCATGCCCCCACCCGGTGCACGCTTCGGCCCGGCAGTTCTCAGGCTGGCCGCCGCCAGCTCTTTGGTAAGCGCGGCGGCCAGCCTGAAAACTGCCTACCGTCGACGCCTGTCACCCATCCTACGGCAGGGTGGCATGCGGTGCAGACTGTCAAGATAAGGCGATCAGCTCCTCGAAGGCATATTTCTTCGTGCCGAAACCGCCCGAGAAGTCCCGCCCCAACCGTGAGGCATGTCCTGTCGCGTGCCCCATCTCGTGCAGGGCGGTCCGGTGCCAGTTGATCGGCTCGAAATAGGCCTGCGGAGGTGGCACCTGCACATAATCGAGCGCGGGAACATAGAAGGCGCGGTTGCCACCGATCCGGAAGTCGATACCAGTCGCGGTGATCAGTTCCTCGACCCGCGGCTCGATCAGCCCGGGCGGCGGTGGCGGTGCCTCGACGGCGATGTCGTCGGGCAGATCCTCGCATTGCGCCGCGTTGAACACGGTAAAGCGCTTCAGGAACGGGATGCTGCTTGCGTCTTCCCCTGTCTCCCGGGCGCGACGCTTCTCGTCTTCTGGCGTGAAACGGTCGGCATAGACGACGGTTGTGCCCCGCTCACCCTTGCGGACATTGCCGCCGAGCGACAGCGCCTGGCGGAAGGTCAGCCAGTGTTGGGTTGGATAGCCCTGCTGGATCACGGCGCCCCAGAGGATCAGGACATTGATCCCGGAATACTGCCGACCCGTGCTGGCGTTGCGCGGCATGGCGAGCGGCGCTTGCGCCGCCGCCGTCCCCCAGGGCTGGACCCAGGGCAGCCGGCCCTCCTCCAGCTCTGCGATGATCTTGTCGGTGATGTCGTCATAAAGGTTCGTGCGCGGGCCGCCCTTGCGGGCCGCGCGATGCTCTCTCGCCATCGGGATGATCTCCGCGACGGGCGCCGGAGGCCTCTCCTCCAGCCCTCAACCCGTCACGGAAAACCCACCCGCACTTTCACTCTCGGGGGCGTTGCGGGGTCTCCCCGCTGATGGGGGTGTGTCGGCAACGCCAGTGCCGACCAGGGGGAAGGCTTTCCCCAGACAATCCTCGTATTCAGCCGAGGCAGGCATAAAAAGGCAAAAGCCACCAACCGCGAGCCGTCAATCCCCGACGTGTTGTAATCCCCAGGATATCTGCGCTTATCTGACACGCAATCGCGGTGCCTGTTTTCCAGCGCCAGACGCCTTCCTTCCCGCGAGCTCGGGCTCAAAGCCAACGGGCAATAAAAGAGGACCAAATGACGGATATCGATCTTAACGCCTTGTCGCTTCCCGAGCTGAAGCAGTTGCAAAAGAATGTTGCGAAGGCCATCGCCAGTTTCGAGGACCGTCGCAAGGCCGAGGCCCGCGCCAAGGTTGACGACTTGGCCCGCGAACTCGGTTTCAGTTTCGACGAGCTTGCGGAAGCGGCTCCCACCCGGAAACGCGCGGCGTCCGCGCCCAAGTACCGCCATCCGGAGAACGCCGAAATCACCTGGTCTGGCCGTGGGCGCAAACCGGCATGGATCGCCGAGGCGCTGGCTTCGGGAAAATCGCTGGACGATTTTGCGATCTGACCGGGGGGCCTGTCTTGTACCAGCCCGCGAATGCCGTCCGCCTGCATGTCTCTCTGGCGGAGATTGACCCGCCGATCTGGCGGCGACTTGTCGTGCCGTCGGACTGGACGCTCGACAGGCTGCACTTGGTGCTGCAGGCCGCGTTCAGCTGGACCGACAGCCATCTGCATGAGTTCCGGATCGGCGGGCTGCGCTATGGCGACCCCAATCAGCTTGAGGATGGTTTCGGCGGACCGCAGACCTTCGACTACACCGGGGTCAGGCTGGCGGATTTCACCGGCCAGGATCTGACCTTCACTTACCTTTACGACTTTGGCGATGATTGGACCCATGTGATCCGGATTGAGGAGTGGCTATCCCTCGATCCCCTGCCCCGCCACGCAGAATGCACCGAAGGTGCCCGTGCCCGGCCACCCGAGGACGTCGGCGGCCCCTGGTCCTATGCCAATTTCCTCGAGACCATCCGCGATCCGAACCACGAGGACCACAGCTCCAACCTTCGCTGGGCCGGCGGGCATTTCGATCCGGACTGGTTCGACATCGACCTGATCAACAGGGATCTCCGCAACACCTTCCGCAAGAACACCAGCCGACGCCTGCATCAGCCCAAGCCAAAGCCTTCTGGTCGGTGAGCCCGGAGGGCTCGGCCCTCAAGGCGGTGCCGCGGGCCTGGATGACCCTCCTCCTGCCGGCACCGTCAGAGTGGCAGCGCCCCAGCGGGATCCGGGGATGTCTGCACCGCAAATGCTGCACTGGTGTCGCGTTCTTTCCAGTAGCTTTGCCTGGCGTGGGGGCTCGCGCACAAAAGGCCCAAGCCTCGGCACCGCACCCATTCACGCGCTCCCAATAGTCTCCCCGATTCAACGCAACCGTCCGATTTGCGCGCCATGCTATCCACTTCCCCGCCAACCCGCTGCGCGCCCTTCTTCCAGCTATGCCATCGTGCTTCACTCCGGGATCATGAACACGGCGTTTCTCTTGATAGCGATGTATTCCGGGCGACCGATCATTCCTGCGGAGGATGTCGCCAGGGATTTTTTCGGTCTGAGTACCGACAAGTTCATCCGCAAAGTCTCGGCTGGTTCCATCGCCCTGCCCCTCGTCCGCATGGAAGCGTCACAGAAATGCGCCAAAGGCGTCCATATCGACGATTTGGCCGAGTACCTAGACAAGCGGCGGGCTGCAGCCGTCAAGGAATGCCTGCAACTGCAGGGCCTTCGATAAGCATGTTCCCCTCTGAAACTCGTCGAAGGCCAGCCTGCTGCCCATGGCACGAAGCTACCCCCCTCCTCACCTCGCCCGACAGCACGGATTGAATTCTGTCAGAAAACTGCGTATATTTCTGACAGGAGAACGATGATGCAGCACCTTGCAGAACAGATATTGACCCATGCAGAGGGACTTCCGGAAGGAGCGCCACTTGCCGCAAAGGGCCTGCTGCACCTCGGCAGCCGTGCCGGTGTGGATCAGGCCTTGTCGCGCCTTGCCGAGCGCGGCCAATTGATCCGTGCCGGGCGCGGCGTTTACCTGCGACCGATCAAAAGCCGGTTTGGAACGCGCGCTCCGTCCGTGGAACAGGCCGTCGAGGCCCTCGCGGCGCAACGTGGCGAAGTCATCGTTCCAACCGGCGCCGCCGAAGCGAATGCACTCGGCCTGACCACGCAAGTGCCTGTTCGCTCCGTGTACCTGACCTCGGGTCGCAGCCGCACGCTCTCATTGGGCAAACAACTCGTGGAACTGCGCCACGCCCCCCGATGGCAACTCGCCCTCGGGAAGAGGCCGGCTGGCAGTGCTGTTCGCGCCCTGGCCTGGCTCGGGCCGGAACAGGCAGAGACAGCTCTTAGATCGCTGAAGCAGAAACTGCCCGCAGCGGCATTTGACGAATTGGCAACCGCAGCACCGCAGTTCCCGACTTGGCTTGCACGCAGTGTCGGAAAGGCGGCGCATGCCTGAACCCTACCTGTCTTTGCCGCCTGCAGACCGCAAGGAAGCCCTGGCCGTAGCTGCAGATCGCTCCGGGCGGCCCGCGCACCTGCTCGAAAAGGACGTCTGGGTTGTCTGGGCCCTTCAGACCCTCTTCAGTTCCGAGCTTGGTGAGCACCTCGTTTTCAAGGGCGGAACATCCCTTTCCAAAGCCTATGGGTGAGCCGTCGGTGCACGCGGATCATTATGTTTGGCAACCCAAATCAGTCCCGAAGCTACGGAGGGACAGACAGCGGGACGCATTGACATAAACGACAGTAAAGGATGCGCGACATACTCTAACTTTCTGCAGAAGCCCGCAGTATGTAAGATATTGCTTGATCGACCTGCTGATCATCTGAAAAGCGGCCGAAGCTAAATCGTATGCACTCTGATGCGCACTCTCTGTCTATCCCCATGGCATTCAGTACATGTGAGGGCTCAACACTCCCAGAAGAGCAAGCCGACTGCGTGGACGCGGCAATGTAAGGCTGCAAGCGCGCCAAAAGGTCGGCGGCATTTTGCCCAGGGAAGTGCATAAGTGCATTGCCGGGGTGACGATTCTCCAGTTGCCCAATCAATCTAGCAACCTGTTTTTCCTCAAGTTTTTTGACAAATCCGTCTCGAATCGAGCCAACGCGCACACGCTCAGCCGGCCCTTCAATAGAAACGAGGCGACAGGCCTCGCCAAACCCGATGATAAGTTCTGTAGGCAACGTTCCTCCGCGCCGTCCATTCTGTTGACCGGCCCCCATGATAATGGGCGTAATTAACTCAGAGGTACCGGGGCCCGCTAGCAGTGCCCCAACCCCCTTGGGGCCGTAGATCTTGTGCGCGGAAATCGTCGCGAGCGGGATATCGAGGCTAAGGAGGTCAATATCCATTGCAAGCGGCGCTTGAGCAAGGTCCGCATGGAAAATAACACCTTCGGCCTTGCAGAGGGTCGAAATCTCAAAGAGCTCCGCTATCGTTCCGTTCTCGTTGTTGACGCCGACGACGGAAACGAGCGCGGTGCAATCGCTTATCAATTCCCGCAATCTGTCGGGGTCCGGGGCTCCTCGTTTATTGAGCGGGATTTGCCTGACACGTAGCCCGCTACTGCTCGCTTCATTCCGAACAGACCCGTGATCTGCTGAACCGATCAGAACCTCGTTACGTCCTGTTTGGGCCGCGATCACTCTCGCCGCCCCAAACGCCATCGCATTCGCTTCGCTTGCACCCGAAGTAAATATCACATCATCAGCGTGAAGGCCGAAAAGAGTGCCAATTTGAGAGGCGGCGGAGTCAATAGCCGCCGCCGCTCGCCAACCGAGGATGTGATCAGCAGCATGTGGGTTAGCAAAGTGCGTCGCGTAGGCGGACTGCATCACGCGCAAGACGCGGTCATCCGTTGGCGTTGCCGCCTGATAGTCTAGGTAGATGGTGTCTCCGGCCTGCATAAGGTCCTCGGTGCTGGACGAACTCTCCAGCAGCTTGTATAGCTTTTTGGTACTGGATGACATCCCCAGGAGGCGACGTGAGTGCTCAAGAACTAAAAAGCGATCAGTACCGCCCATGCTTTTCGGGGCATGAGACCTTCCCCCTGCGGTACGGGTGGCTACAAAAAGCCTATCACGCTGTCGTCGACGCCCCCTCGCCCAAAGCTGCTGTCCATGTATTCCGCGATCCAGAATCAATCGCGCGCTTCGGCGTGGGCCGAAACATGGTAGGTGCGATTCGATATTGGGCAACCGGCTCTGGCATTCTCGATGAAACAAGTGAGGGCCTCGTCGCGACGTGGCTTGGAGACATGCTGTTCGGTCAGGATGGAATTGACCCATATCTTGAAGAAGATTCCTCCCTATGGTTGCTCCATTGGCATTTGGCGGCGCGTCCTCGACTGACGTCGGCCTATTGGCTCTTCAACGAGTTCCGCGGTGGCAGCTTTGTCAGGCAAGATATTGTAGCCGCCCTACTGACACTGGCTCAAGAATGCTCATGGAGTCGGGTTGCCTCCATGACTGTTGACCGCGATCTCCAATGCCTACTCAGAACATATATTGGCGGCCGCGGTTCAAGCGATTCTGGCGATTCAATTCTCGCCGAGCTCGGGCTAATCCGTCCGATGGACAAACAGAGATCACGACTTTCGCGTGGACGAAAGCCCAACCTTCCGGACGCGATATTTCTGTTTTGTCTCAATGAGTTTTGGGAAAAATTCTCGCCTGCACAAAATACGATGTCATTTGAAAACGCGGCATACGCACCGCGATCTCCCGGCAGAGTTTTTCTACTCAACGAAGACGACATCGTCGAACGGCTTGAGCGGCTCGAAGAGATTTCAAGTGGGGCGCTCGCCTGGTCGGAAACGGCCGGACTTCGGCAAATTATCCGCAATGGAAACTGTTCAGCGCGCCTTGATCAGAAATACCTTCGTGATGCCCTTTCGAATGCAAACGCACGGGAGGCTGCATGAGCGACCCGATAACTATCACACCAAGATTTCGCCGGTCAGTACGGATCGACTCCGATTTCGCCTCTACCGCAGCTATCGACGGCTTCTACTGCCCGCCATCGTTTCAAGCTGCAATAACTTTTATGGCCGCGCATATTGCCGACACTGAACAAGGTGCGTTCACATGGACGGGTCCATATGGAGGCGGCAAATCGAGCCTGGCGTTGGCACTTGCCTGCCTGTTTGGCGCCCCCAAGCCTATCCGGGAACAAGCCGCTTCATTGTTTGGCGACGCGGTCACAGCCGCGTTGAAGGCCGCTCTACCCCATTTCCCGGCTCGATGGAGCGTTTTGCCACTCGTCACCGAACGCCGCTCCATTTCTGCTCAACTCGCCGAGCATTTGGGACTTCCCACGGATGCTGCATCTGCCACTATCCTTGGCGAAATCGAGCGCAGATCAACAGACCGCGGCCTTCTACTCATCATGGACGAGCTCGGGCGAGGCTTGGAAGCCGCTGCCGATGGAGAGGGAGATATACACCTACTGCAGGACCTCGCAGAACTTGCGTCCCGCAGTCAAGGCAAACTGATCTTGCTCGGGATCTTGCATCAGGCCTTCGAGGAGTATGCTGAGCGCCTGAGCCGAAAAGCGCGGGACTCATGGGCTAAAATCCAAGGCCGATATGTCGATATTTCGATTTCCGTTTCGCTGGAAGAGACCATCGAACTTGTCGGCGAGGCACTTGGTCGTCAACGCGCGGTCCGAAAAGCACTTCCACTGGCCGAAGCATGCGTTGATCAACTCCGGCCGGCGAGGAGCAAATCCGATGCAAAACGCATGGCCGGCAAACTGGCGCGAACAGCACCACTTCATCCCTTTGTAGCCTGTCTCTTGGGTCCTTTGTCTCGAAGGAGGTTTGGCCAAAACCAACGGAGCATATTCTCGTTCTTGAGTTCGGCCGAGCCTTTTGGCTTGCAGGACGCATTGACCGGCGAGGCTTCCGACAACTTCTACCCGCCCTATCTCCTCTGGAGTTACTTGCAGGCCAATTTCGAGCCCGCAATTCTGTCCTCTCCTGACGGTCGCCGGTGGGCGCTGGCGCACGACGTTATCGAAAGAGCTATAGCACGTGGGGCTAGCGATACGGAACTGAAGGCACTTAAGACGATAGCAGTCCTAGACCTATTAAAGGACAGATCAGGGCTCGCAACCCGGCCTGCGACGATCGCATTGGCCCTCCACGGGATCGACAGACCTAACATCGATACCGCATTGGCGCGCCTGGAACGTCAATCAGAGATCGTATTTAGAAAACACGCTGGCATCTATGTGCTTTACGCAGGATCAGATTTCGATGTCGAAGCACGACTACAAGAAGCGATCGCCGAGACAAATGAAGTCGATCTAAATCTGGTTCGAACCCTAGCTGATCTGCAGCCAGTACTTGCTAAGCGCCATCATGAACATACCGGGGCCATGAGATGGTTCGAAATGTCGATCGAGCCAATATCCGGATTGGACGCGCTACCTCCACCTGCCTATTCCCAAGATACTGTTGGACGCATTGTATTCCCTTTGCCAACGCAAGGCGAGACACCGGTCGACGCAATCAGCGCGTATGAACGGGCGCTACGGTCCAGCAAGTTTCATCCACTGTTCATGGGCGCCACGGACAGGCGGGAGGCCACTAATAAATCTTGTTCTTTCACTTTATCAGTCACTTATCCGCGCCTCATCTTCGTCTCTTTCCGGCCTGTTCTGTACCAAATACGCCGATTTCGACGCTGGACTTGGCACAATGTACCAAATAGGATTCCCATGTACCAAGTCAGGAGGTCAACATGGGCTCGATCAGTACACGCAAGCGAAAGGATGGCAGCAACAGCTACCTTGCGCGCGTGCGAGTGATGCGAGAAGGAACCTCCTATCATGAGACGAAGACCTTTGACAGACGCCCTACGGCAACCGCTTGGATTAAGAAACGTGAGAAAGAGCTTGCCAAGCCTGGTGCGCTGGAAGAGCTGACCGTATCGGACCCTCCGCTGTCCAAAGCGATCGAGCGCTACACCGAAGAAACGGTGAAGGAGATCGGTCGCACAAAGGCACAGGTCCTCAGGACCATCGCGACCTACCCAATCGCCGATCTGCCCTGCTCCACCATCAAGTCGAAGGATATCATCGAGTTCCTTCAGTCACTGCCTGGGCAACCGCAAACCGTCGGGAACTACGCGAGCCATCTCGCCTCCATATTCGCCATAGCACGACCGATGTGGGACTTTCGACTGGATGACCGGGAGATGAAAGACGCGATCACCGTCGCGCGCCGCATGGGGATCATCTCCCGTTCAGCGCAGCGGAACCGCAGGCCCACCCTCGATGAACTCGACCGGCTGCTGGATCATTTCATTGATCGGCGCCAGAGAACACCTCAGGCCATGCCCATGCACAAGGTGATCGTTTTCGCTCTCTTCTCGACGCGCCGACAGGCAGAGATCACCCGCCTCACCTGGGATGACTACCAGGAGGGGCACGAGCGCGTTCTGGTCCGTGACATGAAGCATCCCGGCGAAAAGCTCGGAAACGATACTTGGGTCGACTTGCCTGAAGAGGCCATTCGGATCGTCGACAGCATGCCCGGGCATAAAACTGAGATCTTCCCCTACTCCCCGGACGCAATCACGGCTAACTTCACCCGAGCTTGCAAGCTGCTCGGGATCGAGGATCTGCACTTCCACGATCTGCGCCACGAAGGCATTTCTCGGTTGTTCGAGATGGGTTGGAACATTCCCCACGTTGCAGCGGTCAGTGGACACAAGTCTTGGGTTAGCCTGAAACGCTATACGCACATCCGGGAAAGTGGCGACAAATATGCAAACTGGTCCGGACTGCAGTTCGCAATCGACAACGATTGATGCACCGACCAGTCCTTAGCTCTCGCCCAGAAATTCGCGATTACGGTCTGCAACCCGGACGCCATTCCGAATTACCGGAACTGATCCCTACACGATCCTAACAAGCTTCCTAAGGTTTCATCACAAGCCGATTTAAGCCTCTCAAAGACCAACGTCTTCGTGCTCGGTGAGGCATTCGGAGTGGTCACGCAATACCTCAAGGACACGGCAATCGGCGGTTCGTCCACCACTGCACTCATGAACCATTCGTTTCAACTCAGTACGTAGCGCCTCTAGTCGGCTCAATCGTTGCTCGACTTGCTTAAGCTGCCGGCGTGCAATGGCATCCGCTTCGGCGCAGGACGTTCCAGGATTGTCGCTCAGATTCAGGAGTTCACGAATGGCGTCAAGCGAAAACCCCAGTTGCCGCGCGTGTCGAACAAATGACAGTCTATCGAGTTCAGTGTCTCCGTAGCGGCGTTGGCCGCCTTCGGTTCTGCCTGGCTCTGGCATTAGCCCTATCTGCTCGTAGTAGCGGATCGTCTGGACTTTTGTCCCGGTTTTTCTCGCCATCGCGCCAATTGTCAGCATCTTACCCGACCCCATATCTACAGCCTATGTAGATTCCTGCCGGATCGATGACAAGTCTGAATGTCATTCACAGTTCAGTGAAGCTGAGCCTTTCGACGGCATCTTGGCTTGAAGCTACAGCTGCTAGAGGTCGTAGACGCAGCCCAAGCAAACAATCGGAATCGGGCGGAGCAGTGTGAGCCTTTCTAGCTTCCAGAAAATACTGTGGGCGATGGTAGCCGCGGCAGCGCTCTTGTACATCGGGTTGCTACTGCGGCCTGTTGCTGTCTCCGAAAACGCTCGGCCCGCAAACGACAGCCCGTTTTTCGCGGAATTCGAGCTGACGGATCATCGTGGTATGATCCAAACACAGCGCGACTTTTCCGGCCGTTGGATGCTGATTTTCTTCGGATTCACAAATTGCCCGGACATTTGTCCGACAACACTCTCCGAGGTCGCCGCCGTAATGGAGGGACTGGGCGACGAGGCAGAAAGGGTCCAGCCCATTTTCATTACAATAGATTGGGAACGTGATAGTCCGAAGGTACTCTCCCAATACGTGGAGCAGTTTGACTCAGGTATCATCGGTCTGACTGGCACGGCGAAACAGATGGCCGCGATATCTGATAACTTCCCCATATTTTTTGAAAGGAACGAGGAGGCATCCGCTCCAGGGGGCTACACGATGAGCCATACCTCGAACCTGTTCCTATTTGACCCACAGGCGGGTTACTCAACCTCCTGGCCCTACGGCACGTCCGCCGAAGAGATCCTTGTTGATCTGCAGGAAAGGATCTGACCGACATGAAACGTGTTACCGGAGACATGGCCATCGGGCTGGCCTGGACCGTCGCCACGTCCTCCTCGTTGGCGGTTCTTTTTATCGGCGAAGTGCTCGGCCAGACGCCCTGTGTGCTCTGCTGGTTCCAACGCGCCTTCATGTTTCCGCTGGTGATCATCCTCGGGCTCGGGCTGTGGTGGAGTGACCATGGCGTCGGGCGCTACGGGATCGCGCTCGCCCTGGGCGGCGCGGCCGTGGCGGTCTGGCATCTTGGTCTGTACACAGGCCTGATCCCCGAGCAAATTCAGCCCTGCACCGCGACCGGCCCCTCCTGCACCGACGACAACCAGTTAGTCTTCGGAATTCCGGTTCCGCTGTTGGCGTTGGTCGCCTTCACCGTGATTGGAGCACTCTCCGCCCTCTCCCTGAGGGAACCGCAAGAATGAACAGACGTGCACTGATCCTCTCCGTGCTCACCTTTGGTCTAGCAGGGTTTGGCGCAGCTTCCTGGTATGTGACCCGCCCTTCCCCGGCCCCCGTGGGAGAGGCTGTTCCGCCAGAACTGTCCGATGCGCTGATCCGGTCCTACTCGCCGATCCTCGGGTCGGAAAGCGCGCCTGTAACGATAGTCGAATTCTTCGACCCGGCCTGCGAGGCTTGTCGGGCCTTTTATCCGGTGGTCAAAAACATCATGTCCGAACACGGCGACGCCGTGCGCGTGGTGATCCGTTACACGCCATTCCATGGTGAGGCGTCAGAAGAGGCCATCCGGGTGCTCGAGGCGGCTCGCATGCAGGACGTCTTCGAACCCGTGCTCGAAGCCGTCCTGCGCGAGCAGCCGCGTTGGGCCTCTCATGGGGCGCCAGAACCGGGTCTGATCCTCGATATCGCCGCCTCCGCCGGACTGGCCGTCGAGGAGGCGCGCGACCAGTTGCTCTTTCCAGGGACGACGGCCGTTCTCAACCAAGATCGCGCGGATGTCGAAGCCATGGGCGTAAGCCAGACACCAACCTTCTTCGTGAACGGCCGCCCGCTGAACCCGTTCGGGGAGGCCGAACTGCGACGCGTTGTTGCGGCCGAAGTGGCCGCGGCGCGGAGCTGAATACATATGACGATCGGAAAGCGCTTATGAAAAGACGAACTATCATTGCAGCATTGATTCCTATCGTGATTTTTGCAGGTTTCTCAGCGCCCAGCCAAGCAGATTCCCAAGAGATTCTGGTTGATGATGTCTGGGCACGAGCGTCAATCGGCATAAGCCGACCTGGGGCCGTCTACCTCACCATCAGAAATACGGGGGGCAAGGTCGTCACGTTGGTTGGGATCGAAACCCAGATAGCAGATAGAGCGGAAGTCCACCGCACCGCAACCGACGCAAATGGCGTGTCGTCGATGGCCTACGTCGGTGACCTTTCCATTGCGCCAGGTCGCGAGGTCGAACTGAAACCGGGTGGCTTGCACATCATGCTGATGGGATTGAAAGAGCCGATGCTGGAAGGCAGCAGAATAAAGCTCGAATTAATCTTCGACGACGGCGGTCGGATTCCGGTCGCTGTAAGTGTAAGAGGTATCGCGGCCACCGGTCCTCGAAGCTGATGCGGCGACGGGCAATCTTGAGTTATTGTACTGCGGGCGTTGGGGCACTTGCTCTCGCGCTTTTCGTAGGTTGGTGGCGCGTGGACGGGCCAGGCGCACCAGAGCCCGAGGGTCAGCTTCCCCTGCCGCTGTCCGCTATGAGCTTCCGCCTAACCGACCACGAGGGCAACGAGGTCGGGCCGGAAACCCTGATCGGGCGCCCTTCAATGGTGTTCTTCGGCTTTACTTACTGCCCGGACGTCTGCCCGACCACGCTTTCGGACATCTCAGGCTGGCTGGACGACCTGGGCGACGACGCCACGGAGATGAATGTGGTCTTTATCACCGTCGATCCTGCGCGAGACACCGTCCAAACGATGGCAGAGTATGTCAGCTATTTCCATTCAGCTATCCGTGGATGGACCGGGGCCCAAGATCAGATCGCACAAGCCGTGCGCGGTTTCCGTGCAAGCTACGAGCGCGTACCGACCGAAAGCGGCGATTACACGATGAACCATACCGCGAGTGTCTTCCTGTTCGATCGTTCGGGCCGGTTCGTCTCCATGATCGACTATCACGAACCGAGAGAATTCGCCGTGCCTAAAATCCGGCGTGCACTTGAAGAAGAATCTTAGGGGGCCACCATGAAGTTCGGAATATTCGCGGCAAGTTTCACAGGCTTAGCGGCATTGTCCGCTGGGGGACTTGCATTATCCTGGGAATGGTCGAGCGATCCGGTTCCTCCGGCGCTCGCCGCAGCTAGCGCGTGGTCTCCGCCGGCGTTGCAAGCTCCCAGGGTTTTGGAAACCGCCTTTCCGGCACAGGGACAGCCAGGTATCGAAAGAATTCCCGAATTCAAACCCTTGCCGCTCCTGCAGGAGATCGCGGCCAACGACACTGCATTGCCGGAGATTGAACCCGTTCTGACGAGATGGTCGCGCGAAATCGCGCCTGGCGAAACCCTCGATGCCGTCCTGGCGGAGGCCGGCCTCGCGGCAAACACCCGGGCAGAAGTCGCCTTGGCAATAGGTGCTGAATATGACCTGCGGCGCCTCCGGCCCGGACATTCCATCACCCTCATCTCGACCGCAGATGGTGCTGCGCGCTCGGTATCGCTTACCGTCGGAGACGGTGTTCGGATTGAGGCCACCTTCGGTGAAGAGCTGTCTACATCAGTCGTTTCACCTGAACCCGAACTCGTGACCCTCGCGGGTGAGGCGGTGATCGGCAGTTCACTCTTCGCCGCCCTCGAAGAGGCCGACATGCCCGCCCGGTTTGCCGTGGACCTTGCGCAAATGCTCGGCGGAACTGTGGATTTCCGTCGTGACATGTCGGGCGGCGAAAAGCTGCAACTTCTTTGGAGAGAGGCCCGGCTTGGAAACGAAAGAATCGGGCAGCCTGACCTGGCATTCGCTGCTCTGGAGATCGGCGGAGCCCTCTACGAAATCGTCTGGCCGGATAACGAAAGCGGTCAGGCTACGATCTATGTGGATGGTGAGGTCTTGCGGGTCTTTGCACAACCGGTCGAAGGCGCGCGCCTCAGTTCTGTGTTTGGACGTCGCACACACCCGGTCTATGGCAATGTTCGAATGCACACTGGAGTCGACTTCGCGGCGGAGGGTGGAACTCCGGTCCATGCGACAGCCCCCGGTCAAGTCAGCTTCATCGGCTGGCGAAATGGGTACGGCCGCGTCGTTGAACTCTCTCACGGCTCGGACACCATGACGAGATACGCACATCTCAGCTCGACCCCCGACGAGCTAGCTCAAGGCCAGCGCGTGGCGGCGGGGGACATGATTGGTCGCGTCGGCGCCACGGGTACGGCAACCGGGCCCAATCTTCACTACGAGGTTCTCGTCGAAGGTCGCCCAACAGATCCTCTCACCGATGACCGTCTCGCCAGTGCAACTGAGCGCCAGACGGATGACACAGCGTTGTCGCGACTTTCTGAGGCACGCGCCCTTCTGGCCGCCCGCCTGGACCGCGAGATCGCCCTGCAAACAACTGAAAGCCTATGATCCATGAAACGACTGAAACATACACTTGTTCTCGCAATCTTACTGCTTCCGGCTGCCCAGGCGATCGCGGAAGTTACACCAATCGAGGTTCGCAAGACGAACGGCTGCGGCTGCTGCCTGTCGTGGATGAACCATCTCAAAGAGAACGGTTTTGCGCCCACCGGCGAGGACGTGTTTGGCGGGCTGCTTGTTCGTTTCAAGCTCGAGATGGGTGTGCCGCAGCGCATGGTCTCCTGCCATACTGGCCTAGTGGACGGTTATGTGATCGAAGGGCATGTACCGGCCTCCGACATCCGTCGTCTTCTCGATGAACGCCCTGATGCAATCGGTCTTGCGGTGCCCGGCATGCCTTACGGTTCACCGGGCATGGGCCCCGAGGAAGACCGGGAAGCCTACGATGTCTTTCTCATCCGGCAGGACGGATCGACCGAGATCTATGCGAGTTACCCAGAAGGGTGAGCAAGCTCCGAAATGGAAACGTCTCCCCCGGTAGTGCTCAGCTTTCTCGGAAGCTTTGCCACCTGTATGCTGACAGCCCTTGGGGCGGCTCCAGTCCTGTTCGGACATATTCCTTCCAGATCGATGCGCGACTCCGTTCTCTGCGTTTCAGTAGGCGTAATGCTCGCGACCCTACTAGTATCCATGATTTTTCTGGCCCTAGACGGAGCCAAAGGATTGTTCGAATATGGCGCTGCCCCTGCCGCTATAGTCTGCTTCGCCGTCTTTCTTGGCTTGAGTGAAGTAGCCCAGATAAACCAAAGGATACCCAGCGAGCGGCTAAATCCGCACTCCAAAACATCTGATGGCGCAACGCTTTGCCGTGTCTGGATCTTTATCTTCGCGATCACAGTCCATAATTTCCCCGAAGGGTTTGCATTGGGAATTGGGATTGCGGCCGATGGGATGTCGGGCGGTATACCGCTCGGTATTGGAATTGGATTGCAGAACGCGGCTGAAGGGCTAGCGGTGGCAGCCGCACTCCTCGGAGAGGGGTATTCTAAGCATCACGCTTGGTTAATCGCTGCTTTGACCGGCCTCATCGAGCCGGTTGGCGGCCTTTTTGGTGCTGCCATGATTAATTCTTCGGTAGGCTATCTTCAATGGGGCGTGGCTCTCGCGGCGGGCGCAACACTCTTTGTTAGCAGCCATGAGATCATCCCTAGTAGCCACCGAAAAGGGCGCCAAAACAGAGCAGTCCTCGGCCTGGCAATTGGCTTGGTCATAATGCTTTTTCTCGACGCTAGGCTAAGGTGAGGCGATGTCTGCCGAAATGAAAACGTTAGCAATCGGCACGCTTGCCATATTCATTTCTTTCGCCGTAGATCAGATCACAAAAGCCATCGTGGTTGCCAATGCGGAAGCCCTGCGCAATGGCTTCCCGATCGTACCTGGGTTCAATCTCACGTACTTTCGTAATGACGGCGTGACCTTCGGCCTTCTCAGCGGCACACCATGGTGGGTCCTGGCGGCGCTGGCCATTGCCGTCTGCGTCTGGTTCACGTTCATGATGTGTCAAGCTGCCAACAGAGTCGAAGCCGTCGCATACGGCGCGATCATAGGAGGCGCTTTCGGCAACGTAACGGATCGCCTGCGTTTTCAGGGGGTCACGGATTTCCTCGATTTCTATGTGAGCACCGCCCATTGGCCCGCCTTCAACATAGCCGATGTGTTTGTGGTATGTGGCGTCGGATTGCTCCTCGTTGGGCCGAAGATCCAGCAAGCACACCGGACTGGTCCATGAGGTCGCCTTTGCCTTTTTACAGAGGCTGGGTGACTTCCTTGCCGTCTCGCGCCATTGTCGCGACCGCAGCAGGAGCGATGACCGTTCTGTCGCTTCCGCCCTTCTCGATCATTCTGCTCGTGCCCGTATCCTTTTCAGTGCTGCTTCTTCTGCTGCGCGCTGGCTCCGTCGGGGCAGCCGCACTGGTCGGGTGGGCCTTTGGTCTCGGTCAATTCGGCTTTGGCCTCTCATGGATCTCCGAGAGCTTCTATGTGGACCCCGATAAATTTGGGGCGCTGGCGATCCCGGCCGTTGCGGCACTGGCCGCCGGTCTGGCCACCTTTCCGGCCTTGGCGGCGGCGCTGTTTTCCAGCACTACGTCCCGCTTTGCGGTCACCGGCGTAACGACCTGCCTGCTATTCGCAACCTCCTGGACGGCGGCAGAGTGGCTGCGCGGGCACGTCTTCACGGGATTTCCCTGGAACCTCACCGCCTACGCCCTTGTCGACTACCCGACACTGAGGCAGCCGGCCGCATGGATCGGCAGCTATGGGCTGGGCTTTCTTTTAGTCCTGGCCGGAACGCTGCCGGCCGCGGCCCTGGTGACGGAGAGACGGCGGCGCTGGGTCCCCGCTAGTCTGTTCGCGGCCGTGATCGCGACGACATGGACCGTAGGCCAAGGCCGACTCGGGTTAGAGCCGAGACCTGCGCCCGGAGTCGATGTGCGCATAGTTCAAGGCAACGTGCCGCAAAGGGAGAAGTGGGCGCCCGAACAGCGAGTCGCGACCTTAACGCGCTATCTGGACCTCTCGAGCGGTCCCGGCGAGGTGGATGTGCTCCTGTGGCCGGAAACCGCCTTTCCGGGCTTTCTCGATGAGGATCTGCGGGCGCGATCTCGCATTGCCGCCATCTTGCAGGACGGCGCTTTGCTTCTGACCGGCGTCCCGGACCGCACGCGAAAGGACCAAGAAACGCTCTATTTCAACACCGTCCAAGCTTACAATCAAACCGGAGACATTCTGACCGGCTATGCAAAGCACCATCTCGTTCCATTCGGCGAGTATGTCCCCTTCCGCGACTGGCTTAAGCTCGACCGGATCACCCAAGGCCTGGGAGACTTTACGCCCGGTGCAGGACCGCGAACGCTGACCCTGCCCGGCGCTCCCCCGCTGGCCGTGGCCATCTGCTACGAGATCATCTTTCCAGGCGACGTCATCGACGATCAGCATCGGCCCGACTGGATATTCAACGCCACCAACGATGCCTGGTTCGGCACCAGTATTGGACCCGAGCAGCACCTTGCTGCGGTCCGCATGCGTGCCGTCGAAGAAGGACTTCCGATTGTGAGGGCCGCGAACACCGGCATCTCAGCGGTAATCGACGCGAAGGGCGAGCTCATTGTGAAGCTTGGCATCGAAGAGACCGGTGTCATCGATGCCGAACTTCCCGGCGCCCTCGAACCCACGCCATATGCACGGTTCGGCGACTGGATGCTCCTAGCGTTAACAGCCGTCACTTGGATCGTGTTTCTTGGCTCACGGTTGTCAGGCATGCATCGGGCAAGAAATCAAAAGGCATCAGCGGAGGCAAAGTCATGGTGACGATCGCGGGTATCCTCGCAGGAGCAATTTGGGGTGGGTATCTGGCGCGTCGCCGTAAAGGAAACCGGCTGGATATCATGCAATATGCGGTCAGCTCGGGTATCGCTTTCGGCCTTCTCGCATTCATCGTGTCGCTGTTCATAATGCGTATTACTTCATAAGAGACCTCCCCTTTCTGATGCGAACTGGAACGTCAGATAAACTTACAGCCACGCGCTTTCCCTGCCATTTTCATATTGGAATTGGCTGTTTCTGGCTTGGCCCAGCAGCCGATAAGTGCGTCGAACTCCGCTGTTGGGGGCTTCAAGGCAGCAGACACAGCGCGACCATTGAATACACTGCCGCGGCGGAGAGCCACATTCAGGGGGCGGTAAGGCGATGCGTTCTTCCAACTCGGTGCCAACCTTTTTCTGTTTGGGTAGCGAGGAACTCCGGCCGATTTGGCAGGCCTAGGGTTGAGAGGGCGGGATGTGCCTACTCAGGTCGGACGCATCTGGCACCAAACCAATGACAAGGAGTGAGCAGTTGTTCAACGGTCTGATCTTTTACGATCCATTCGGCTATATGATTTCGCCGATCTCATTCGTATTCATCGGCCTTGCAACATCTTTGTATCTTCGTGGCCTCAAGACAACCGCTCGCTTTGTCGGAAAGATAACGATCTGGCGTCGTGCTCTCTTCTTTGCCGGCCTTGCCATCGTCCTCGTCGCGACAAGTGCGCCTCTTGCCCCTTTGGGACACAGCCAATTTTCGGCACACCAGGTCGAGCATCTTTTGTTGCGCTTAGTGGGACCACTTGTCATCGCAGTGTCCCAGCCGTGGCATATCTTGAAAGCCGGGTCGAGCAGGCAATGGCGAAAAAGTCTCAGAAAGCTTGGCGGCGGGCACATTGCAAGGTTCATGACGCGTCCTAGTATTGCCACCGCTTGTCTTGTCGGATCGCTCTTCATTTGGCAGGTGCCGCAGCTATTCGCTCTCGCGCAGAAGATTGCGCTCTTAGAGATACTGGCTCATCTGTCGATGACTCTGGCGGGACTTTGGTATTTTTCAATGATGTTCGATCACCGCGACCCGCCGGAAGGAGCCCGGCGCGGGGCGCGGCTAATCTCGGGTTTCGTGGTCATCGTTTCAAACATTTTCCTGGGTTCTTTGACAACGTTCAAGGAGGTTAGCTTATATGTTCTGCGATCTTCGCCATATCATAGTGGCAGACTTGGCTCCCTGGTGGACGAGACGGTCGGCGGATACATGATTTGGATTCCCTCCTCGATGGTCTTGATTGTGGCGATCATTCTCGTGATGAATGGCTGGAACGCAGCGGAAGAGCGGCGTTGGAACTCCCGCGGCGACTTGATGCGTAATTCGAATTCTGCGGCACTGGAGTTTCCAGAAACCGCCGCAGAGTTGCGTTTGAAAGTGAATGGGCCGAACAGAGACATGGGTCGGACTCTCGCTCTGTGCGCTTTTGCGATGTTCACGATCGTAATGGCCACAGTGGTGACGATCGTCTATGCATTCTAAGCATTGCGCACCGAGTGTTTTCACAGGTCCAGGTTTTGACGGAGAGGAACCACCTGATCGGCGCAGTTCTCGGCGAGCAGACCGATCCGAAGATGCAGACGGCTCGCTACTTGACGTCTTGAAGCTCTTTGGTGAAATGCACCGGCAAACTGACGCGGACTTCCAGCCCGCCCACATCTCGGTTGGAGAGCCGTATTTGGCCACCGTGAGACTCTACAATTCTCTTCGCTATTGCCAGTCCCAACCCCAGGCCTCCGGTCTCTCGATTGCGTGAAGCATCCAGTCGATGAAACGGAAGGAATACTCGCTCCAAGTCTTTGGCCGGGATACCGGGGCCGCTGTCGGCAATGACAATTTCGGCTGCCTGGGCATCGGACCGAACATCGACAACTGCGCAAGTGCCATAACGTATCGCGTTCTCAATCAGGTTCGTCAGAGCACGCTTCAAGGCTACGGGCCTGCAAGGCAAAATAATACCGTCCGGAATCGCGGCCGTCACATCATACTCCAACTCTGCCAAATCATCGCAAATCGCTTCAACAAGGGCACCAAGGTTCGTCATGCTAGTCGATTCGCTTTCGGTTCCCTCGCGAGCGAAGGCGAGAGTGGTCTGTAGCATCTGGTCCATTTCGGCAAGCGAACTGACGATCCGCTCCCGGACATCAGATTCGTCAATTGTCTCGGCCCTCAGCCGAGCGACCGTAAGCGGCGTTCGCAGATCATGCGAGATGGCGGCAAGCATTTGTGTGCGTTGTTCGAATTGTGAACGGATACGGAGTTGCATCTCATTGAATGCTCCTATCGCCTCACGAAGTTCGTACGGTCCGGTCAGAGGCAGGGACGGCGCCTGAACGTCTTGAGAGAATGAAGTTGCCGCGTCGGCAAAGACCCGCACCGGCAAGAGCAGCCGTCTGACTGTCCAGACAGAAAGCAGAAGGACAGCGAAAAGAAAGATTCCCGTCGTTGCGACCACTTTTGGCCATCCGGGAGCCGCCGCTAGGGGTAGCATGGTTGTGAAATCAATCCGTTCACCCGTCGGTAGCGGCACCGAAACAAGGAGCGCAGTATCCTGATCATGTCCCGTAGCCATGCGCAGCAATCGCGTTTGAAGCCATTCAACGATCGTTGCGTTGACTGACAGTTCATCCTGTGGCTTGGCCTCGCCGATTTCCACTTGGATTGGCTCATCCACGGCCGTTTGTATCCGACGCTTGAGCAGTTCGCCAAGGCGGGCAGACTGCGGGTCGTCCACCACATTAACCGAAGAAGGGGTGATAGGCACCAAGGAGACTCGAAAGCTATGACTTTCGGAGGCGCGCGCGACCAACTCGCGATCATCATCAGGTACACTTAGAATGATGTCGGAAATCGCCGCGACGAGTTGTGCGATATGTTGTTGCTCGGTCTCGTTTAGGACGACCCTGCGATGTTCCTCGAAAATTATGATTGTCAGCAAATGGGTAGCGATCAGCCCGAGTATTAACACGGCAGCTGTTTGGCCGACGAGACTCTTCGGCAAGAGGCGCCTCATCCCCGGACCACCTCAGCTGAAAAGATGTATCCGCCGCCCCATACGGTCTTGATGATTTCGGGATTTTGAGGGTCCAGCTCAATCTTCCGGCGCAGGCGGCTAATTCTCGTGTCTATGCTCCGGTCAACAAAGTCGGCATCTCGACCGCGGGTCAGATCGAGCAACTGTTCCCGGGTCAGCACCGTTCCCGGCCTTTCGATAAGGACTCTCAGGAGATTGAATTCAGACGTGCTCAGGGGCACGACCACATCGGAAACGGACCTTAGCCTCCTTGCGGCAAGATCAAAGATCCAACGGTCGAAACGCCACGCTGCGACGGAAGATTTGCTTTCGCCCACCGGAAGTGCTCTTGCCCGCCTTAGAACGGCGCGGATCCGTGCGATCAGTTCCCGGCCGCCAAAGGGCTTGGGCAGGTAATCGTCCGCTCCCATTTCAAGCCCGAGCACCCGGTCGAACTCCTCTCCTCTTGCGGTAAGCATGATCACGGGCAGCTCGGATTTGGCGCGAAGATCACGGCAGAGCGTCAGCCCGTCATCGCCGGGAAGCATGAGGTCGAGAACGACAAGGTCAATCTGTTGGACTTTCAGAAGACGGCGCATCTGTACGCCGTCCGCGACGCTGCTCACACGGTATCCGGCCCGAGACAAAAGTCCGGCAACCAGTTCGCGGATCTCGTGGTGGTCATCGACGACTAGAATGTGTGCTTGGTGCTCTGTCATGACGTCCTGATACCCGCGGCACGGCGGGGCGTCCCGAAAAAAGATGTGGCAAGATTTTACAGACGGCCAGATTGATAACGTTCGTCAGAAAGCCCTACCAAAGCGACAAAGCAGTGAAACAACCTTCCCCTAGAGGGACTGTCGGCGCGAATGGCAACCTCACCGATGTTCAGTGCGCCATTCGTCTATCAAAGCCGGTCAAGGAAACGAGAGAGAGGTCTTCCGTACGATGGACCGCAAGGAACGCACAGTACTCATCACGGCCATGATCAACGTTCTGCTGATCTTGTTCAAGTTCTGGCTTTCGGGCGTATCCGGAAGCATTGCTTTGCGATCCAGCGCCCTGCATTCGCTGACGGACCTGGCTATCGGCCTTTTTGTCCTTGCCGGGCTGTACCTCAGCCGCCGGATCCGCGGCTCTGATCCGGTGCGGCAGGGCGTAGGCGCCTTGGAAAACCTCATAGCCCTGATCGTTTCCGGAGCGATCTTCTATGTCGGCATCGAGATCGTTATCGACGTCCTGGCCGGGACAAGCGCGGAACTTCGGAACCTGGGCCCGATCACGCTGGCCTCGCTCGTCAGCGTCGCAGTGGCCTATGTGATCGCCCGCTATAAACTTTACGTTGGCCGCCAGACGGGGTCGCCGGCCCTGATCGCGAGCGGCTACCACTCTCAGGTCGACATTTATGCCTCCATCGTTGTCGTCGTTGGACTGGCCGGCTCCGCTTTGGGGTTGTCGAAACTCGATCTGGCGGCGGCGGCGATCGTTGCCGTGATGGTCTTCCTGTCGGGGTTCCAGATCGCCGCCTCGGCCATCGCGGCTCTGCGACAGCGGCGCCTCCTGGATCTGGAGGGCGAGACCGGGGTGACCGCCCCGAAGCATGTCAATCTTCGGGCGGTCGTTCCCGCCGGTGCATTTCTCATTGCGGGGCTGTTTCTCGTTAGCGGCTTTTACACCGTGCAGCCAGGCGAGACGGCGGTCGTCCGACGGTTCGGCGCGGTCGTCGCCCGGACCGGACCCGGCCTGCACTACCGTTGGCCAGCGCCTGTCGAGCGCGTCGATGTTGTCGCCTCCGATCAGGTGCGCCGGATCGAGACACCGCCAACCCAGATGCTGACCGGCGACGAGAACCTGATTTCGGTGCGGGCAAGCGTTCATTACACGGTGCAGGATCCTGCCGCCTATCTTCTCAATGTCGCGGATCCCGAGGAGTTGGTGATGGAGACGTCGATCGCCGCTTTCCGCGGCGTCGTCGCCGGCGAATCCGTGGACGCGCTGCTGACTGTCGACAAGACCGAAATCGAGCAGAAAGCGATGGCCACCGCGCAGGCCGCGCTTGACCGGAACGAAAGCGGGCTGCGCGTCTCGGGCGTACAGCTCCTCGAGAGCGCGCCTCCGCGCGAAGTCGCCGAGGCGTTCCGCGATGTCGCAAGCGCACGCGAGGATCGCAACACTTTCGTCAACGAGGCGACCGCCTACCGAAACGAGGTGTTGCCCGTGGCCCGCGGCGATGCGGATCGAATGCGTCAGTCCGCGCAGGCCTACGCAGCCGAGAGGCTCGCGCGGGCGTCCGGGGAAGCCGCGAGTTTCGTTGCGCGTCAGACCGCTTACTCGAAGGCACCAGAGATCACGCGTCAGCGACTGTATCTGGAAGCTGTCGAGCGGTCTCTGAACGGCGTTCGCAAACTGATCGTCGATCCGGCCACCACGCCGGACACGACCGATCTCTGGCTCCCGCAGCCATCCGGCCGGCGCTTGCAGCCCTGACCGATCAGAAAACACGTGGGGTACTCCAAATATGAAAATCCTTCGCTTTCTTGGCTTCGGGGCCTTGGCGCTCGCGTTCCTGGCCGTCAGCCTGGTCTACTTTCAGGTCGATACCACCGAGGATGCCATCGTTACCCAGTTCGGCAACCCCGTGAGGATCATTAACGAACCCGGGCTTTATGCAAAGCTGCCCGATCCGGTGCAGAGCGTCGTCAAGATCAGCAATCAGTTGCAGGTCTACACACTGCCACGAACCGAGTTTCTCAGCGGCGACAAGAAGAACATCGTCGCGGAAGCCTACGCGACATGGCGCGTGACCGATGCGCTCGCCTTCGTCAAGAACGTCCGCGACTTGCGCGGCGCGGACTTGCGGCTGAATGATATCGTGCGGTCCGAACTGGGTGCGGCACTCGGGCAGGTCGAGCTGGGTCAACTCGTTACGGTGGATACCTCCAACGTCAAGCTTCCCGATACCCTGGCGGCCGTGCGCGAGCGCGCCGCGGCCCGGACGGAGCCTTACGGGTTCACCGTAACTGACGTGCAGCTCAAGGAACTGACCTTCCCGCCCGCTAACCTTTCGAGCGTATTCCAGAGGATGCGGTCCGAGCGCGAAGCTATAGCGCGGCAGTTTCGCTCCGAAGGGACCGAGGAAGCAGCCCGGATCAGGGCGGAGGCCGATACGGAGAAGGCAGCGATCCTGGCTGCGGCAAGCCAGGACGCCACCGAGACGCGCGGCCGCGCCGACGCGGATGCGGTATCCATCTACGCAGGGGCGTTCGGCAAGGACAAGGAGTTCTACCAGTTTTCCCGGACACTCGAATCATACGACAAGTTCATCGACGACGGCACGACCCTCATTCTGCCGTCCGACTCTGAACTGTTGCGCTATCTCGATCCGCGCAGCGTGCTGCAACCGCCCCCCTCCACAGGTTCGAGCAATCTTGCCGATGCCGAGGCGGATACAGGCCGGAGCAATGTGCCGGGGGTCCGGCCATGAGCGACGACAACCCTCTCTCGCATGACAACTCAGCGCCCAGGCCGGCTGGCAGGTGGAAGAGCCGCGCCCGACGGGTTCGGAAAGCCGCGGCGGACGCAGCCCGCGGCCTTGCCACCGGCGCCGAGTCGCCCGTCGCAGACATGCGGGTTGCGCTTGGCCACTTCCGGCCGGTCTATTTGGTCTGGGGTCTGCTCGCATCGGGTCTGGCCGTCTATCTCGCCACGGGCGTCTACTCGGTGGCACCGGGAGAAGCCGCTGTGGTCCGGCGTTTCGGCGCCGTCGTCGCACCACGTATGCAGCCGGGGCTTCACTATCGGCTGCCCTGGCCCGTCGACCGTGTGGATGTCGTCAACGTCAGCACGGTGCGCCGCGAACAGGTCGGCATCGACGCGAAGGAGGAAGATCACAGCCACCCCGAGCCCCCGTCGAAACTTCAGGCGTTGTCGGGCGACACCAATGTCGTGGATATCGAAGTGATCGCGCAGTATCAGGTTCGGGATCCGGCGGACTATCTGCTGAACATCGGCAATGCACCCTATCTTACCGTGCGCGACGCGCTTCGCGGCGCGGTGACGCAACTCGTGACCGGACTGCCCGTGGACGCGCTTCTCACCAGCGGCCGCCAGTCGCTTCAGCAGTCGATCCGCGACGAGGCCCAGCGGCGCCTCGATGCCTACGGCAGCGGGCTGGCGATCGTGGGCATCGACCTGCAGAAGGCCTTCCCGCCACAGGACGTCGCCGATGCCTTTTCGGGTGTGAACACGGCCAGAGAAGAAAAGGCCAGGATGATAAACGAAGCGCGCGGTTACGCGAACAGCCTGATCCCCGAAGCCCGTGGCGAGGCGCAGCGACTGGCGGCCGAGGCGCAGGCCTACAGGTCCGGCGTCCTGGCGTCTGCCACCGGCGCGGCCCAGGCCTTCGAGTATCTTCTGGCCGAATATCGCAGCAACTCGGTCTCCTTTGGCGAAGACGTGACCCGGTATCGCATGTTTCTTGATACCATCGAGAAGATCCTTCCCCGGGTCCGAGTCTATGCGCTTGATACAGAACGGGGAGGACGCTTCAACCTCAAGCTCTTCGGCGAGGAGTCCTCTGGCCCGATCCTTTCGCCGACTGGGCTTCGGTAGCATGGCCGGGGGCTGGAAGCAAAACTGGCAGGACGTGATCGCCAGCCTGCGCGGCCGGGCGGATTCGGAGCCGGAGGCAGAAAGCGCCTCGGAGGAACCGGGAACCCACGGTTCCGGAATCACGCGGCCATCGCTTGACGGCAACGCCGGCGCGGATCGGGAAACCACCCGCGGCACGCCCGGCGACAGCGCCAGACCCGCGCCCGAAACCCGGCCATCGCGCGGCTCTGGGATACGCCGCTGGCGGATGGGCGGACTTGTCGGGGCCATCGGCACCGTTACCGTGATGGTCTGGTACTATGCATCCGGAGATCAGGTGGCCGACAATCCGCCGGCACCGGATGTGGTCGCGACATACGACGGGGGAAGGATCACGCTGGACGACATCGCGGAGCACATGAGGATGATGTCAAGCGAGGACGCCGATGTGTTGATGCGATCGCCGAACGCCATCGTCGGCGTGGTCGAGGACCTGATCTCGGATCGGATCGTCCTGCGATGGGCCGCCGAGCGAAAGCCGCAAGGCGACGAATCGTTCCGTCATGCCGCGAAGCACATCGACGAAGAGTTGTCGCTTGCCGCATTGTCCGACCAGATCCATGAAGAACAACTCACGGTCAGCGAGAGCGACCTTCGCGCCTATTATGATGCGAACCGAGCCGCCCTTGCCGGCCAGACCTTCGAGGAAGCGCGGGAAGGCATCAGCCGGACGCTGAAGGCCCGGCGCGAACCTGACTACGTCGCGTCCTATGTCGAGCGCCTCAGGTCCAACGCCTCGATCACGAGGAACTACGACCTTCTGCGAGTGCCGTCGCCCACGGACGACGAACTGCGACGATACTACGATGAGAACCGGGACAGCTTCAAACTGACCCGGAGCGTGATCGTCGATGAACTTGCGTTTCCGATTGGCTCGTTCGGGGACGCGGCGCGCCAGAAAGCCGCCGACGCCCTCTTGCGGATTCGCGGAGGAGCGACATTCACCGAAGCCGCTGCCGACAAGGAGGGAACCAGGATGGCGTCGGGCCGCGCGGTCGCGGAGGGCACCGAGGCGCCTGAATGGGAGACGGCCGTATTCGCGCTGGTGCCGGGCGAACTCGCCAGCGTCTTCCAAGCGGAAGACGCATTTTATGTCGTGCGCCTCGTCGAGTCCAGGCCGGCCCGGACACGAGAGCTCTCCGAGGTCCGTGCGGAGGTCGCCGAAGCCGTCGCACGGCGGAAGGAGGAGGCCTGGTTCGCGGCGAACGGCGACAAGACGCTGTTCACGATCAAGAGCGAGCGTTACAGCCTCGGGCAGTTCTACGACGAGTTTCGGGAACTGCCCCGCGGGTCGCGGCTTGAATACAGTGCCCCGGACGGTATGAAGCGTCTCGCGGACGATCTGATCGACAGAATGCTGCTGGTCAGCGACACCTACGATCAGCTTCTCGATGTGAAGACGCGCCCACAGGCCGACGAATCCAGGTTGCGGCTGATGGCACAAATGATGGAGCAGGAAGAGGTTGACGACCAGGTCGTGGTGAGCGACGCGGATATCCAGGACTACTACAGCCGGAACAGCGACCTGATTGCCTACCCGCCAAAAGCCAGAATCCGCTATGTCCGCATCGGTTTGGGCAGTACCGCGGACGAAAAAGCCCGCGCGCGCGAACGGGCGGACGAAGCCTACGCGAAGCTGGTCCCCGGCTTCCTGGGCAAACCCGAGGAATTCGCGACCGTCGCGCGGGACTACTCCGAGGATTCCGACAGTGCGGGAACGGGCGGAGAACTGAGCGGCTGGGTCGGTGAGGGTGCTGACCCGCTGTCAGAGATGTTCGATCACCCATTCCATCAGGCGGTCATGGCACTTGAGCCGGGCGAGATCGGCAAGCCTTTCGAACTCGGCGACAGTCTCTACATCGTCGAGGTTCTGGAACGCACCGAAGCCCAGCCGGTATCGCTCGAAGAAGCGCGGCCATACATTGAAGACCTCTTGCGCGAAAAAAGACATGACGAACTCGCAGCGAGCCTTCAGGCCCGCCTCCTCGATGAGGCAGCCGTTACTGTCTATCAATCTGTTCTGGAAAGCTATTTAGGAATGCAACCGAGATCGGCTTACCGATGATGGCACCTGAAGGCCAGCGTCCCGAACGCACATCAGAACCGTCCCGGAGGACCGCATGAACGAAGGCGCCGACCCAGGCACGGCAAAACAACTTCGCACACTGAAGAAACGTGAAAACCGCAATATGCTCCTCATCCTCTCCGCCGTCGGCTGCCTGTTCCTGGGCGGTGCGTTCGCAGTTGCGCTTGTTGTCGTCTATGCCCCGTTCTGACCGGCTTGCGACCCGCCGGGGCATCCTCCGCCTGGCCTTGGCCGGCGCACTGTTGCCCCTGTCGGCCTGTGACGATGGCGGCTGGTACGGCAAGGATGTCACCGGCCTGTTGCCCGAGATGGCCTTTGCGATGACCCGCGCCCGAGACGGCGCGGCCGTGACCGAAGCGGACTATCGCGGGCAGGTTGTCGCGATGTTCTTCGGGTTCACCTTCTGCCCTGACATATGCCCGATGACGCTGGCAAACCTGAGCGCCGTCCTGGACAGGCTCGGGGACGATGCGGAGGCGATCACCGTGCTTTTCGTCACGGTCGATCCCCTGCGGGACACGCTCCCCGCGATGGCGGACTATGTTTCGGCCTTCACGCCACGGGCGCAGGGGCTGCGCGGAACGGACAATCAGCTCGCGCGCCTCGCGAGGCGTCTGAAGGTGACGTACAGGGTCGACAGGCCGGGTCCGGACAAGCCCGACTATGCCGTCTCTCACGGAAAATCGGTCTACATCTTCGAAGCCACCAGCGCCGCACGGGTCATGTGGCCGCAATTCGACACGACCGATGCGGATATCGACGCCGCCGCGCGCGATCTGAGACGTCTCCTCAGCGGCTGAGATGCTTTGCGTCCTGTTCTCGCATCATGTTTCTGACGACGATCAGCAGAGCGATCACGCTCATCATTGCCGGCGGGATCCAGATCACGATTCCGCCTATCTGCTGATCGGCAACCGCGCCGATCGAAGGAAAGTAACGGCCGCAGAAGGCGTAATACGGAAAAAGATCCCGTTCCGCGAAGGTGATGAGCGCGCCCAGAACGATCTGCGGGAACATGACGCCGATCGCCAGTGCGGCGCGAACGCCGTAGCTGACCCGCGCGACACCTGTGGGCCTGGGGTCGACCACCAGCGTCCAGAACACGATACCGTCGACCACCATCGACCAGTTCATCACCTGATACAGGACCGGATCCAGCATCGCGCGGAAGTGCACGGGCGGTATCAGCCAGAAATAGAACAGGCCAACGAAGAGAAGCACCGCGACGGCCGGATGCTGCACCACGGACACCGTCGAGCGCAGGTATCGGTTCCCGACGATCCGTCTCAGCCAGTCCGGCCCGCCGGCCAGGATGGCGGGGCCGGCCCATCCAAGCGCGACGAGCATCGCGCCGACGTGGTGCATGGCGACGTGCTGAAGCCGGTTGGTGAAGAACATCCTCTGCGCGAGAAATTCGAACTGGGTCTGCGTCACCGTCCAGAGCAGCGCCAGACCCGCGAAGAACGCGGCTCGGCGCCAGACCGGCGGCCGGTCATCGGCCGGCATCCTGCGCAACCCTCTGAGGAACCAGTATCCCGACAGGCTGATGGCAAGGTAAATGAGCCATGAGAACTCGTATGGCAGAAAGAATGGCAGGCTGGTCGGCACGAATGTGCTGCCAGCCCACAAGGCTGCGCCAAGGACGGCGATAAGCCCCGGGGCCAGGACGTCGCCGCGGCTGACGGCCGCGGCGGTTCTTCCGTCAGAGGTTTTCATCCCTCTGCCGCGCGCCGGGAAGATCCTGCCAGAAACACTTCCGGCGGTCAGTCGAACAATTCATGCAGCCAGGACTTGCGGCGGTAGCCGCGCTGCTTGTGACTGCCGTGCCCGCCGTAGTCCCTGGGCATTGTGTTGTCATATCCGGGGGCGTTGCCGACCGCGAACTCGCGCGAGCTGCGCTCGACGATCTTGTCCAGTTCGCCGCGGTCCAGCCAGACCCCACGGCATTCCATGCAAAAGTCTACCTCGACTCCCTGCCGTTCCGACATGCTCAGCGGCACGTCACAGACCGGGCACCTCATTCCGCCTCTGGCGTTCATGCCGTTCTCTTTCGCTTCCTTCTGACGCCGTTCAGGCTCCCGCCCCGGCTCTTTCAGTTCAATGACCATGTGCCAACCCTACCTTTCCGGTGCCATAGACAGCCGCACCGCCGCTGTGGGGAGACGATTCTTCCCTCATCTTCCAAAACCGCAGCGCGTTGCTAACGACCAGCAACGACGCGCCGACGCCAGACGCGATGGCACCAAACATCGTAGCCGTGCCGAACGCGGTAAAGCCGCCGGACGCGTTAGTGCCCGCGAAAAAGCGCGGCTCCTTCAGCGTCGTCGAAGCCGTGCACCAGGAAACTGTGGCCTTTGCCAGAAGGCGCCGGTGGCTTGGTCCCCGCATCGACGCTGTGGCCCGCATGATCTTGATCATTGACGGACCCAAGGTCGTGGATGTGGTATCCGATGCGCCACAGTGTTGGGCGCGGCTGTCATGCTCGTCGTTGGAATTCGGCTGGCTGGACATGGAGAATCCCTCTAGGTCTCGTCTGTCCTGCACATACTCCCTCTAGTGGCTGTAGATTCAAGGGAGTTTCTGGAGTTTTCTTTCCTGAGGACTTCAATAATGGTGCTAGTTACTCCCGGAAAACCGGACGGCGAGGGAATCAAGTATCTCCCCTCTGCGGCCACCCAAGAAACAGAGATCGGGACACCTCCAAACGCAGGAACCGTGAAGCAGGCTTTCAGGTTCCATTGTAAGCGAAGCCTGGGTCCCACCTGTTTGTGAGACGGCGGTTCTGAGATCTCATTTCCTGCAACGAGCAGGGAGTGACTTTCTCAATGAGCGCACATTTTGAGGTTCTCACGAACGAGCGCGAGACGCAGCGCAGGAACCGGAAGTGGCCGGACGAGCTGAAGGCGGAGATTGTCGCCGAGACGCTGCGCCCCGGCGCGACCGTGAACGCGGTGGCCGCGCGGCACGGGCTGCAGGCCAACCAGGTCTCGGCCTGGCGGCGGATGGCGCGGGACGGCCGGCTGGTGCTGCCAGCCCCCGAGGACGCGGTCGAGTTCGTGTCGCTGATGGTGGCCCCGGCGGAATCGCCGACGGATACGGGGCCTTCTGCCAGCGGCAGCGTCGAGATCGCCGTCGGCGCGGTGACCGTGCGGCTCGAGCCCGGCGCGTCGGCAGAGCGGATCGCCTCCGTGGTGCGGGCGCTGGCATGATCCCGTCCGACCGGGTGCGCATTTTGATAGCCACGAAGCCCGTCGACTTCAGGAAAGGCCATGACGGCCTGGCCGCGCTGGTGCAGTCGGCCTTGAAGGAGGACCCTTTCGCGGGCGCTGTCTTTGTCTTCCGTGCGAAACGGGCCGACAGGCTGAAGATCCTGTTCTGGGACGGCACAGGTCTCGTGATGGCGTACAAGCGCCTGGAAGATTCCGGCTTCGTCTGGCCTCCCGTGACCGACGGGGTGATGTCGTTGAACCGCGCACAGTTCGAGGCGCTGTTTGCCGGGCTGGACTGGCGCAAGGTGAAGGCGCTCGAAGCCAGGCGGCCTGCTGTGGCGGAATGACTCGCGGGGTCTTTTCCACGCCTGCAGTGGCGCGCTCCGGGCTATGCTGCATGCATGACCCCCGCCGCCGATCTCGACCTGTCCGTCCTGCCCCCGGAATACCGGGCGGCCTTCGAGGCATTGCAGGCGCAGGCTGCCCGGGTGGCCGAGCTGGAGGAGATCACCCGCCGCCAGGAGAACCTGATCGCCGAGCTGAACCAGGCCCTTTACGGGAAGAAGTCCGAGAAACTCAGCGAAGACGAGCGGCAGCTGGCTTTCGAGGATCTGGAAACGGCCGTGGCCGAGGTCGAAGCGCAGAAGGCGGCGGAGCCATCCACTCCCGGGGATGCTCCTCGCAAGAGACCCGCCGCGAAGCGCAACCGCGGCAATCTCCCGGCCGATCTGCCCCGGATCGAGGAGACGATCGAGCCCGCGAGCCTGGACTGCCCCTGCGGCTGCGGGCAGCTGCACAAGATCGGCGAGGACCGGACCCAACGCCTCGACATCGTTCCGGCGCAGTTCCGCGTCATCGTCACGATCCGCCCGAAATACGCCTGCCGGATCTGCACCGACGGCGTCATCCAGGCTCCGGCGCCTGCGCACCTGATCGAGGGCGGGCTGCCCACCGAGGCGCTGATCGCCCATGTCGCTGTCTGCAAGTACGCGGATCATTCCCCGTTGTACCGCCAGAGCCAGATCTTCGCCCGCTCGGGCCTGTCCATCGACCGCAGCACGCTGGCCGACTGGGTCGGCAGGGCGGCCTTTCATCTCGGCCCGGTGGTGGACCGGCTGGCGGAGCACCTGAAAAGCTCATCCAAGCTCTTCATGGACGAAACAACGGCGCCGGTGCTGGATCCCGGCAGGGGCAGGACCAAGACGGGATATCTCTGGGCGCTCGCCCGCGACGATCGTGCCTGGGGCGGGGACGACCCGCCCGGCGTGGTCTATTTCTACGCCCCCGGCCGCGGCGGCGAGCATGCCGAGACATTCCTGGCCGGCTTCGACGGCGTCCTGCAACTCGACGGATATCCAGGCTACAACCGCCTGACCCGCCCCTCCCGAAAGGGCGGCGCCCCGGTCACCGTCGCCCATTGCTGGGCACACGCGCGGCGCAAGCTGAAGGAGGTCTTCGATCGCGACGGGTCGGAGATTGCTGCCGAGGGCCTCCGCCGCATCGCCGAGTTCTACCGGATCGAGGCGGAGATCCGCGGCATGGGCCCCGGCCAGCGCCTCTCGGCCCGCCAGGCCCGCACCGCGCCGCTGATCGCGGCCTTCGGCACCTGGCTGCAGGAGCAGCGGCGCCGGGTCTCGGCCAAATCCCGGCTGGGCGAGAAGCTCGCCTACATCCACAATCATTGGGACGGGCTGCAGACCTTCCTGACGGACGGACGGATCGAGATCGACTCCAATTCCGTGGAAAATCTCGTCAGGCCAATTGCCCTCAACCGCAAGAATGCCCTATTCGCGGGCCATGACGAGGGCGGCCGGTCCTGGGGCCGCATTGCGTCGCTGATCGAGACGGCGAAGATCAACGGCGTCGAACCCTTCGCCTATCTCAAGGCCACGCTGGAGGCGATCGCCGCCGGACATCCGCAGAAGCGGATCGACGAACTTCTTCCATGGAATTTCAAGCCGTCAACCTGAGATCCCGTGATCCCGGAACATCGCTTACGTTCCATTGGCGCTGGAGACCGTGAAGGGTGAGCCCACCGTGACGCATGTGCCGCGGAGTACCGTATGCATCCGACGATGATCCATCATCGGAAGAAGGCACTGCTCGGGACCAGCTTCTGTGTCGGAGCACCACACAAGGCGTTCCGCCGCTTCGATCCATCTGAGATCATGAACAGCGATCAGAGTAAGCAGTTTGCGTCTTACGCCGAATGGACCGGGTGAAACGGATCGGCCCCAGGATCTAGATAAAGGGCAAACGGGCGCTGCCGCCACAACATCTTGATCGATCGCCTGACACAGCTTATGAAACACTGAGGGTTATAGAATTAACTCGGATGCCTTATGTCACTCTATGGCCAGGAGCGGTGCAGTTGGAGCTATTTGTCCATCACCTACCAAGTAACACCTTCGCCGGGCTGCGATGCCGCAGTTCGCAGACAGGGAGACGTCGCGTCTCACAATAGTCCGGAAAACTTGATTGACCTCAGCCAGAGTTGCCGTAAAGATAGACAAAATCTATAGATACTAGAGCTATAGATGCTCACGAAACATGCATCCAATCGATGCGAGCGCAGTGAACAGCGCCTTGACCTAGCAACATACCAAGCCGCGCGCAAACGAGGCAAGAGAGGCAGCCATGCAAACAAAGTTCAGAACCTGTTCCCTGGTGATTGTCGCCTCCGCGATGCTGACCAGTTGCGGGATCACAAACTTGGAAGGACCGGACGATCGATATGAAGTCGGCAATATCCCAGAGAACGTTGCTGCCATCGCCGCTCCCGGTCAGGATTTGTCGACGGCCCGCCTGCTAAGCGAAGACGATTGTTACTGGTATATGCATGCCGGCCCTGTGGAAACCACTCTCGTGCCGCTTCGCGCAACTGGCGGCCGCCCGATATGCGTGGTGCAGCAGCCGGTATCTTGAGCGATTTCCGGCCTTCCACGCCTCAGGGGGAAGGCCAGAGGTCACCCCGGCCTCACGAGGCTGTCTTCTGCTGAGTAAAGATAAGCTGTCGAGCCGATCTCAACATTTTCGAACAGATCGTTGATATGAGCCATCACCATTCGAACGCAGCCTGAGCTTGCCCGCCCGCCAATGCTTTCGGGATACGGCGTGCCATGAATCCGCAGATATGTATCCCTGTCGCCGACGTACAGGTAAAGTGCTCTTGAACCGAGCGCATTGGCGGGGCCGGGCTCCACGCCATCTGCATACTGAGCATTCTGGGGATCCCGTTCGATCATGTTCTGTGTCGGCCGCCAGTGGGGCCATTCGACCTTGCGCCTGATCGTGTACGTACCTGGCTCGTAGAGATCCCCCTGGGCAATGGCTACACCATAACGCATGGCGGTACCGCCTTCCTCTATGTGGTAGAGGTACCTTGCCACGGCATCGACATGGATATCTCCGGGACGCAGTTCGTCGTTCGCCAATACCCGTTGAGGAAGGAACCTGGGATGCAGCCCCCAAGGGTTCGTGGTCGCGGGATCATAGCCAAATGGGGTGACCTCTGCGTCCCAAGCGGCTTTCTGTTGTTCGCTGGGCCAGTTATTGGCAAACGAAAGCGTCGGGACCGACGACGGGAGCAGCGCTGCAGTTGTCTGGATAAAATGTCGTCTCGTCAGCATCTCAAATTTCCCAAATGCACAGTGAACCGGTTCGATCGCTTGTACGCGATAGATGCGGTATAAAACCTCTAGCCCCTGTAGCTTCAAGGGCCTTCCTGGTTTTTGTTGTGGAAAGCATCCTGTCCGTCAGATGGGGATCTCCTGCGGCACTGGTCGCGACAGAACCCGATCAGCTAGGCGAAGACTCCCAATAGATTGCAGCCGTTCGCTGATACCGACATCGATCAGAGAACAATGTGGGCGACGCAATCGTCGCAGTAACGAAAAGGGCTTGAAGCTACAGTTACTATAGCCTTTAAGAACCGACTCGGTCAAAGATTGCCCCGGCCAGTTGCCGGGCCAGGAGCAAAGAAAATGAGTGGAGCCGAGCGCCGAGACTGGACTGTCAGCGGCATGGATTGTGCCGCCTGCACGTTAAAAGTGACGAAGGCCGTCGAGCGCCTTCCGGGTGTCAGCGGAGTAAAGGTAGCGCTGATGAGTGAGCGCCTTTCGCTGGATCTGGAGCCTGCCAGTACGGACCCTGCCGAGATCGAGGCCATCGTGAAGCGCCTCGGATACGGGATTGCGCAGCGTGGCGCGTCGTCGCCGGAGAATACGCTCGACGCCCCGAAAAAGGCGCACTCTCATGGCCCTGACTGCGAAGGCCACGATCACGATCATGCCGACCACGACCATGACCACGTCAAAGGCGATGACAAAGGGCCGTCGTCTGCAAAGGCCGATTCCGGGCATGGCAGCCCCGGTCATGTGCATGATGACCCCGCCGATCGCGGCAAGGCGTGGTATCAGACCAACAAGGGACGGCTGGTGATCTTCACGGGGGCCTTGCTTGTCCTTGCATGGGGTTTCGAGCTTCTGACCTCGGCGGACTACGGTTACTGGGCCTTTACCCTCGCCTGCGTGATCGGCGTCGCCCCGGTGGCGAAGCGCGCCTTCGAGGCCGTTCGCCTCGGGCAGCCCTTCACCATCGAAAGCCTGATGACCATCGCCGCCATCGGCGCCCTGTTCATCGGTGCAGCCGAGGAAGCGGCGCTTGTGGTGTTCCTCTTTGCCGTGGGCGAGGTGCTTGAAGGTGTCGCCGCCGGCAAGGCGCGCGACGGCATCAGGGCGCTGGCCAATCTGGTGCCCAAGACCGCACTTCTGGAAATCGACGGCAAGACCCGCGAAGTCCCGGCCGACCAGCTCGAGGTCGGCCAGCGCGTTCTGGTGCGCCCCGGGGACCGCATCCCGGCCGATGGCGAGATTGCCGAGGGCACCAGCGGTATCGACGAAAGTCCCGTGACCGGTGAAAGCGTCCCGGTTACCCGGGGGCCGGGAGAATCGGTTTTCGCGGGATCGATCAATACCGAGGCCGCGCTTCGCGTGACGGTGACGAAAGCCGCAGCGGACAACACGATTGCGCGCATCATTCGGCTGGTCGAGGAGGCCGAGGACGCCCGCGCGCCAACTGAGCGGTTCATCGACCGGTTCAGCCGCTGGTACATGCCCGCCATCGTCGTGCTGGCGGCGCTGGTCATCTTGATCCCGCCGCTCGCTACCGGGGCCGACTGGAACACCTGGATCTATCGCGGCCTCGCGCTGCTGCTGATCGGCTGCCCCTGCGCCCTGGTGATCTCGGTTCCGGCTTCGATCGCCTCAACCCTCTCCTCGGGCGCCCGGAAGGGCCTTCTGATGAAGGGCGGCGCGGTCATCGAGGCCGCCGCCAAGGTTTTGGCGATCGCTTTCGACAAGACCGGCACACTGACCCACGGCAAACCGAAGGTGACCGACATCGTGCCCGCGCCCGGCGTGTCTGAAAGCGACCTGCTGGCCGTCGCGGCCGGGGTCGAGACCGGATCGTCGCACCCGCTGGCCCAGGCCATCCTGCGTCGGGCGGAGGAGGCGGGGATCGAGGCCCTGCCCGCGACCGACGCACGCGCCATCGTCGGCAAGGGCGTCGAGGCACTGGTGGGCGGCGCGAAGGCCTGGGTGTCCTCGCCTCGCCACGCCGAGGAGTCCGGGGGCATCGCCGACGACCAGTCCGAGATCGCGGCGCGGCTGGAGACCGAGGGCAAGACGGTGGTCGCGGTGTTCCGCACAGGCCAGCCCCTTGGCCTCGTCGCCCTGCGCGACGAGCCGCGCAACGACGCCGCCGAGGCCATGGCCCAGCTGCGGGCGATGGACATCGCGCCGGTGATCCTGACCGGCGATAATCCCCGCACGGCCGAAGCCATCGCCGGGCAGCTCGGCATGGAATTCCACGCCAGCATGATGCCCGAGGACAAGCTGAGGCTGATCCGCGAGATGGGCGCAACCGGCGGCGTCATGATGATTGGCGACGGCATCAACGACGCACCGGCGCTAAAGCAGGCGAACGTGGGTGTGGCGATGGGCTCGGGCACCGACGTGGCACTGGAAACCGCCGATGCGGCGATCCTGCGCGACAGGGTGGTGGACGTACCGGCCCTGATCCGGCTTGCACGGGCCGCCATGGCCAACATCCGTCAGAACGTGGCCCTGGCGCTGGGTCTTAAAGCCGTGTTCCTGGTGACGTCCGTGCTGGGGCTGACCGGGCTCTGGATCGCCATCCTGGCCGATACCGGGGCCACGGTGCTGGTCACGCTCAATGCCCTGCGACTGTTGCGCTTCAATCCGTCTGACAATCGCTAGCATTTCCACGCAGAGCATACGCCGCCTTGAAACAAGGTTTGAAGACTTGGGTTGAGGTGTAGGGCTCCACAGAAAAGGACCTGAACACGAGGTGCGAGAGGATGTCGGACAGTGGAAAGGAGAAAACGTGAAATTGAGATTCGACACCTTCGATGCTTCGTCAACGCTGCTGATCATGGCAGTTTCCGAAAGGCTGGTAGCGTTATGCGTATCCGACAGTCCTCAGTCAGCCGTTGCATCCGCGACCTTGAGGATCGACTCGGAACATCATTGTTTCACCGTCATCGAAGCGGCGTGAGCCTAAACCGCGCCGGGCACCAGTTTCTACCTCGAGCACGTCAGACAATTCGCGGGCTAGATGAGAGCCTGCACGCAATTGCATTACTTGGCAGATCAGAAAACGGTCGTATAAAAATCGGTATCTATTCATCGATTGCGTCGGGCTTTCTAGCCGAACTGCTCCGCTCCTTCGGGGATCAGCACAATGACGTACAGATCCAACTGATCGATGGAAACCCTGAAGAACATCTCGCTGCCATCCGTCAGTTGGAACTCGACGTCGCTTTCCTAACCGGAACCAGAGCGTGGCAAGATTGCGATAGCGCTTTTATGTGGTCAGAAGGTGTTTTCGTTGTCCTGCCTGAACGTCATGAGTTAGCCATCCTGACAGCAGTCGACTGGCACGAGCTAAGTTGTGAGGCCTTCATGGTCAGCGAAACTGCCCCGGGCCAAGAAATCTACGACTACCTGGTACGGAAGCTGGCAGACCTCAGTTGTCACCCTGACATACATGTGCAATCCGTAAGTCGAGATAACCTGCTGTCATTGGTTGCCATTGGGCGAGGTTTGACCGTAGTCAGCGAGGCGATGACGGCGACGAACTATCCTGGACTTGTTTTTCGACCGATAAAGGGCGAGCGCCTGCCATTTTCTGCAATCTGGTCGCCGAATAACGACAACCCGGCGTTCAGGCGCTTTCTGAGCATGGCAAGGGCTAAGGCAGAGTTGGAAAAACGCGGGCCGATCAGCGGGCATTCCTGTGGGATTGGGCAACACGGCGCGCCTTCGCAAACACGCGATCCGTAGCCATGAACCGTTCGAGCATCGGCGCGATCAGCCGGACAGGGTCACTTTCAGGCTGCCCCGTCTCCTGCCTCAGCACCTCGGCATAGGTGACAAGATCGCGATGAACGGACGCGGGCAATTCCACTGTCACCTTCACCGGCTTGTCATCGGCCAGCGGCCCAAGCTTCAGTTTCGACATGATCAACCTCCTGCCGGTTCAAATACCAGATCGCGGGTGACGATGATCCTGACCGGGAACCCCGGACGGATGGTCAGCGTAGGCGCGACCTGCAACTGACGCTGGACGATCTGCTGGCCGGCCTGGTTGATTGTGTCCACCGCTCCATCGCGGATCGCCTTGACCAGGCGGTCTTCGTCATCGGTGGCGAGGTCCGCGCCGATAGCGAGCAGCGTGGACAGACCCGCCGCGCGCATCAGATCCCACCAGTGATAGTCAACGCCATCTTCGAGGCCGGCATAGCCGCTCGCATCCGCGCCTGGCAGACGTTCGAGAACGATGGATCGGCCCCCGGGAAGGATCACGCGGTTCCAGACCAACAGCACGCGGCGTTGGCCGAACGTCACGCCGTCATCGTATTGGCCGATGATGCGGGTACCTTGTGGGATCAACAGCAGCGATCCGGTCGGGCTGTCATAGATGTTCTCGGTGACCTGCGCGGTGATCTGCCCCGGGAGATCAGAGCGGATGCCGGTGATGAGCGCGGCCGGGATCACCGCTCCCGCCTGAAGGATGTACGGCGAGGCTGGCGGCTGAATGCGATCCGATGCGACGGTCTGCCGGTCCACCGGACCGTTGAGGAAAGCCGAATGCCGGCTCCCCTCAGGTTGCTCGGAGCCCCCAAGGCCCGGAAGGTTCACGCCGACCCCGGCCGTCGTTGCCCTGCCAGACGCCGTCTGAAAGAAGACACCGCTCAGACGCGCGGTTTCCTCCTCTGCCCTGCGGCGCTCCGCGTCCGGATCGACGGTCGGGCCCACAATCGGCGGAGTGCCTACGGGCACTCCCCGCTCCTGCGCATCGAGGATCGGCCGCCCGAGGTCACCGGGCAGCGCAGGCCCCAGAACCGGTCCGGTATAGTCGGACGGCAGCCCTTCCAGGCCGTCCGCTGCCGGTCGATTGTCGATGGAGTAGAGTGCTCCACCTCCCGGCCCTGCCTCACGGGTCTGAAGCGCATAGATCAGCGCACCCCCGATGCCGAAGAGGGTGACAGCTCCGACACCGGCCAGAACCTTGCGCGACAGCCTCGTCACGCGCGGCGGATCGGGGCGCAGACGCATCGGAGCTGCAGGATCGGTGTCACTCATGACTCCCCTCCCCTTCGCGAATCCCCCTCCGTCCGCGCATCGGCCTCGCGTTCCTCCATGCGCACGATCCGGACCACCTGCTGGCGGTCTCCTGCTCCCAGCCGGAGCTCCGCCGCACCGAAGAGGCGATCCACGATCAGAACGTTCCGGTGAATACGGCTGTTCACGATCTGCGGTTCTCCGTCGGCGCCGAGCACGAAGAGCGGCGGCATCTCGCCCTGGGCGATGCCAGCAGGGAAGACGACATAGACGCGGCGGCCGTCGTCGAAGACCGAGACCGGTCGCCAGGGCGGGCTGTCCCCCTGGATCTGCAAGCCGTAGCGATGATTGCGGGCAGATGGTGCCGGGATGGTCGGCGCGGGCGCCACAGCCTGTCGACCGCCACGCGGCGCAGCCGGATAAGCCCAGGCGACGGAGGGCATGTAGAGCGCCTCGCGCGCACGCAGCTCGATCGTGTACACCCGCCTGTCAGTGCTGATCACCAGATTGGTCGAGATGTCGTCCCGCGTCGGTTTGACGAGGATGTGGACGCGGGCGGTGGATCCGGTCCCGCTCTCCGTGTCGCCGATGATCCAGCGCGTGGTATCTCCCGCGGCGATCGGGCCTGCGCCGGTCAGACGCTCGCCCGGCTCGAGTGCGATGTTGGTGATCTGACCCGGCGCGGCATAGACCTGATAGAGGGCTCCTTCCGACCAGGGATAGATCTGGATCGCATTGTAATATCCTTCGCGGCGCGGTTCGACCCGGGCGGCGGCATTGGCGTTTTCGATACGTCCGGTCGGCGTGCCCGCCGCCGCTCCGCCATGCGCCACAGTCCAGACTGGCGGCGTGTGCAAGGGCCGAGGGCGTTCCTCGGCAGCCGAGCCGGGCGGAGTGGGCAGCGGCGGCACGGACTCGTCATAGCTGAATTCCGGCACCCGGTTACTGGCACACCCCGCCAACAAGGACGCGGACAGCAGCAGAGCAACCAACGTCGGCGTCCTGATGTCCGAAGACCTGTTTGCATGAAGATGCTGTTCAGTCATTGGCTCATCTCCCGCGACCAGGAGATCGCATTGATATAGATTCCGAGGGGATTGGCGCGCAGGCGCTCGGCGCTGCGCGGCGTCTGGATCACGACGGTCAGGATCGCGGTCCAGCGCTCGGTCGTGGAAAGCTGGCCGTTCTCGTAGTGGCGCTCGGTCCAGGCAACGCGGAACGATCCCGGCGAGGCCCGGATGACGGAGGACACCTCGACAGCGATCTGTTGACGACCGACGCGTGTGAAGGGGTCGTTGGCGCGAGCGAAGTCGTTGAGCGCGGCCGCCCCACGATCCGTGGTGAACTCATAGGCGCGCAACCAGTTCTGCCGCACGATAATCGGATCGGCGGGGATCGACCGGACCTGTTCGATGAAACGACCGAGATGGAAGGCGATCTGCGGATCGGTCGGCTCGTAGTCGGCGGAAGCCGGGGCGACAGCCTGGGCCTCGCCGAGCGCGTCGACCTGAACGACCCAGGGCACTACCGTGCCGCGTGCGGATTGCCAGACCAGGGCGCCGGCAAAACCCGCCGCCAGGATCAGGCTGCCAAAGGCCATGTAGCGCCAGTTGCGGGCCTGAACGCGGGCGGAGCCGATACGCTCGTCCCAGACCTGCGCGGCCTTCTGGTAAGGCGTCTCTGGCTGAGGTGTCTTGCCATAATGGGTGGCGGAGCGCCTGAAGAGGTTCATGAGCGATCCCTTTCGGAGAGATTGACGGAGGTGCCCGAGCCGTGGCTGTCACCCGACCGGACGGCATGGGCGGCAGCGCGCACGCCATGGCTCACGGCCTGGCTATGGCGCATGCGCTTCGCCCAGGCTGGCGGGCCATCGGAGGCGGACGGGCTGGAAGAAGGCACGGGCGCCGCTCCGCCGACCGTGCCCATCGAGGTGGTTCCGCCCGTCGCCGCAACACCGCCCTTGACGCCCTCGGCGTAGCTGGACTGGATGCCGCCAGCCGCGCGAGAGGACGCCTTCTTGAGCGGTGATGCCGAGGCGGCGGCCCCGGCGCGCGCTACACCAGCCATCCCGCCGGCGAGACCTCCTCCGCCCATCGAGCCGAGCGTGTAGGCGCTCGAGGCAGCGCCCGCCGCGGCCGCGCCGCCGCGTGCGAGGGCGGCGCCTCCGGAGAGTGCAGATCCGGCTCCGCGTGCTGCGAGCATGGTTGCCCCTCCGGCCCCGATCGCAGCGCCACCAACGGCAAGGCCGGTGCCTATGGCCGCCCCCGCGCTGAGTTGCGGCCCGCCGGACACCAGTCCCGAGGCGATGCCAGGGCCGAATATTCCGAGGCCCAGCAGAGACAGGGCGGCCAGCACAATCGCCATGGCATCATCGATGGTCGGGGTCACGCCGCCGAAACCCGCGGTGAACTGACCGAAGAGCGTCGATCCGATGCCGATGATCACGGCGAGGACCAGAACCTTGATGCCGGAGGAAATGACGTTGCCCAGCACGCGCTCGGCCATGAAGGCGGTCTTGCCGAACAGGCCGAAGGGGATCAGCACGAAGCCCGCGAGAGTCGTGAGCTTGAACTCGATCAGGGTAACGAAGAGCTGAACCGCGAGGATGAAGAAGGCGAGGATCACCAGCGCCCAGGCGAAGAACAGGCAAAGGATCTGGACGAGGTTCTCGAAGACCGCGACCCAGCCCATCAGATCGGAGATACTCTCGAGCAGCGGCCGTCCGGCCTCGAGCCCGGTCTCGGCGACGCGGCCGGGGCGCAGAAGATCGGCGGCGGAAAACCCGGTGCCGGAGGCCATCAGACCGAGGCCCGCGAAGCTCTCGAAGACGATCCGGGCGAGGTTGTTCCAGTTGGAGATGATATAGGCGAAGACCCCGACAAAGAGCGTCTTCTTCACCAGTCGGGCAATGATGTCATCATCGGCGCCCCAGGCCCAGAACAGGGCCGCCAGCGTCACATCGATGACGATCAGCGTGGTGGCAATGAAGGCGACCTCGCCGCCGAGCAGCCCAAACCCGCTGTCGATATAGCTGGTGAAGATGCCCAGGAAGTTGTCGATGACGCCGGTTCCACCCATGGCTCACTGATCTCCCGGACGCTGCGGCGCTTCAGATGCAGGCGTCCGGCCGAGGAACCGGTCGCGGTTCTCTGCCCAGGCGGCGAGGCAGTCGGCATCGCTGGAAGCGGCCTCGCCAAGCTGCTGGCACCGGCGCAGCGTCGCGCGGAGAGGATCGGCAGACGGCTGGAGCGCGAGCGCGGTGCTGGCCGGCGCGGGCCCCTCCTCCCGCGTGACCTCGATCACTGTGGCGGTGATAGCGATCGCCACGAACACGATGGCCACGATCCGGGCCAGCACCTTCCCCTCCATCGTCTCCCCTCCCGGCCTCAGTTGAACATTTGCGCGTTGCCGGGCTGGTAGCCCGAGCCCGGCGTCAGGAAGCGCTCGCGCTGGATGCGGCCTTGTTCCGCAGCGGTGGCGCGCTCGGCCTCGGTCAGCGCGTTGGCGCGACCGTTTGCCGAGATCACCGCGATCAGGTCCGAGAGCTGCTGCGATTGCAGTGCGAGGAGCTGGTTGCCCGCCTGTGTGGCCTGCAGAGCACCGACCGCGTTCTGGCTCTGCCCCACGAGCTCCGACATTTCCGAACGGTTGGCATCGATATTGCCGACGACACCGGCCTGCACGCGCATCGCATCCTGTAGGCCACCGACCGTGTTCTCCCAACGGGACCGAGCCTCGGCGATCAGCTGCTGGTCGGTCGCCGTCAGGGAAAGGTTGCCATAGTCTTGCTGGAACATCTGGTCGATGCTCTGAACGTCGAAGGCGATGTTCTGCGCTTGGGCCAAGAGTTGCTGCGTGCGGCTGACGTTCTGCTGGATCTGCTGGAGCGCGGAATACGGCAGGTTGGCGAGATTGCGCGCCTGGTTGATCAGCATCTGCGCTTCGTTCTGGATCTGTGCGATCTGGTTGTTGATCTGCTCCAGAGCCCGCGCCGCGGTCAGGAGATTTTCCGCGTGGTTGGTCGGGTCGTAGACGATGAAGGGCCCCCCGCCGATGCCGAAGAGCGCATGGGCGGGCGGCGCTGCGATGGGCGACATGGCGATGGGCATCGCCAGCGCGAGGGCGAGCAGCGACGTGCCGGCGAACCGAAACGTGATCTTGCGTGTCATGGTGTGACTTCCTCTTCTTCAAGGTCGATGTCGGCGTCCTCAACAACAGCGGAGGCCGGAGATGCCCCCTCTGCGTCGATAGCGAGATTGGTGAGGTCGGGGATCAGGTCGGCGGCCCAATCGAGGCCATGCGCCTTCAGCCAAGCGTCGAGGAAGCCGTCTTGGCCGTGCTCAGCACAGATCTCGGCAATCAGCGCCTGATCCGATTTGGACGACGCCGCGCAGAGCGCGAGCCCGACATCGCTGAGACCCAGCTCGAACAGCCGGTTGCCGCGCCGCGACTGGCAGTAGTAGTCGCGCTTGGGCGTGGCCCGCGCGAGGATCTCGATCTGTCGGTCATTGAGGCCGAAGCGGCGATAGATCGCGGTGATTTGAGGCTCGATGGCCCGCTCGTTCGGCAGCAGGAGCCGCGTCGGGCAGCTTTCGATGATCGCCGGCGCGATGGTACTGCCATCGATGTCGCTGAGGCTCTGCGTCGCGAAGATCACCGAGGCGTTCTTCTTCCTCAGCGTCTTCAGCCACTCGCGGAGCTGCTCCGCGAAGGCATCGTCATCGAGCGCGAGCCAACCCTCGTCGATGATGAGCAGCGTGGGTCGTCCGTCGAGCCGATCACCGATCCGGTGGAACAGGTATGAGAGGACGGCGGGCGCCGCGCCAGTTCCCACCAGCCCCTCGATCTCGAAGGCCTGCACATCCGCCGATCCCAGTTGTTCGGTCTCGGCATCGAGCAGCCGGCCATAGGGTCCACCGACGCAATATGCGCGCAACGCCTGCTTCAGGTCGTTGGATTGCAGCAGGACCGCGAGGCCGGTCATGGTCCGCTCGCCCACAGGGGCCGAGGCCAGCGAGGTCAGTGCCGTCCAGATATGTTCCTTCACATCCGGGGTAATCTGGATGTTCTCGCGCGTCAGCATGGCGACAATCCAGTCAGCCGCCCAAGCGCGCTCCGACGTCTCGTGAATGCGGGCCAGCGGCTGTAGCGAGACGGAACTCTCGTCCGCGTCGGTCAGCTCTCCGCCGAGGTCATGCCAGTCGCCGCCCATGGAAAGCGCGGCGGCGCGGATAGAACCGCCGAAGTCGAAGGCGAAGATCTGGCTGCGCGAGTACCGCCGGAACTGAAGCGCCATCAGCGCCAGCAACACGGATTTGCCCGCGCCGGTCGGGCCGACGACGAGTGTGTGCCCGACATCGCCGACATGGAGAGAAAACCGGAACGGGGTGGAGCCTTCGGTCCTGGCGTAGAGCAACGGAGCGTCGCCGAAATGCTCATCCTGTTCCGGCCCCGCCCACACGGCACTGAGGGGGATCATGTGGGCGAGATTGAGCGTGGAGATCGGCGGCTGGCGGACATTGGCATAGGCATGCCCGGGCAAACTTCCGAGCCAGGCATCGACCGCATTGACCGTCTCGACCATGACGCTGAAATCGCGGGACTGGACGATCTTCTCGACCAGCCGCAGCTTCTCGTCAGCGCGGCGGACGTCCTCATCCCAGACCGTGATCGTCGCGGTGACATAGGCCATGCCGGCCACATCCGCGCCGAGTTCCTGCAAGGCCATGTCCGCGTCAGCGGCCTTGTTCGCCGCATCGGTATCGACCAGCGCGGATTGTTCGTTGGTCATCACCTCCTTGAGGATCGCGGCGATGGACTTACGCTTGGCAAACCACTGACGACGTATCCGGGTTAGCAGCTTGGTTGCATCCAGCTTGTCCATGAGGATGGCCCGGGTCGACCAGCGATAGGGAAAGGCCAGCCGGTTCAGCTCGTCGAGCAGGCCCGGCGTCGTGACGCCGGGAAAGCCGGTGATCGTCAGGACGCGGAGATGATGATCGCCCAGACGCGGCTCCAGCCCACCGGCCAGCGGCTGGTCGGGCAAGAGCGCGTCGAGATAGACCGGCACCTCGGGCACGCGCACGCGATGACGGTTGGTCGAAATCGTCGAATGCAGGTAGGTCAGCGTAGCGGCGTCATCGAGCCAGTGGCAGTCCGGCATGAAGCCGTCGAGCAGCGCCAACACGCGATCGGTACGGTCGATGAAGCCGCGCACCTGTTCCCAGGGGTTCACACCCGAGGTTTCGCGGCCCTCGTAGAGCCAGGTTTCTGAGCGTGCCGCGTCCTCCGCCGGTGGAAGCCAGAGGAGCGTCAGGAAGTAGCCGGATACGAAATGGCTCCCCTCCTCTTCGAAATCGGCCTTGCGCTCGGCATCGACCAGCGCAGAAGCCGCATCGGGGAAGATGCTTGCGGGATAGGTCGCGGCCTCAGAGCGCTGAGCTTCCACAAAAATCGCCCACCCGGAACCGAGGCGACGGAAAGCGTTGTTCAGCCGCCCGGCGACCGCGACCAGTTCGGCCGCGACGGCACTGTCGAGATCGGGACCCCGAAACTTCGCCGTCCTCTGGAACGAGCCGTCCTTGTTGAGGACCACGCCCTCCCCGACCAGCGCCACCCAGGGCAGGTAGTCGGCGAGGCGCGAGGCGGTGCGACGGTATTCTGCGAGATTCATCATGGGGGTTCACACCGAGAGATGACCGGGAATGCGCAGATGGCGGCGGGCGACCTCGACGAAGAGCGGATCGCGCCTGGCCGCCCAGACAGCAGCGATGTGGCCGACGGCCCAGATCAGGATCCCGACCAGCCAGAGCTGAAGCCCGAGACCGACCGCACCGGCGAGCGTGCCATTCAGAATGGCAACCGAGCGCGGTGCGCCGCCGAGCAGGATCGGCTCGGTCAGCGCACGGTGGACCGGCACGCTGATCCCCGGCACCGCGTCGAGGGCCTCGAAACTCACCGCCATCAGATCAGCGCTCCGCCACCAAAGCTGAAGAAGCTCAGGAAGAAGGACGAGGCCGCAAAGGCGATGGAAATCCCGAAGACGATCTGGATCAGCCGCCGGAAGCCGCCGCCGGTATCGCCGAAGGCCAGCGTCAGACCGGTGACGATGATGATGATCACCGCCACGATCTTGGCCACTGGCCCCTCGACGGAGTCGAGGATGGATTGAAGAGGCGCTTCCCAGGGCATGGAGGACCCGGAGGCGTGCGCAGCCGGAGCGATGAACAGGCTGACATAGGTGGCGGCGGCGGCCGTGGCGATGTGCTGGCGGATGCGCAGGGCGTGACGGATCATTCGGGATCTCCTTGTTCGTGAGTGGTGGGATCTGATATGGCAGGTGAAATCCGGTAGTCGCCGTCCGGCCCCAGGCCCTCGACGCGGGCGAGTTCGGCCAGACGCCGTGCGGAGCCGCGCCCGGCCAGGACGGCCACGAGGTCGATGGTCTCCGCGATCATGGCGCGGGGCACGGTAACGACGGCTTCCTGGATGAGTTGCTCGAGACGGCGCAGCGCGCCGATCCCGGTACCGGCATGGATGGTGCCGATGCCGCCGGGATGGCCGGTTCCCCAGGCTTTGAGCAGGTCAAGCGCCTCGGCGCCACGCACCTCACCGATCGGAATACGATCGGGGCGCAGACGCAGCGAAGAGCGCACCAGATCGGACAGGCTTGCAACGCCGTCCTTGGTGCGCATCGCCACGAGGTTCGGCGCGGCGCACTGCAGTTCTCGGGTGTCCTCAATGATCACGACGCGATCGGAGGTCTTCGCCACCTCGGCGAGCAGCGCATTGGTCAGCGTGGTCTTACCTGTCGAGGTGCCCCCCGCCACCAGGATATTCGCACGGGTCGCAACCGCCTGGCGCAGCGCCTTGGCTTGCATCAAGGTCATGATCCCGGCTTCTACGTAGTCTTCGAGTGTGAAGACGGCGACAGCGGGCTTGCGAATGGCGAAGGCTGGAGCCGCGACGACGGGCGGCAAGAGCCCCTCGAAACGCTCACCGGTTTCCGGCAGTTCTGCGGAAACGCGAGGGGACAGGCTATGAACTTCGACGCCGACATGGTGCGCGACCAGTCGAACGATGCGCTCGCCGTCCGCTGCGCTCAGCATCTTGCCGCTGTCGGCCAGCCCCTCGGAAAGTCGGTCGACCCAGAGCCGCCCATCGGGGTTGAGCATCACCTCGACGGTCATGGGGTCGTCCAGAAACCCGGCGATCGCCGGCCCGAGCGCGGTGCGCAGCATCCGCGCGCCTCTCCGGATCACTTCTGGTCTCTGATCGGACTTCGCCATGCCGGCCCCGTTCCCTTACGGGCGCCTCCAACAGGCCGCCCTGGATCGGGGTCGATTAAGAAAGCCGTAAATGCCTAGAACTCAACAGGGTTCCGAGGGTCTTCGTAGCGTGGCGTGCAAAGACAGGAAAACGGCGGAACATGCCTCACCCACCAAGTAGGATGTCATCGGTCACTAGGTCGTGGCGAAACCTGGAATCAACGGCGCCGAACCAGAGATGTACTGATCATGTGACGGCCACCGCAATTTCGGGAACAGGGAGTGCTTACTTCCGGGAAATTCTGGGTGTACGACGGAAATGCGCAGACTTGTACCCCGTGGAATTTCGCATTTGTAAGAGGACAATGCGACGTGTCGAGAATCTCTTTCCCAAGATTGCCCAGTCTTGCTCTGACTCGCTGATTATTATCAGCGTAGTCGTGAAGGTATCGGTTCGCGCAGAACCTCATCGACGTGATCACTTGCCAGTCAAATAAGCTTCGAAGGCCTTCAGCGTGCGACGGGAGACGTGATGCTCGATCCCCTCTGCATCCGCCTCGGCGGTTTCCTGAGGCACGCCGACTGCGATCAGTAAGTCGACCACCGTTCGATGGCGAACGCGTACCCAATTTGCGAGCGCTTCGCCCTTGTCGGTAAGGAAGACCCCGCGATATGGGCGTGAGGTCGCCAGACCCTCTCGCTTGAGCCGCGCCACCGCCTTGGTGGCGGTAGGATGGGCCACACCCATACGTTCGGCAATATCGGCAACCCGGGCCTCGCCATGCATCGCGATCAAGTCGCCGATCATCTCTACGTAATCCTCCAGGATCGCCATCGACTGCTTCTCTCGTGCACGGGCGAAACGCCCCGCCTGTTCCGTGGGCGAAATCTCGGTCGGGGGCGTATCGTGTTCGGTCATCGCGGTCCTGAACTCATTCATCTGAAGTGCGAGGGAATGTAGCATTTTGAATGTAAGGAAATCAATATAGCCCAGGCTTTATCTTTACACCGATCGTCTGCTGTCCAGCCTGTATGATGTTTACTGTTGCAGGATATGAAGCCTTGGCTATATTAAAAAGCCTAGGCATACCGGGGACGACTTGATGATCAGCACAGAGCGCACGCGCCGTGGTATGAGCGCCGTTCTCTCTGGCGAGCGGCGTGGCTTTGGCAGCAAGTTCCTCTTCGTCGGTCCCGCAGTGATAGCCTCAATCGCCTATGTCGACCCAGGCAACTATGCGACCAACATCCAAGCGGGTGCCGGCTATGGCTACGTGCTTCTGTGGGTGGTCCTGCTGGCCAACCTGATTGCGATGCTGTTCCAGTCCCTGTCTGCGCGGCTGGGGATCGTCACTGGCAAGAACCTGGCCGAGATGTCGCGGGATAATTTTCCCCGCCCTGTCGTCTGGGCGATGTGGGCGGTTAGTGAGGTTGCCGCCATGGCCACCGACCTCGCTGAATTTCTCGGTGGCGCAATCGGCTTGGCGCTCCTGTTCAATATGCCGCTGATCTGGGGCATGGTGGTGACCGCCATCGTGACCTACGGTATCTTGATCTTCGAGCGCCGGGGTTTCCGCCCAATGGAGCTAATCATTGGTACAATGGTCGCGATTATCTCGTTGTGTTACTTGATCGAGATTTTCATCGCACCGATCGACTGGGGCTCCGCCGCCGTGGGGCTGGTGACCCCGAACCTGCCTGACGCTACCGCGCTGACCATTGCGGTCGGAATCATCGGGGCCACGGTGATGCCACATGCGGTCTATCTGCATTCAGGCTTAACACAAAATCGTGCGGAGGTCCGTCACGACGAAGACCGACGCAAGGTGCTACGGTTCTCGAACATTGAGGTGGTGATCGCACTCGCGGTCGCCGGCATGGTCAACATGGCAATGGTGATGATGGCAGCGTCTGCCTTTCATCAAGGCCATAGTACCGTGGCCGAAATCGAGACCGCCTATCATACACTGACACCACTTCTCGGCTCGGCTGCGGCCGCCGTATTCCTAGTGTCGTTGATCACCTCGGGTGTGTCGTCCTCGGTGGTGGGCACGATGGCCGGGCAGATGATCATGCAGGGTTTCCTTCACTTCCATGTACCGATTTGGGTCCGGCGGCTGGTGACGATGGTGCCAGCGTTCGCTGTTGTCGCCGTTGGCTACAATGCCACTGACGCCCTCGTGATGAGTCAGGTGGTGCTGTCGATCGCCCTGCCAGTGCCAATGATCGCACTGGTTATCTTCACATCGCGTCGCTGCGTCATGGGTACCTTCGCCATAGGAACTGTAACGCGGGTTCTCGCGATCCTCGGCGCAATTGCAGTGCTGTCGCTGAACTTTGTTCTGCTCGCACAGACCTTTGGTGTACCGATCCCATTCCTCATCAATTGAGCAAGAGTTCATTTGTTGCGCTCTCAAAAATGCCGCGCGATGCGACGTCGGCTAACATGCTGTGAAGTTGGACCAAGGCACAGGGGACTGAGACAGAAAGGGAAGCCTGCCACAGATCGGGAGCCACGCGCCCGCAGCGCAGTCACTCACGCCTGGCTTGAGTTAATCAATCCATAGATTTCACTCTTGCCTACGAGCCGTCATTTGGATCGAAGCCGTACACCTACACGATCTTTGTTTCTGGTTACCTGCCAACCCCATCCACATCCTCCGACACCTCCTGCCGCAGCTTCGGCCCCTGGGCCAGGCGTCTACCGAGAGCCGAGATAAATGCCTCGTAACGCTCCCCTGCCTTTGCCCTTGCAGCCTTGGCTGCGGGTTCCGGCAGAGCCGGTGTCGTCGCAAGCCAGAAACGGATGAACACAGCCAGGCTTTCGACGGAGATCCCGACATCGCGTTCCAGTCGGGTGATCCGCCTGTCGACCTGATCCAGGCGCCTCGCGAGAACCGCATCCCGGCGCTCCGCGTCATCCGGAGAGAGGAAGGATGCGATCGCGGCCTCGGCCACCATCGATTGGGATCTGTCGCGCCGGGCGGCGAAGTCTGCCAGCATCTGCATGACCTCAGGATCGAGGTAGACCGAGATCTTCGTCTTTTTGCGGCTGGTGGTCATGATCAAAGCTCCATGCCGTCGTCAGGATTGAGGGAAACCTGGCGCGCGACACCGCGCATCTGCTGCATGATGCGGCGATTGCGGATGGCGCCAGCCTCTTCATCCTCGGGTAGGTCGAATTCAAACTCGTTCTCAAGAGGCGTCTGCCTGTCGACCGGCTGAGGCTGTGCCAACTCCGGCTGAAGACGGCGCTCCGATGCTGTCGGATCCTCATCCTCCGATCCCGCCTTGGAGACTGGCTCCAGCTCGTCTTCCTGCGTTGGGACTGCCAGACTACTCCAGTCATCCTTCCCGGACGGGCCTACATCCACTAAGTCGGGTGGCGGCAAGACCCGCTCCGTGAACCGCGTATCTTCGTAATACCGTGCTTTCGTCGCGCGGATCGGGGGTGTGCCGGCCACCATGACGATCTCATCGGAAGGCGGCAGCTGCATGATTTCTCCGGGGGTGAGCAACGCCCGCGCGGTTTCCGACCGGGACACCATGAGATGGCTAAGCCACGGCGCCAGACGGTGGCCTGCATAGTTCTTCATCGCCTTCATCTCGGTGGCCGTGCCGAGAGCGTCGGATACACGCTTGGCTGTGCGCTCATCATTGGTCGCGAAGCTCACACGGACATGACAATTGTCGAGGATCGAGTTGTTCGGGCCGTAGGCCTTCTCGATCTGGTTCAGCGACTGGGCGATAAGGAAGCTCTTCAGCCCGTAGCCCGCCATGAAGGCCAGCGCACTCTCGAAGAAATCCAACCGGCCAAGCGCCGGGAACTCATCGAGCATCAGAAGTAGCCGATGACGGTCATCCTTGCCCTGTAGGTCTTCGGTCAGGCGTCGGCCGACCTGGTTGAGGATCAGCCGGATGAGCGGCTTGGTGCGATTGATGTCAGAGGGCGGCACCACGAGATACAGCGTGACGGGGCGCACTCCCCCGACAATGTCACCGATCCGCCAGTCGCAGCGGCGCGTGACCTGCGCGACCACGGGGTCGCGATAGAGGCCAAGGAAAGACATCGCCGTCGAAAGCACACCGGAGCGTTCATTCTCGGACTTGTTGAGCAACTCGCGGGCGGCACTGGCGACCACGGGATGCGGCCCCCTCTCGCCCAGATGCGACGTCCGCATCATCGCCCGGAGTGTGGACTCCACGGGACGCCGCGGGTCGGACAGGAAGTTGGCGACACCGGCCAGCGTCTTGTCCTTCTCGGCATAGAGGACGTGCAGGATCGCACCGACGAGCAAGCTGTGGCTGGTCTTCTCCCAGTGGTTCCGCCGCTCCAGACTTCCCTCGGGGTCGACAAGAATATCTGCAATGTTCTGGACATCGCGAACCTCCCACTCGCCGCGGCGCACTTCCAGCAGCGGGTTGTAGGTCGAAGAGTTCGGATTGGTCGGATCGAATAGCAGGACCCGACCGTGCCGGGCGCGGAACCCGGCGGTCAACTGCCAGTTCTCTCCCTTGATGTCATGAACGATGGCCGAGCCAGGCCAGGTGAGAAGAGAGGGTACGACGAGCCCTACCCCCTTGCCGGAGCGCGTCGGCGCGAAGCAAAGCACATGCTCCGGCCCATCGTGGCGCAGATACTGCCGCTCATAGCGACCGAGGACCACTCCATCCGGGTCCAGCAATCCAGCCGCCTTCACCTCGCCCTTCTCGGCCCATCGGGCTGATCCATAGGTCGCAACGTTGCGGGCCTCGCGGGCACGCCAGACCGACATGGCGATGGCCACACCGATAGCGATGAAGCCCCCCGAGGCAGCGATGATCCCGCCTGTCGCGAAGACCGGTGGCGCGTAGGCCTCATAGAAATACCACCACAAGAAGATGGCGGGAGGATAGTAGATGGGCGTCCCAAACAACACGAACCAGGGCGGGCCCAGCTGCGCCTGATAGCCGAGGCTTGCAGCCACATATTGTGTCGCGCCCCAGGTGGTGGCCAGAATGATGAGGAAGACGATGGAGATCTGGCCCCAGAGGATCTTGGTCGCGGACATGACTGTCGCTCCTTTCCTGTGTTTGATCAGAGGCCGAGGCCGCGCTTGCGGCCGAAGTCCCAATCGACCCCGCCGTCCCCGCGCGCGACGCCGGTGACATCCCGGCCGAGATGCTTTTCGAGGGAGGGCGACCAGGGCACCAGCTGGAAGCCGAGCGCTCCGTCAGCGCCATAGCCCTCGATCATCGCAAAGCGCCCCGAAGTCAGCGCGAGACGCTGGCGATAGAGGCCGCTGACGTAGTCGCCCGCTTCCGCCTTGTTGAACGGCAACCCGGTCTCCCCCGAGAGCTGCGCGCCCACCGCCTGCAACTCCCGGTCGCGCAAAGTTCCGAGCAGGCGCCGGGCAAAGACCACCCTGCCGCCCCGCCGTTCTGCGAGCCCCTCCGCGGTCAGGTGCTCGGCCCGGGCTTCCAGGGCCTGCCGGACCTCGGCACCGAAGCCCTGGTCCGACAGGGCGAGCGGGTCGCGCGCGATGGCCTGCCGGTCGAGCCAGGTGGCCCCGGACGCGGTCACCTGCGCAGCGAGGTCCAGGTCGGACCGGACCGCCAGTGCGACACGACGCTGGCCGCGCGCATCGTCATAGGTGCGGAGCTCCACGATCGAGCCCGGAGCGCTGTCGCCGGCGGCGTCGAGATGAGGCAATCGGATATGGTGGCTCCGGCCATAGACGCCATCGACGACGGCATAGGCTGTCCCCTTCAGTTCGTCATCCAGACCGCGCTGGACCAGACGACCGATGACGGGAACATCGAGGCTCTCCGCGGCAAGCACGTAACTCGAGGACCCGCGCTCGATCCCGCGGTCCGTCAGAGCGCGATGCATTCGCTTGATGATGTCGCCACGCTCCCCCATCTCGCGCAGGACCGCCTCGGCATCGTCCCTGATGTGCCACTGCGACTGTCCGGTCTGGTCGGCGACGCCAAGGACTTCCAACCGGCGCAGCCGCCCGATCTTCAGCGCGTGAAACGCGTCCGGCTGCCGATCCGCATCCGGCGCCATGTCGAGGATGCGCGAACGCCCCGCATCCCGCAGCAACTGACGATCGAGCTGCGTCCAGCGCTCGGCCTCGATCTGGCGTTCAAGTGTCCGGCGGATGTCGAGATCGCTGCGTGGGCCCAGTTCCTGGGTGATGAGATCCCGTGCCCTGTCGCGCATCCCCTCCTTGATGTAGTCCCGCGAGATCACGAGATCCTGGCCGTCGTCGCGTACGCCCCGAACGATCAGATGGACGTGCGGATGAGCGGTGTTCCAGTGATCGACACCGACCCAGTCAAGAGACGTGCCGAGATCCTGTTCCATCCGCCCGACGAGATCGCGGGTGAAGGATTGCAGGTCAGACATGTCGGGCGCGTCGTCGGGCGAGACGATGAAACGGAAATGATGACGGTCATCGCGACACAGCTCGGCAAAGGTCCGGCCATCGGGATCCTCCGTTCCCGATCCGAAGAGCCTGGCCTTCTCCCCGTCCCGGGTCACGCCGTCCCGGCGCAGGTAATCGAGGTGGGCTCCGAGAGGCGCGGATTTCCCGCTGTGCCGCACCACACGCGCCTTGATCACCGCGCCGCGCGTGCGGGCGGTGATGAGGCGGTTGGCCTGAATGCTGGCACGCTGACCACGCCCGAAGCGGGACCGATTGCCCGGGGTGACACGCCCTGCCCGCGAGACGCCACCACCGGCCTTTTTCGCGGCAGCCAGGGCCTGTGCGACAAAGGGACGGGCCTGCTGCGCCCGTGTCGAACGGATACGCCCCGGGCGGATGCGGAACTCATGATCATCGGGCATGGGAGTTCCCCACACAGTGCGAAACCGCGCTGAACTTCAGAGCGTTAGGCGGATAGCGCAGGGTGCGAAGACGCGTCACACGGTGCGAAACGCGACAAAAACATGAACAAAAACAACCGCCCAACCGCCGCGCACCGTGCGCCCTTTTATCCTGCCATCCTTCGGTCGTGGTGCCTCCCGCCACCCCTCGCGCCCTCCAAGACACGCCAGAGCACGACGGAATGCGAAGTGTCGTCGCGCGGGTCATGGCCGGGCCTCACCAGTTTCTCGCCTGACGAAGAGGCCCTCGGCCTGCGGGGCGATGCCCGCCCGCGGCACCGCCGGGACGAGTGAAGGAGCGGCGCCGACCGTCGGGTGAGGCGCCACAGGATCGGTCGCAGAGGTCCCGTCGTCGCGACTGATGAAGATTGCCGCCTCACGCCAATCGCGGGGCTGGGCTGCAGCAAAAGTGCCGTCCGATGGCCGCTCGCCAAGCAGCACGGGCGCAAGCGCAGCGACATAGGCGCGCGTCTCGGCGGGCAGCTGACGATCCGCCAAGCGGTATTCGTCGTAGCGGGCGGGACCGGCATTATAGGCCGCCAGCATCGCCGCGACATTGCCGTAGCGGTCCCACATCTCGCGCAGATAGGCCGTGCCCGCGAGGATGTTGTCACGCGGCTCAAAAGGGTCTCGGCCGAGGCCATGACGGATGCGCAGCCCGGCCCAGGTGTCGGGCATGACCTGCATCAACCCCATCGCGCCAGCGGAAGACACCGCACGCAGATCGCCCGCACTCTCTGCCCGCATCACGGCCATGATCCATGTCGTCGGAATGCCGAAGCGCTGCGATGCCTCGGTGACTTGGGCGGCGTAGGGATGCGCGGCGATTGCGTGTTCGGGCACGCTGGTTTGCGCCAAGAGCGGCTGCGTGGCGGTGACCGGGATGAGGAGGCCGGAAAGAAGAAGGAGTATGCGGCGGCAGATGCCACCTCTCCCCGAGGCGGGACGGGTGCAGGACATGATCATCGTCAGTCCCGCTCATCGCACTTCTTCGGGCGGGTCCAGTGCAGCCCCCAGTCCCTGCCCTCCTCATCCGACTGGAACAGGCGGGCGCGGATCGGATGCCGGAAAACCGGATCATCGAGCAGGACCGAGACGAACGCCCCTGCGGTTTCGCCGGTGTGTTTCCAGCCCGCGCCAACCTCCGGGCCCTCCTCGTCACCGAGGTGGATGCGATAGGCGGGAGCTTTCTCTGAATCGACATTGTCGGTGGGAACAAAGGTCAGTTCCAGGTCGAGAGAGAGCGAGCGAAGCTGTCCGGAATAGCCGGACGGGGTGCGGATGAATTGGCCGATCTGTGGCATTGGAGGCTCCTTCCTCATGAGGTGAATGGGAGGCAGGCCGCTGGCACGTCCCGCCATAAACGCGCGTCACCGCTCCGGCGTGTGCCAGACGAGGCGGCCATCGCCACCCTCGTCGGTGAACAGTGGACTGGCCCGGCCGATCACTGCCGAGGTGGGGAACGGACCGAAGTAGCGGCCATCGAAGCTGTCAGAGACCGCCGGGTTCATCAGGAAGACCTCGCCCTCTACGATGGTGCGGCAGCCCTGCCAGACGGGAAGATCGCGGCCCTGGCTGTCGAGCGCTCGCGCCTCCCCCAGGTGTCTGCCATCGACGGTGATCGCGGCGCCGTCCCGGCAGACCCGTTGTCCCGGCAGCCCGGTGACGCGCTTCAGGATCGGCACATTGCGACCGACATAGCCGCGCGCGACCATGAAACCCGCAAAGGGTTCGGGCGGCATGACCACGACCAGATCTGGCACCGCGAGCCGGTCCACCGGCGCAATGGTGTAGAAACCAATCGGCACGCTGGCCGAGGCGTTCCAGACCAGCCGTGGCGCAGTCGGAATGCTGCCGGCGATGACGGCGGCGAGCGCGGCAACCGTCACCATGATGTAGCGGACACGGGTCATTTTCCGATCTCCCGACGCCGGAGCCACGCATCATGGCGTTCTGCCGAATAGGGTCGCGGCGCTTCGCCCGCCTTCATCCAGTGCCCGACATGACGCCAGTGGTCGGGATCGACCTCGGCAGGGTCGATGCCAAGACCCTCGATCGCATCGACATGACGCAGAACCTCTTCGACCTTGGGCCAACCTTCGATCTTCAATAAAATCTCGCCACCGGGGCGTACGAAGGGCAGCGTCTGGTAGGAGTTGCCAGCCGCGATCGCGCGAACAATGTCGATGCGCGAGACAACGGTGCCGTAGTCATTCGCCGCCCAACGGACGAAGCCAAACACGGCGCCGGGACGGAAGAAGACGATGCGGCGGCTGCGATCGAGGATCTGCGTTCCGGCCTCCTGGCCGAACCTGATCCAGAACTCGATCCGCTTCTCCACCCAGGTCAGTTCCACGCGCGTCAGCTCGCCGCGGAAACGGGCGTCGAACGATCCGTCTCCGGTCACGCCGGAGATCACAAAGCCGGTCATTGAGGTTCTCCTTCGGGTTCTGGATATTCGCGCCCGAGCAACTCGCGCAGCATGTCAGCGACAGTGACGCCGCGGCTGAAAGCTGCGACCTTGATGCGACCGCGCAGGTCCGGGGTGATGTCGATGGTGAGCCGGGCCGTGTAGATCGCCGCCGCGCGACCGTGTGCGGATGGCGCCTCGCCAGCCTTGATCCAGGTCTCGACATCGACCGGCCGCGCGGCGAAACCACGCTTGTCATTACGCCCGGTCATACCGCCACCTTCCCAAGACCGAGGCGCCCGATCTCAGACGTCAGCGCCGCGATCTCTCGGGCAGCAGCCGATTGACGGTCGATGTCACTGGCGAGGCGACCGGTTTGCGCCGCATCAGCAAAGACGACGCGCTGGCCAATCATGCTGGCAAGCACAGGAGGATCGTGATCGGCCAGTGTCTCGGCGGTGTGCCGGGTGATGACGGTGCGCGCGCCGCAGCGGTTGAGCAGGAAGCGGGCGACAAGTTCCGGCCGATAAATGCGGGCCTCCGCAAGGAGGGACAGCATCTCAGCAGAGGCCCAGCCATCGAATGGCGAGGGCTGTACCGGGATCAGCACCAGATCGGCGGTGAACAGCGCTGAGCGCATGAGCCCCGCAACACGCGGTGGGCCATCAATAACGACATGATCGACTGTGCGGGCAAGTTCGGGGACTTCGCGGTGCAGGGTGTCACGGGCCAGGCCGAGGGTGCCGAAGAGCCGCGGCAGACCTTCGCGGGCGCGTTGCTGCAACCAGTCCAGGGCGGAGCCTTGCGGGTCGGCATCGATCAGGGTGACACGCTTGCCCTGCAGCGCCAATTCACCAGCAATATGGAGCGCCAGCGTCGTCTTGCCGACGCCACCCTTCTGATTGAGCAAAGCGATGATCATTCGCCACCTCCCGGCAATTCGAGAGGAAGGCGAGGCGTATCTGGATGATCGGAGGCTGCTGCGACACCCTGATCAGAAGCCGTTCGCGGCACCGATGGGGCGACGGCTGCCTTCGTCTTACCGGCCTGGCTCAGGCTTTTTGCGGTGGCACGGATGAGGTTTTCCACATCACGCGCGCGCTCTTCAAAGTTAGATTCTTTGTTAGACTCTAAGTTAAGGGGGCGATTTTCGCTTTTGCTTCCGTGTGTTACCCCCTGTTTGGGTTCCCGATAGCACGAGTCTCCGGTTCCCGATAGCACGATAGCCCGGGTTCCCGATAGCACGAGCCCATTCACAGGTTTTCTACAGCCAGGAGTAGGCTCGAAAGCCAACAGCTTGCGGCCACCAACCTCTGTCTCGAGAAAGAGCGTGTAGCCCGGAAGCGGCTGCCGCCTGATGATGTCGCGAAGCTCGAAGGCGAAGCGCTTGAAGGGGGACAGCGCCCCGGACTTCTGGTGAAGATGATGGAAGTCGAAACGCCAGCCATCCCGCTGCCGGCCACCGTGCTTGCGCACCAGGCGATACAGCCAACGGTCGAGCCCGCCGGTCAGGTCGAAATACGCCCGGTCGATGGTGAGGATCAGCGCATTGTCGAGTACCGCCTGGTAAAACCAGTCAGGCACGATCAGCTCGATACCATCCGGGCGCCCGTCCCTGTCGCTGCGCTCCTGCCATTCGTTGATCCAGGAAAAGCGATGGCGACGTCCTTCAGCCGGCTGCCGGATCGAGGTGGAGATCGTCGTCGACTGAAGGCGATCCAGCGCCGCCTTCAGGCGCTGGTAATCCCGCACACTGGTTCCGCGACCGACATAGGTGAGGATCTCGTATGGGGTGGCAACCATCAGCCGGGATGTGCGCAGCCCCGCGTCACGCGCCTCGACGATCTGGCTCGCGGCCCAGATCAGTATGTCAGCATCCCAGATCGTGGCCATGCCGTGATCGGGAACAGCCTCGACCCGGATGCTGACGCTGCCCGCCGCAAAGTCGATCGGCGCAACGCGCTTCGACTTGGCGAGGGAGAAGAAGGGATAGGCCATGAGGTCCTGCGCATCTCTGGGGGCGAAGGCACCGGGCAGCGCGCGGAACAGATCGAGCTGTCCGCGCTCGGAATGGGGTTTGCGTCCATCGGTCATGACGGCATTGCCGGTGCGTCAGCGTACGAAACGGCCGGGCTGCGGCAGATTGGCGAGCGTGTGGCGTTTCGCTGGCAGCACCTGCCCGCGCGGGTCGGAGGTCGAGGTGACAGCACCGCGTCCGACCCAGGCCTGCAGGTCCTCGATCGCATAGACCACACGCCCGCCCAGCTTGTGGTAGGCGGGACCGGTGCCGTAGGTCCTGTGCTTCTCCAGCGTGCGAGCGGACAGGCTGAGGAACTGCGCTGCTTCCTTGGTGCGCAGATAGCGCGGGGGAAGTTCGGTTGAGATGGCGGACATCGGGCGTCTCCCTACTGTGTATGACCAGTGCCGCGAAACAGCGGCTGATGACGGTCACGATGGCGAAGCGCGCCCGGTCAGATGCAGTGGGGAGTTGGCAGGGGTAAATTCGCACACCGCGGCGTGCGATCGCCGACCTAGAGGCGGCGCTGGTGATGAAGGAGCTTGCGATAGCCGCCGGCGATCAGGTCGCGGCCCTCGCGAAGGAGGCTGGAAACGGCAAAACGGGCCGAGGAGACCTGCCATTCATCGCGGTCCAGGCGACCGCTCCGGAACAGCACCTCGGCGATCTGCTTCTGGGTCGCGCCATGGAAAGCGGCGTCGGAGGCCTGAAGGACACGCCGCAGGCGCGCTTTCTGCTGCGCGGTCAGGCGGGTGTCGCGCGGGATTGAACGACGTCTATGCTGGTCCGCCAGCAGCCGCTGGATCGCCTCGATGCGATCAAGGCCCTCGGGGCCGAGAGGAACAGTGGCAACAAGCCGACCACGGTCTTTCAGGGGAACGACGAGATGCAGGTATGTCCCGTCCGGCAGCCTGTGGCGCAGGTGCTTGCCAATGGGCGATGCCCTGCCCTTCGGGGCAACTATCTCATCGCCGGGCGCGCCAGTCTCTCCTGCGAGTGCCTCGGGGGCGACCGCGAGGATCACGGCGCTGGTATCGATTTCGGGGCGCCAGAATATCTCGGCGACAGTCGCGGTCAAACCGGGCCGTATCGGGAAAGCACAGACCCCATCGACGGCCGACCTGATCCCTCAGGTCAGCCCTCTCAGGTGGTCCCCCTGCAAGTTCTGCATAGTCATCTTGATATTCGGGATTGCGGCGCAGGCACTCCCAGCCGAGTTCCGGCGCGGCCAGATCATCGAGATAGTCATAGGCCGCCTGGTCACGCCAATTCGAGCGGTCGGGTTGCATGGCATCGCCTCTCCCCTGGGTTGATCTCAGGAAAAGGATTCCGAGAGATCAATCACTTGGGAAGTCCGCCCCAAGGCATCAGGTGATGCGTGGCACGCATCACCTTCTCAGCCGGTGCGCCCCGCCGCCAACTGCCGATAGCCCTCGGAACTCAGCCAGCGCGCGCGTTCAAGATGGGCGTCGTGGACCAGGCGCGCCCGCTCCGGCTCTTTCTGCGTATCGAAACCCAGAATGATCTGCGCCGCCTCCTGCCAGCTCGCGCCCTCGCCTGCAGCATCGAGCAAACGCATATACTGCGCCATGTGGCGACGGTCATAATCCGTCACCACGGCCCCCTGCGGCGGCACATCCTGCAAGCTGCTGATCGTCACACGCATCCCCACTGCGGCTTCTGTGCAGTCCTAGCACAGAAGGTTGACGTTTTCGTGAGCACGGCAATAGCGCAATTCCGTTCACGGCGAAACCTGCCGGAATAGTCAGCTCTTAGCGACGGCCTTCGCCTGCACATGCATGACTCCAATCCCCTGGTCGGAGTTCAGGAGCAGAATGCCATTCGCTTCGAACGCCCGTCGAACCTGATCGCGCGTGGTCTCGTAGACCTCGAGCCCGCTTTCGGACTCGAGGCGCTTGAGCGCGGTCAAAGATACCCGGGCCTCATCCGCAAGCTGCTCCTGTGTCCAGCCAAGAAGCGCGCGCGCGGCCCGCGATTGTCGGGCGGTGATCATGCAGATCACCTCCCATCCGGCCCGGCGCGCACGCCAGAACTACGACTATTATAGTCGTCTTCGCATGAATCTCCACCGAAATTCTTCAGCGTTTATATCGCGTTTTCGTCTTGGCGCCGCCGAACCGGAAAACTGATTCGGTTGCCTGGTTCGGCGGGCGGGCCCCGGCCTCTCGGCCGGCGCCTCACGGCGCCGCTACTCGCTGCGGCGACCGTTGGGACGGGACCAGATCAGCGCGTAGCTCTCGCCGTCTTCGTCGTCGAAGAGGTTGGCGTAGATCGGGGCGGTGAAGCTCGGATCGTCGAGCTTGAGGCCCAGATAGTCGCGGCCCTCGCCCGAGCGCTTGGACCAGGCGGCGCCGATCTCGGCGCGGCCGACCAGGACCCGGTGGCTGGGGGCGTTCTCGCCGATGGCCCGGGTGTCGGGGACGATGCGTACGCCCTTGGCCTGGACGCTGAGAGTGACGATTTCGCCGGTGAATTCGTTGCCGGTCTTCTTGAAGGTGCCGATGGTTGCCATTTTAAGTCTCCGTTTTCCGTTTCCGGGTCCGCACCATTGCGGCCCGATGGCGATCGACAGGCCGGAGACGACCGGCGGCGCACCCCCGGCGTGCCGGGGGCCGGACAGCAAAGGCAGAACTTTCTTGTCTCGCGCGGAATGGGCACAGCCCAGGGGAAGAAAGTTATGGTGGCGCTGTTGCGCCAAGCCGGTCGAGGCAAAGCCGGTCTTCGGCCAGATCAGGCCATTGAAAGGGCCGTATGGAGCAGAGATGGGACGGACAAAGAACGGAGACGATGGCAACCGCGGATGCTCATCAGCCTGACCGGTCTTTCCACCGGCGGGTTTGCTCGCCCGCGACAGGCCATGCGCATCACACTCCAGGCGCCCCGCCGGACGTGCCCCCCGCGATCACAGGTGCAGTCTGCCGCTCGAACGCTCCGCCACCTCCACCGCGCAGCCACGTGCCGCGACGCGGGCCTCTTGCCGATCCGCACATCGCTCCATACCGGCATCCTGACGATCGGGTAGTCAGTTCTTCCAGCGTGCTGCCGATATGATCCCTTAATGTCAATCCGGAACGAAGTTCGTCCCGCGCTAGGGTGCAGCAGTGACACCCTCACGCCGCAACACCTCCTCCAGCCAATCCATGAATGCTCTGAGCCGAGGGGCGAGATGACGCCGGCGCGCAAAGAGGATCGAAATCGGCACAGGAGAGGGCCGAAACTCGCCCAACACCTCGACCAGTCGACCCGCCGCGATGTCATCGGCGACGTCATAGACGGGAACCTGGATCAGCCCGTGCCCGTGGAGCGCACCGGCTACATAGCTTTCCGCATTGTCGACGCAAAGGTGGCTTTGCATGGCGACGGTGATCTCACGTCCGCCCTCAAGACCTTCCCATTTGGATGAGAGCGCGGGCATGCGCAGGGCGTAATTGACAAGGTGATGATCCGCGAGATCGGCAGGGGTCAGCGGCGTACCATATTGCGCCAGATACCCCGCCCCGGCACAGGTCAGCATCGGCACATCACCGATCCGGCGGCAGATCAGTTCACTGTCTTCCAAAACGGCCAAACGTACCACCGCGTCGATCCCCTCGGACACCAGATCGATCATCCGGTCGGTGGCACTGATCTCCAGCGTCACCGCCGGATAACGGGCACGGAATTCGTGCAAATGCGGGATGATCAGACGACGCGCGATCCGGCTGGGCATATCAACCCGCAGGCGCCCCGAAATGTCATCGTGCCGCAGTCGGAACTGTCCTTCGGCCTGTGCGAACGCGTCGACCAGATCACGGGCGGTGTCAGCAAATTGCACCCCCTCCTGCGTCGGGCGCACCACGCGGGTCGTGCGCTGCAGAAGCTGTACGCCGAGCCTGTCCTCCAACGCCTGCACCGTGCTGGACACGGTTGAGCGCGGGAGCCCAAGGGCCTCCGCTGCGCGGGTGAAGTTCCCGCTTTCCACGACCTGTACGAACACCTGCATCTGTTGAATTCGATCCATACCTATTGTTCGTCATTTCTGGCGGATGATGTCAAGAATGGCCTGATTATCTGAATGACATGACAGACCATATTCCATGCAAGGCGTCGCTCCGAACGACGCACGCAACGTGGAAAGGACAATCGGATGTCGAGAAACAGCATTGAAGGAAAAGTAGTTCTGATCGCCGGCGGCGCGAAGAACCTGGGCGGGTTGCTGGCGCGTGAGTTCGCGAACTCCGGTGCGAAAGCTGTCGCGATCCACTACAACAGCGACGCCACCAAGGCGGCTGCCGAAGACACCGTCGCGGCGATCAAAGCTGCAGGCGCCGAAGCGGTGGCCTTTCAAGCGGACCTGACCTCGGCGGCGGCGATGGAAAAGCTGTTCGCGGATACGGTCGCTGCCGTCGGTCGCCCCGACATTGCGATCAACACCGTCGGTATGGTGGTGAAGAAGCCGATGGCCGAGGTAACCGAAGAGATTTTCGACCAGTCCTGCGCGGTCAACGTCAAATCTGCTTTCTTCTTCCTGAAAGAGGCTGGCAAGCACGTCAATGACAATGGAAAAATTTGCACCATCGTGACCTCGCTTTTGGGGGCCTATACCCCCTTCTACGCGGCCTATGAGGGGTTGAAGGCACCGGTCGAGCATTTTACCCGCGCTGCGTCGAAGGAACTGGGCGGCCGCGGCATCTCGGTGACCGCAATCGGACCGGGGCCGATGGACACTCCGTTCTTCTATCCGGCGGAGGAAAAGGAGGCGATCGAATATCACAAGACCGCCGCCGCGCTCTCGCCCTTCTCGAAAACCGGCCTGACCGACATCGAGGATATCGTCCCGTGGATCACGTTCATGGTCTCGGGCGGATGGTGGATGACCGGCCAGACGATCCTTGTGAATGGTGGCTACACGACCAAGTAAGCGCTCAGGGCGGTTAAGTGGTTCCGGTTTACGAATAGCGCCCGGGGCGGCGGGGCCAAGTGGTGCTCCGCCGTCCATCAAATCAAAGGTCCGACCGGCTCAGGAGTTTCAATATGCACACTGTTCTCGTGATCTTAGGCGGCTTTACCTTGCTGGCAATCACCTATGTCATAGCCCTCTGGCGCGGCATTTCCCTGCGCCGGGCATTTCCTGTCTATGCAATCCTCTGGGTGATAGCTTCCGCAGCCAATCTCTGGATCGGCGTGGTCCGCGCCGGATATTCCGTGACCGAAGAGTTGCCGATCTTCCTTGTCGTCTTCGGCGTCCCTTGTGTTGTCGCCTGGCTTCTGGCGTGGCGGTCGGAATGACAGACGCCCGGATATCAGAAGTGATCAACTGGTGGCGCGGCGCCACGGAGAATTGGTTCTCTCAGGCCCCTGCCTTTGACGCCGTCTTTCGCACGCGCTTCGCGCATCTGTATGACGCGGCCAAGACGGGCGATCTTGCATCATGGCAGACCACGCCGGAGGGCTGCCTGGCCCTGTTGATCCTGCTCGATCAGTATCCACGCAATGCGTTCCGTGGCACCACAGAGATGTATCGCGCAGATCTTAAGGCCCTGTCTGTGGCGCGTCATGCCTGGCGGCAGGGTTTTATCGACCGAGTGCCACATGACCTCCGCCTGTTCATGCTGCTGCCCTTCGCGCATTCCGAGACGTTGGAAGATCAGGACCAATCGGTCGCGCTGCATCGCCGCTATCTGCCCTCGGGACTTCACCGGGCCAGACGTCACCGCGACATTATTGCGCGCTTCGGCCGGTTTCCCCACAGGCAGCCGATCTTCGAACGCGCGCTGACACCCGAGGAACGCCTGTATTTGAACGCGGGCGGGTTTCAGGGATAGTCAGGAAAACTCAACAGGAAGCATTCATGTCCAACCTATTGCACCGCCTTGCGCCGACGAACGCCCTACGGGCGCTCCGCCCAGAGGACACGCCCCGCGTCACGACGATGGAGCTGTTCTTCGATCTCGTCTACGTCTTCACCATCATCCAGCTATCGCATTACCTCCTCGAACATGCGAGTTGGCTTGGGGCGCTGGAATATGTGACGCTGTTTGCCGCGGTCTGGTGGGCCTGGAACTACACCGCCTGGGCAGCGAATTGGGTCAACCCGGACCATCCCAGCGGACGCGGACTGATGATCGTACTGATGGGCTGCGCGCTCCTGATGGCGGTGGCCGCACCACAGGCTTTCAGTGAACGCGCGGAACTGTTCGCTTTTGCCTATGTGGCCATGGCCCTGATCCGGGCGGGCTATATGGCTCTTGTATTTCGCGGTCAGGTCATGGGGCAGAACTATGCCCAGCTTGGCGCATGGAGCGCGATCTCCGGCCTCTTCTGGATCTTGGGGGCCTTCATCGCGCCCGCGCGTCTGGAACTTTGGATCGTCGCCGTGCTGATCGACTATGCCGCGCCCTATTTCGGCTTCTGGCTGCCCGGCAAGGGGGCAACCCCGATGTCGAGTTGGACGCTGAAGGGGTTGCATCTCTTCGAGCGTAATCAGTTGATCTTTATTATCGCGCTTGGGGAATCCATCCTGCTTCTGGGCGGCTATCTGGTCAGTCATGAGATCCATCTCGATACCGGATTCGCCGCGCTGATCGGCTTCCTGCTGATCGTGACATTGTGGTGGATTTACTTCGTCGATCTTTCCGAGCCGGGCGAGCATCGGTTCGAACATGAGACCGATCACACCCGTCTCGCCCGTGCAGGTCTGGCCTACGCGCATGGGGTCGCGGTCTGCGGCGCCATCGTGACGGCCGTCGCTATCGAGATGATCGTGGCCCATCCCCATGACGCGATCCATGGCGAGACCGCGATCATCGCCTTCGCCGGGCCATCGCTCTTCCTCCTTGGCTGCACGATCTTTCACCGTGTCACAGCAGAACGCTTGCGCGCTTCCTACCTTCTGGCCGTAGCGGCCCTTGCGGTCTGGGGGGGACTGGCACTGAGCTTGCATTTGAGCGGATTGTGGCTCGGCGCGGGCGTCCTGTTGATCATGATGGCCATGGCGGCACTCAGCCACCGGAAGGCTGCCTGAGATGCTGTCCCTGCCCACGGCCCGCAATCAGGTTGCCGCCAATGCCGCTTTCCTGGTGGCAATCCTGATCCACAATCTGACCTATCCGCTGTCGGCGGCGGGTGGGCTATGGCCTGCCCTGTTCTACGGCTTCTACGGCGCGATCTTCGTGGTGGCGACATGGGCGCTCACCGAGCACCGCCCCTTACGTGCCTTCGTTGCAGGCGCAGGGCTCGCCGTGCTCATCGCGGGCCTCCTGAACTCCTATGCCCCTTCGAACGGGGCGGCGCTGGCCGTTTACCTGACCTCCATTGCCTATCACCTCGGCATGGTCGTCGTGTTGGCGCGTTACACCTTCGGAGCCAAAACCGTGATGACCGACGTACTGATCTCCGCGACCTCGCTCTACCTCGTGATCGGATCGGGCTTTGCCGCCGTACTCGCCTTCATCGAATGGGGCGTGCCGGGGTCTTTCGTGGCGAGTTCCGGTGCCGCGATCGACTGGCAGCAGATGGTGTACTTCAGCTACGTCACACTGACGACGCTGGGCTATGGCGACATCACGCCGGTCGGCTTCTACGCCCAGTCTTTCGTCGCATTCGAAGCCATTGGCGGTACGCTCTACACCGTGATGTTGCTGTCGCGACTTGTAGGGCTGCACGCAAGCAGGACTTGAATGAGACATGGCCAACATGGGCGCAATGTAGATCTCGTCGGCTGTGCAAGATGCGTCTCTCGGAGTTTGCAAGGCCTTGTTCTGGTGCTGACGATTTGAGCGGCTGCACAGGAAGTCGTAGCGCGTTTCGGCCATATGCGTGAAGAGTGAGGCCCCGGCCTTTCGACCGGGGCCTTGCGACGGCGTTATTCGCCGCGGCGACCGTTGGGGCGGGACCAGATCAGAGCGTAGCTCTCGCCGTCCTCGTCGTCGAAGAGGTTGGCGTAGATCGGGGCGGTGAAGCTCGGATCGTCGAGCTTGAGGCCCAGATAGTCGCGGCCCTCGCCAGAGCGCTTGGACCAGGCGGCGCCGATCTCGGCGCGGCCGACCAGGACCCGGTGGCTGGGGGCGTTCTCGCCGGTGGCGCGGGTGTCGGGAACGATGCGCACGCCCTGGACCTGGACGCTGAGGGTGACGATTTCGCCGGTGAATTCGTTGCCGGTTTTCTTGAAGGTGCCGATGGTTGCCATTTTAAGTCTCCGTTTTCCGTTTCCGGGTCCGCACCATTGCGGCCCGATGGCGATCGACAGGCCGGAGACGACCGGCGGTGCACCCCCGCTTTGCCGGGGGCTGGACAGCAAAGGCAGAACTTTCTTGTTTCGCGCGGAATGGGCGCAGCCCAGGGGAAGAAAGTTATGGCGGCGCTGTTGCGCCAAGCCGGTCGAGGCACAGCCGGTCTTCGGCCAGATCAGGCCATTGAAAGGGCCGTATGGAGCGGACATGGGACGGGCAAGGAACGGAGACGATGGCAAACGCGGATGCTCATCAGCCTGATCGGCCTTCCCACCGGTGGGTTTGCTCACCCGCGACAGGCCATGCGCATCACTCGCCAGGCGCCCCGCCCGACCTGCCCCCCACAATCACAGGTGCGACTTGCCGCTCAAACGGTCCGCCATTCCCACCGCGCAGCCACGGGTCGCGCCGCGGGCCACATGCCGATCCGCGCATCGCCCCATACCGGCAATCTGACGATTAGGATGACAGTCCAGCACTGATCAGGCCCCGCCTCATCGGATCGCCTGCAGTTTCAGGCGCCGACGGCGGATCCGTCCGAAGAGTCGGCGGCCATGCCGGCAATGCGGAGGAAGGCGGAAACGCCAACGGCGCCAGCGCCGATGACGGCGAAGATCATCTGCCATGTCTCCGAGGGCATCATGGTCCTGGTGGTCCCGAGGGTCGCGTAGAACCCAGCCAAGACTGTGGGTACTACAAAGATCAGTGCGATGACAAACCGCGCCCAGAGCGGGCGCTCGATCATGATCAGCGCCTGACCGATGGCAAGCGTCAACCCTGCGGCGAAGCCGCCGACGAGGATTGCACCGAACCAGCCTGCGCCGGTGCCATAGGCCCAAATGCCGGTATGAAGTCCGACGAGGAACGGCAGGGCGAAAACCGCGAGGTTGAACACCAATCAGCCCAAGCCCGCAATGGCCGCGAAAGATGTAAGGAATCCGACAACGATCGTGGTGGTGTCTCCCGTTTGACTTGGAACGGTCGCGCCTCCCACCACCATGGCGCAGACCAAAACGACAGCAAATTTCTCGCCTTCGGACGAGAGGCAAAGTGAACGGGAGGTCCGCAGTGGGGGCTTTCTGGACGTTCGCGGCAGCAGGAAACCGTGCCCAGTGTGGCTTTCCCTGCCGCCGATAGAGCCCTCATCCTCAATGGCCACTGACGAGGAAAGGGCCATCGAGAAAGGCTCATGCACCACGAGTGATCGTCAGAGATTCATGCCGCCGGTGACCTCGATCCGCTGTCCATTGACCCAACCGAACGCACCCGTGAGGAGGCTGGCGATCACCGGGCCAACGTCTTCGGGGCCGCCGACGCGACCGAGTGCGGTGCGGGATGCCAGCGCCTTGTTGACCTCGGGGTTGTCGCGGGCGACACCGCCGCTGAAGTCGGTTGCGATCGCTCCGGGCGCGACCACGTTGACGGCGATACCGCGCGGACCAAGCTCCAGCGCCATGTAACGTGTCAGGGTTTCTACCGCCGCCTTCATCGGCCCGTAGATCGCCCGGCCCGGGAATGCGAAGCGCGTCAGCCCCGACGAGATATTCACGATACGCCCCCCGTCATTCATCAGCGGCAGAAGCGCTTGGGTCAGCAGGAATGGTCCCTTGAAATGCACCGCGAATTGCGCGTTTATTTCTGCTTCGGTTCCGTCTGAGAGGGTCGCCGTGGAGGAGATCCCCGCATTGTTCACCAGATAGTCGAAGCGGTCGGCTCTCATTTGTGCGAGGGTGGTGCGAACGCTGTCAGCGAAGTTCGGGAAGCTGGACGCCTTGCCGACATCAAGCTGAAGCGCGGCAGCCTGCGCCCCGATCTTCTGGATGTCCGAAACCACCTTGTCGGCCTCATCCTGCCGGGAGTGATAGGTGATGATGGAAGATACGCCACGTTGAGCCAACCGGAGGGCGGTATCCCGGCCCATGCCTCTGCTGCCACCGGTGATGATTGCGATAGATGCTGTGCTTGTCATGATATTCTCCTTGTGGGGAAGACATAGACAAGGCATTCGTTCAGAATAAGATGGTTATGAATCTACATTCTGTACGGAAATTTGCACAATGAAGGGTGACTTCTCCGCGGCCCGCGCCTTCATTGCGGTCGCCACAGCCGGTGGCTTCCGCGAAGCGGCCAAGATATCCGATATGAGCGCGTCCAGCCTGAGTGGCGCGGTGAGGCGTCTTGAAGATCAGCTCGGGGTCCGGCTGTTGAACCGTACGACCCGCAGCGTCACCACAACAGAGGCCGGGGCGCATCTGCTGCACCGCCTTCAGGGCGCGATGTTGGAGATGGAGGCGGCGCTGGAGAGTGCCAATGAATATCGGGGCACGCCGAGCGGCACGCTCCGGCTGAATGTGCCTTTGGGCGTTGCGCGCCTTGTGCTGCCACGCCTCTTGCCCGGGTTTTCAAAGGCCTATCCGGATGTCCGGGTAGAGATCATCGCGGAGCATGGAATCGTCGATATCCTGGTTGCGGGATGCGATGCCGGTATCCGCTATGACGATAAGGTGACGAAGAACATGGTGCTTACGCCCATCGGGCCGTCGCGCCAGAGATTTGCCACCGCTGTCTCGCCCGCCTACCTGACAAGGCACGGGTATCCCCTTCATCCGCAGGATCTTGATCGGCATGCCTGCCTACCGGCATTCGTCGGGGGCGGTCATCCGATGCCTTGGGAATTCGAGAAAGAGGGCGAGATCGTCCGCGTGGAGGTGCAAGGTCCTGCGACAGTCGATGTCACCGCAGTCGATCTGGCGGTTTCGATGGCGGTCGATGGGTGCGGCATTGTTCATCTCTACGAGGAATGGCTGCAGCCGCAGATTGACAGCGGCGTTCTGGTGCCGGTCTTGGAGCCTTGGTGGCAGAGCTTCGACGGGCCATTGCTGTTCTATCATGGACGCGAACATGTGCCCGCGCCTTTACGCGCTTTCGTAGAGTATCTGTGCCTGCATAGGTGGTAACCACAGCGTAACGGCAATGGCCTCTTCGGGCTCCTTCCGGACATTTTCCGCAACGTTCAATGTCCCAAAACTCAGGCGTTTCTGCCACCGGGGCAAACGACGCTCATAACCATACAGTTCTGGTGAGGATTTTCTGTCCGACACGGGCCACTCATTCACTCTGCGACAAACGGCGGGTAGGAGGCAGTTGCGCTACTTGCCGGTCCTAGGGCTGGTCTCCTGCCGCAAAGTCTCCAGAAAGAGGGTGAAAGCACGGGTCGGATGACGCCGGCTCGAATAGAAGGCGTGATAGCCCGGAAATGGCGGACACCAATCATTGAGGACCTGGACGACCTTCCCGTCGTTCAGGGCGGGCGCGGCGAGGTCTTCGAGCATGTAGGCCAAGCCCATTCCCGCGCAAGCTGCCCCTATGAGCGCGTCGCCGTCATTGACGATGAGGGACGGCGACACCTTTACCGTCTCCGCAAGTCCGTCTTTCTCGAACGACCAAGGCGACAGGTTGCCACCCGCGTTCCTGAAGCCGATGCAGCGATGGGTAGACAAGTCACGCGGCGTGACCGGTGGGTCGCAGCTGTCGAGGTACCACGGTGCCCCCACCACGGCGACTCTCAAGGGTGGTCCCACTGGCACGGAGACCATGTCCATCTCCAGATCATCGCGCAGCCGTATCCCGACATCGAACCGTTCGGCAACGACGTCGACATAGCGGTTCTCCACGCTTAGTTCGCCCTCAATTTCGGGATGGGCAGCGATCAGCCGCGAGAAGGCCGGCCACACGAGCGTATCTGCGGCGTGTTTGCCGCAGGTCACCCGCAGGCGTCCGCCCGGCTCCTCACGCAGTTGTTCCAGATCTTCGATTTCTGCATCGATCTCCGCGATGACCGGCGCGAGTGTGGCCAGAAGCCGCTCGCCCGCCGCGGTCGGGGCAAGGCTGCGTGTCGAGCGTGACAGCAACCTAAGTCCCAGATCGGCCTCGAGCCGCTTGACCGTCTGGCTGACGGCGGATTGGGTCACGCCCAGGCTGCGCGCCGCGGCGGTGAAGCTGCGCTCTGCCGAAACCCGGTGGAAGATGACGAGGTCAGAGAACTTTCGCGGGTCCATTCAGTAGCCATACTACTTTGCCCTACAAATTTCTAGGTACTAATTCCTCACTGCATAGATGAGCTAATATCCAGTCGGCACAACAAGAGGAGCTGATAATGACGGAGAAGGTATGGTTCATCACCGGCGCGGGCGGCGGCCTGGGGTATCTGCTCGCCCGAAACGCGCTGTGCGCCGGCGACAAGGTCGTGGCGACCAGCCGAACCGTTGACGGGCTTGCCGAACGCCTCTCCGCTCCGGACGGAAGCCTGCTCATGCTGCCCCTCGACGTGACCGATGCCCAGGCGGCTTCGGCTGCGCATGACGCGGCCATGGAGGCGTTTGGCCGGATCGATGTCCTGGTCAACAACGCCGGCCGTGCCCAGCTTGGGTGGTTCGAAACGATCCCGGAGGAACACGTGCGCCGACAGTTCGAGATTAACCTCTTCGGGGCGATGAACGTGGCGCGTGCGGTGCTGCCCACGATGCGCCGGCAGCGCTCGGGCCTTGTGATTACCATATCTTCGGTAAACGGCCTCGTCTCAAACCCCGGCGGGTCGGTCTACTCGGCGTCGAAGTTCGCTCTCGAAGGCTGGATGGAGGGCGTCGCCGAAGAGATCGCACCGCTGGGTATCCGCTCTCTCATTGTGGAACCTGGCATGATGCGCACGAACTTCCTTGACCCGTCCACCGCACGACAGGGTCATATCGAGATCGCGGATTATGCCGAGGCGGTTGACGGCTTTCGCACATTCATTGCGGAAGCGAATGGCGCGCAACAGAACGATCCGGAGGCGCTTGCCGCCCTGATCGTCGCCGAAGCGTCCTCTTCCAGCCCCGCCCGACGGCTCCTGTTCGGCGCCGATGCGCATGAATGGGCGAGCGCAAAATGCCGGCAGCTTGCAGCCGAGATCGACGCTTCGGGCGCCCGTGCGTGAGGGTCCGGCGAAACGGGGGCAAAACCACAACCATCACTGCCTTGCAGTGGAAAACGGGGTATGCCCAGCGGCAGGTTGATAACTTGGTCTCCGGTGCTTCCTCTCGGCACAATGCTGCAATGCAGGAAGAATCTCCGGAAAGGCATTGTGCAGATGCAGCATTTCACCTAAGTTAGAGTTGGGTTGGTTCTTTCCTCCTCCCTGAATCAATCCGGAACAAGCGGCGGCATCCACCTCGTCCCGGGTGCCGCCTTTTTCTTGTAGTCCGGCTCAAGTACCGATTGGTACTTTCGATTCGATGCTGACCGACTGTCGAAAAGCGATGGAATTCTGAGCGGGACAGCGATTGGCCAACAACACATCACTGAGGTGGGTATTTTCCACAGTTTCATCCCCAGATTCTGGGGATAACTTTCTGCGCATCGCGCGACAGGCGGATTAACCCGCAACGCACCCTCAAGTACCGAGGGTCACGCGTCCGGCTTGTCATCGTACAATACCACGCGCCCGTCGCCCTCGTCGGGATCGTTGACCAGCACGAATGGCACGTCTGCCCCTTCTTTCTCGTAGAGACAGCGATATTTCATCTTGCCGTCGAGCGGATCACGTACCTGATCGTAGCGATAGCTGTGCTTCACGCCTTTCTCGATCCAATTCTCGACACCATGTGGTGTGACCAGCGACAGTGGCTCGCCGTCCAGCAGGATCGTCTCCCCCACGTTGAATACCTCATACACCAAGCCAGTCTCCTCTGTTGCTCTATCAGTCGTTTTTATCATGCCCCCCGACAGAAACTTTGAAAAACTTGCTCCACAATCTCTTGGCAAAACCGCGTCTGATTTTGTCACCTCTTGGGCTACCCTTTAAGTGCGAACGTCCGTGCGATGCGCAGCATCGTTCGAAGTAGGCTCCAAGTGGACCTTGTGAAACGAAGGCAGCGCTCACGCGCTGCCCTTTGCGAGGCGGTAGACCGGGATGCCCATCTTGCGGGCCTTGTCGGCCAGGTTTTCCTGGATGCCGGTTCCGGGGAAGATGATGACCCCGATCGGCATCGTGTCGAGCATCCGGTCGTTGCGCTTGAAGGGCGCGGCCTTGGCGTGTCTCGTCCAGTCGGGCTTGAAAGCGACCTGCGCGACCTTGCGGTTGTCGGCCCAAGTGGCCGCGATGCGTTCCGCCCCTGTCGGCGAACCTCCGTGTAGGAGCACCATGTCGGGGTGCTTGGCATGAACCTGATCGAGCCTGTCCCAGATCAGCCGGTGATCGGTGGTGTCCCCGCCCGAGAAGGCAATCTTCGGCCCGGCGGGCAAGAGCACCTCGTTGTCGGCCCGGCGCTTGGCGGCGATAAAGTCGCGGCTGTCGATCATGGCCGAGGTCATCTGGCGATGGTTGACCCGAGATCCGGAGCGCGGCGACCAGGGCGTGCCTGTGCTGCGCAGGTAGAGGTCGGCGGCGGTCTCGCGGAAGGTCTCCATGCTGTCGCGGCGCTCCATCAGGTTTTGTCCGATGCCGATCAGGCCCTCCAACTGAACGGATTTGACCTCGCTGCCGTTCTGCTCGCGCTGAAGGCGCTTCTGAGCCTGCTCGTTGTCATCGAGTTTGCGTTCGATCCGTTCCACGGCGCGGTGGAAGGAGTTGACGGTGGACCACATGATCTCGTCGAGGTCGAAGTCGAGGCTGGTGTCGGCCATGGTGGAGATCAGGGCGTCGAAGATGTCGGCAACTGCCCCTTGGATGGCGGTGTCCTCGGGCGTGATCCGGGGATCGGCCTCGCCTTCGGCGGGACGGTAGCCATAGAGTTCGAGCGCTTCGATGACATGGCCGGTGGGAGACGTGCTGTGATCGGGTTCGAATTCGTCATGGGCATACATGGGATGTGTCCTTCGGCTGGACCGCGACCGTCGCGGCCTTCATGGCGACGACAAGCCCACGGGCGCTCCGGCCTGGCAGCCCGAGCCCTTTGCGAGGGCCTTGATGGCAAAGCCCGGCTGATTTGCTTCGCGCTGTAAAGGAGGGCTTGCCCGCCGACGGAAATCAGTCGGGCGCCGCCATTGCCGGGCCGGAGCGTTTGTGGGCCGCTCGCCCTCTCAAGAAGGCCAAGGCGCAGTCCCCTTGCCGAGGTGCCGCAACCCCTTGCCCATGGCGGGATCGGTTATCCCCGATCACGGCCCTCTCTGGCTATGGTGCGCGCGGCATGAAACGGCTGACGTCCTCGGGGGCGATCTGCGCCCGGATCTGCGCCCGAGGCGCCTCCAGGCCGAAACTGACGAGATCGTCGTTGAAATCTCCCAGCATGGGCGAAAGCGTGATCGCCTCGATCCCGCCCTCGATGGCCCGGTCCACCAGGCTGTCCCGTGCGGCGTCGCCTGCCGGATCGTTGTCGCGGACGATATAGAGCCTGCGCAGTTGCGGCGGGAACAGGATAGCAGCGAGATGTCCGGCCGAGAGTGCGGAGACCATCGGCATGATCGGCAATGCCTGGCGCAGCGAGAGAATGGTTTCGATCCCTTCACCCGCTGCCATGACATCCTGCACCTCACCAAACCGGACAGCGTTTCCGAGCAGGTCCCCCATCGCCTTCCTCGGCGGATCGACCGGCGCTTTCCCGGAGCCGTCGCGGAGGAGCCAGGTGCGATGCGCGCCGGTGATCTTGCCATCGAGGTCGGTCACCGCGGCAATCATGGCGGGCCATGCCTCTGTCGGCCCATCGCCCTCCGGCCGCCAGTAGCACGTCGGATGGAAACGCAGATTTTCGGTTCCGCGTAAGTCCATAATGCCGCGTATCCGCAAATACGTCTCTGCGAGACTGCCGGCGAGCGGTTGCGTCATGCGCCAGAGGCGACGGGCCGCCTCGGACGATCCTGATGGTGCTTGCGGTGTTCGGGATCGGTGGGACTTTGGCTCCGGTTCGGGATGCGGCAGGCTTAGGAAGCGGCGGGCTTCTTCGGCGACATCCGCGAAGTCGATGAGGCCGAGGCTTTCGCTGATCACGTCGAGCAGATCGCCATGTTCCCCGCTCTGCGCATCGGTCCATTTGCCGGCCGCGCCCTTGCCCGATTCCGGCCCGGTCAGGCGAACGAACATGGAGCGGCCGGGAGTGTTCCGTACATCGCCGACCTGCCAGTAATTGCCCTGTTTGCGCCCATTCGAGAGATAGTGGCGGCATACCGCCTCGGCCTCTCGGCCGAGACGCTGCGCCAGTTCGGAAGCGTTGAGACGTGCCATCATGCAGCCTCCCGCCCGGAGATGCGCTCGACCGGGAAATGGTCGAGCAGTCTGCCGATGATCTCCGGCCCGACTTCCCCGACCGGCACAAAGAAGCGAAGTTTCCAGGAAATGATCTCGCTGAAGAGCCCATAGGCGCGCAGCCGATCGCGCATGGTATCGGTGAAGCCGGTGAGCTCGATCCGGTTCGCGCCCATGACACGGGACCGGCGTAGTTGCAGTCCCTCGGCCAAATCGAAGATCGTCCGGCCCTCGATGAGTGCCGTGTAGGCCTCGTCCGGCGTGATGGTGGTTGCGACGCCGCTGGTAGCGGCATTTGCTGCCCATGCGGGCGAGACACGGCGACCAATGATGCGCTCGCCCTCGTCGGTCTGGAGCCGATAGACCCGGGAGGTCTCCTGCGGCAGGCGCTTCCAGATCGGCAGCAGGAGCCCGGTCACCATGTGCAGGATGCTGTCGGTGAACTCCGGCACTTCGTACAACTCGGCCTGCCATGCTGAGGCGAAGGCAGTGCGCTCGGCCTCGATCCAGTGGGTCTCGCCCATCGCCCGCATGGGCAGGTTCATTGCTTCCATCGGCCGGATCAGCCGGACGCGGCGCTCGATCTCGCCATCGTCCAGCATGACGCTGGTGGTCGGGATCTGCACGGCGGCGCGACCGGATCGCTCGTTGACGAGCAGCCTCGCGCGAGGATCGTCCAGTTCCGCCAGAGCGGCATCCAGCGTGACCGGCTGATTACGTTTGCGTTCGGTGAGCGTCAGGAGCCGGGTTTCTGCCTCTGTGCCCGGATGGGTGTGGATCACCTGCCGGTCGGTGACGATGAAGCTTTCGGCCTTCAGCGTCTCCAGACCCATATCATAGGTGCCGGATGCAATCGCCCCGTCGATCCGCGCCTGCAGAAGCTGTTCGAAGGCCGAGAACAGGATGCCCTGCAACTCGATGGTCAGCGCCAGAAGACGGTTCAGGAAGGTGGTGATCGGCGGGAGGTCGTCCTTCACACCGTTGCTGTCCATCAGATTCAGGCCGGTGGCCGATTCAAACCGTTCGAGCGAGCAGCCCTCGACCTTGCCGCGCACTACAGCCAAATAGAGCTGGCGCAGCGCATCGCGGGCATAGGCGGATTCCAGATTATCCTCGGGCCGGAACAGGCCTTGGCCGCCGGTCTGGCGCTGCCCGCGCGTGATCGCACCCAGCGTGTCGAGACGACGGGCGATCGTGCTGAGGAACCGCTTCTCGGCCTTCACATCCGTGGCGATCGGCCGGAAGAGCGGTGGTTGCGCCTGATTGGTGCGGTTGGTGCGCCCGAGCCCCTGAATGGCGGCATCGGCCTTCCAGCCCGGCTCCAGCAGGTAGTGCACCCGCAGGCGCTGGTTCCGCGCCAAAAGGTCCGCATGATAGCTGCGCCCGGTGCCCCCCGCATCCGAGAAGACCAGAATGCGCTTCTGGTCATCCATGAAGGCCGAAGTCTCGGCAAGGTTGGCGGAGGGTGCGCGGTTCTCGACGACCAGGCGGGCCGATGCGCCTTCGCCCTTGCGCACGATCCGGCGCGAGCGGCCCGTGACCTCCGCCACCAGATCGGAGCCAAAGTGCTGGACGATCTGGTCGAGCGCGCCGGGAACCGGCGGCAATGAGCCGAGCTGTTCGAGCATCTCGTCGCGCCGGGCCACTGCCTCGCGGCTTTCGACCGGGTGACCATCCCGGAACACCGGCCGCGACGATAGATTGCCCTCGCCATCGGTGAAGGGCTCATAGAGCTGCACCGGGAAGGAATGCTGCAAATACGAGCCTACGTACTCCCTAGGCGTGACATCGACAGAAATATCGCTCCATTCCTCGGTCGGGATCTCGGAAAGCCGCCGTTCCATCAGGGCCTCGCCGGTCGAGACGATCTGGATGACAGCGGCATGGCCCGCCTCCAGATCGGCCTCAATGGAGCGGATCAGCGTCGGGGTTTTCATCGAGGTCAGCAGGTGGCCGAAGAAACGCTGCTTGGTGCTCTCGAAGGCCGAGCGCGCGGCGGATTTGGCCTGCCGATTCAGCGTGCCTTCACTGCCGGTGATATTGGCCGCCTCCATCGCCGCGTCCAGGTTTCCATGGATCACGGCGAATGCGGCCGCGTAAGCATCGTAGATGCGGCGCTGCTCGTCGGTGAGCTTGTGCTCGACCAGCTCGTATTCGACGCCGTCATAGGAGAGCGAGCGGGCGGTATAGAGGCCGAGAGAACGCAAATCCCGGGCCAGAACCTCCATCGCCGCCACACCGCCGGCCTCGATCGCCTCGACGAACTCGGCGCGGGTCTGAAACGGGAAATCCTCGCCACCCCAGAGGCCGAGCCGCTGCGCATAGGCGAGGTTGTGAACTGTGGTGGCGCCGGTCGCCGAGACATAAACCACGCGGGCGTCGGGCAGCGCGTGCTGGAGCCGCAGGCCCGCCCGTCCCTGCTGGCTGGCGGCGATATCACCGCGGTCTCCCTTGCCGCCTCCGGCATTCTGCATGGCATGGCTTTCGTCGAAGATGATGACCCCATCGAAATCGGAGCCCAACCATTCGACGATCTGACGCACGCGCGAAACCTTCTCGCCGCGGTCATCGGAGCGCAGCGTGGCATAGGTGGTAAACAGGATGCCTTCCGACAGCGTGACCTTTGCGCCTTGAGGGAAGCGCGAGAGCGGTGTGACGAGCAGGCGTTCCATTCCAAGCGCCGACCAGTCGCGTTGCGCATCCTCGATCAGTTTGTCGGATTTGGAGATCCAGACCGCCTTGCGGCGCCCGCGCAGCCAGTTGTCGAGGATGATGCCGACAGACTGGCGCCCCTTGCCCGCACCGGTGCCGTCACCGAGCATGAAGCCCCGGCGGAAGCGGATAGCGCCAGCGGCATCCTCGGGCGCGGCGCTCACGTTGTCGAAATGCTCGTCCACAGTCCAGGCGCCGGCGAGATGATCGGCATGGGCGTCGCCGGCGTAGATCACCGTCTCCAACTGCGCGTCGGAGAGCCGGGTACGGATGTCGGCCGGCAACATCGGCCGGTAGGAGGGTTGTGGCGGCGCAACCGAGGCCATGGCGGCAGACTGCACGAGCTTGGTCGGATGCGGCTCGGCGCCGGGGATGCGTAGCGATTGCAGCGCATATTCCTCATAGATGGCGTCGGACAGGCGCGCGCCCTCGGGCGGCATCCAGTCCACGGTCTCATAGACGAGGTCCTCGCCTTCGGGATCGGACGCCGGTGCGGCGACAGGTCGGGACGCTGCGGCGCGAGCGAGATAACCGCGCACGGTCTTCGGGGCAGCCGCCGGAACGGGAGAAGCGACCTTCCGCAGCGAGACCGGCAAGCGCGCCGGAAGCTGGTTTTCGATCCAGCCGAGCAGCGTGACAACGTCGGGTGCGGTTCCTGCCGAGGCCGGGAAGACTGACGGATCGTCGACGGGCAGCTTGTCGATCACCGTCAGCCGCGTGTCGATGCTGGTGCCATGCCTGGCGAAGACCGCTCCGTCGATGGCAGCGGTGAAGACCACGCGGCCGCGGTCTTGCAGGCGTATGAAGGCGTCGCGCCAAGCCTTGGCTTCCGGTCCGAAATTCGCGCCGGTGATCGTGACCAACCGCCCGCCGGGGGTGAGACGGGCCAACGCCGAGGCGACATGACGATACGCAGCATCCGCCATCCGTCCCTCGACATTGGCCATGACCGAGAAAGGTGGGTTCATCAGAACCACAGACGGCATGGCGTCCGTGGCCAGATAGTCGTCGATCTGGGCGGCGTCGAACCGGGTGACGGGAAAGGCCGGAAAGAGCTGACCAAGAAGATCGGCGCGCGTCTCGGCGAGTTCGTTGAGGATCAGCGAGCCGCCGGCAGCCTGCGCCAGGATCGCCATAAGGCCGGTGCCGGCTGAGGGCTCCAGCACCACATCGTCCGGCGTGATTGCGGCCGCCGCCAGCGCGGCAAGGCCGAGAGGCAGAGGTGTGCTGAACTGCTGGAAGCTCTGGCTTTCCTCGGAGCGCCGGGTCTGCGTCGGCAACAACCCCGCGATCTTCGCCAGCAGATTGAGCCGCGAAACCGGAGATGCGGCTTTGCGGAACAGCGCCTTTCCGTATTTGCGCAGGAACAGAACCGTGGCGACCTCGCAGGCCTCATAGGCGAGCTTCCAGTCCCAGGCGCCACTGGCGTCGGACGCGCCGAAAGCGGTCTCCATGGCGCTTTGCAGGTCTGCGGTATCGACACGTTGACCGCGTTCGAGATGGGGAAGGATGAGATGGGCGGCGGCCAGGATCGCGGGTGCGGCGTCGACCGGCGTGACCGGATCGGTCACGGGAGGCGAGATGTTCATGTTGGGGATCCTCGGAGAGCGGGAGGGACAAGCCCGGACGGCGCTCTCTCTCAACCGCCGGGGCTCACCCCGTCCCGGCCCCTCTCTGACTCGGCACCTCATGCCCCATCACCTCGCAGACCCGAGGGCGACAGCGCTCCTCCATCAACTTTCGCAAGACCTCATTGATTGTAATCAATATTCATGAGATACACCGACTTAAGCTCAACCATCAGGACCAAGAACTGAATTTCATGGAGCAGGCGCAAAGGAATCCGTTTTCAGGCTCCGTAACCGTTTTTCACGAGCGCTGGCTCCCCGAGGAGGCCACGCCTGCGGGCTATGCTGCGCTGATCGATGCCTATGCGCTCGCAACGCCCCTGCCCCGGACACTTTCCGCCATCGGCCCACGTCACAAGGTCTACGAGGCCGACGCCTGGCGCCTCTACACGCCCCGCCATGAACCCGAGGCGAGCCTCATCGGTCACCTGACCTTCGCGCTACGCTACGAGGGGCTGGATCTGGCAGTTCTCAAGCGGCTGTTCAAGGCAACCGGGCCGGAGCCGATCCAGGCCATTGTCGAGGCTGCGCCGACGGGCAGTTACGCGCGCAGGATCTGGTTCCTCTACGAATGGCTTCTCGGCGAGGAATTGGATTTGCCCGACGCCACACGCGGCAATTACGCGCCCGTGGTCGATGCCAGGCTGCAATGGGATGCAGAGGGCGCCCCCTCGCCGCGCCACCGGGTCCGCAACAACCTGCCTGGCACCCCGGATTTCTGCCCAATGATCTTCCGCACTCCGGCAATCGAGGCCTTCATCGCCCGCGATCTGGCGGCCGAGGCCCGCGCGGTGCTGGCCGAGGTGCCCGCAGATCTGCTCGCGCGCACGGCGGCCTTCCTGCTGCTCAAGGATTCACGGTCGAGTTTCCAGATCGAAGGCGAGAACCCGCCCCAGGATCGCATCCGGAGATGGGGCCAGATCATCGGTGAAGCCGGGCGGCATCCGATCGATCAGGCAGAGCTGGAACGCCTCCAACGCATCGTCATCGGCGATGCCCGCTTCGTCCATCTGGGCCTGCGGCAGGAGGGCGGCTTCATTGGCGAGCATGACCGCGCGACCGGCGCCCCCCTGCCCGATCACGTCAGCGCCCGGCATGAAGACCTGCCTGCGCTGATCGCCGGGCTCGAAGCGTTCGACCGCAACGTCGCCCCGGGGCTCGATCCTGTTCTGGCCGCCGCCGGCCTCGCCTTCGGCTTCGTCTATATCCACCCGTTCGAGGACGGCAACGGGCGCCTCCATCGCTACCTGATCCACCACGTGCTGGCTGCACGCGGCTTCAATCCGCCCGGGCTGGTCTTCCCGGTGTCGGCGGTGATCCTCGAACGGATCGATGCTTACCGACAGGTCCTCGAGAGCTATTCGCGTCGACTGCTGCCCCATGTCAGTTGGCGCCCAACCGATCGCGGGAACGTCGAGGTGCTGAACGACACCGGCGATTTCTATCGCTTCTTCGATGCCACGCCCCATGCCGAATTCCTCTTCGCCTGCGTGGCCCAGACCATCGACCAGGACCTGCCAGCAGAGACCCGGTTCCTGCGTGCCTATGACAGGTTCAAGTCCCACGTCTCGGGCCTGATCGACATGCCGGACCGCGTGCTCGACCTGCTGTTTCGTTTCCTGCACCAGAACGGTGGCAGGCTTTCCGGACGCGCCAGAGCGAAGGAATTCGCTGCTCTGGCCGACGAGGAGGCCGACCGGATCGAAGCCATCTATGCGGAGTTGCAGGACGAGTTCTGAGACGAGCCTCCTCACCCAAACCGTTGGCCGGCTTCAGTGATGGTGTAGCCGTTGGCGACGATGGTCTCATCGACGACGTCATCCGACGAAAGATAGTCGAACTCGCGCTCGAGCTGGCGATAGAGCCAGCGGGCGAGATCGCGCAGCGCCTCAATCATGATGTCCTCGGCATCGGCGGTCATGACCTGATGCGACGGGCTGTCGCGCTCGACCGAGATCCCCATGCAATACTCATGGTAATAATAGCCGCGATGGGTAGCCTCGGCGCGAAGCTGGTAGAAATTGCGGCGCTGGGTCGCATGAAGAACATCAGCGATGCGATGCAGCTCGGTATCCTGCGGCGCGTATTCCCTGATCCGCCGTGGCGCGTCCTTGCGGTAGGCATAGAAGGTTTCGAAGCAGGCGCCATCGCCTTGGCTCCAGAAGCCTCGGAACCAGATGCAGGGTTCCTGCCGTGTGCCGCCGCCCATCAACCGGACGGTTCGGGTCTTGAGGTGCAGCCCGAGGATTTCCGCGATGCGCTGGAAATCCTCATAGACCGCATCGTACCAGTCATGGTCGAAGTTGCCCTCACGATACCAGGCGCGGGCCTTGTCCTTCGCGTCCCCGGACAACTCGTTGAGGCGATAGGCAGTGGTTTCGATAATATCAGGCATAGGGGTTGCCTCCGTCCAGCACGCTGGCAAGCCAGCCATCGGTATTGATCCAGTCCACCGTCTCTCCGGTGGCGAGGTCGAGCACATGGGCGCCTCCACCGAACCCGTCCACACGCGGCTTCGAGCAGGTAGTCGCGTATTGCATTCCCCAAAGGCCCGTCAGCCCGAACTCCTTCGCGCAGCGTTTGACGAATTGGATGACATGCTCAGGATCGCCGGTGCCATCATCGCGCATCCAGAGCTGGGTTCCGCCATGCTCGGGTTGAATGGAAAGCTGAAACCCGTCCGAAGGCGGATCCCCAGCGGCATTCTCATCCAAGAGCGCATTGTACAGATCGAGCGCGCGGGCGGCCCGCTCGGGGGTGCCCACGTCAAGCAGGCAGGAGAAATGGGTGAAATAGCCAGCCATGATGGTCTCCGGGCATGACATGGCCCGGCGTGAAACCGAGCCGAATGGGATGGAAAGGGTGAAGCTCAGGCGGCCTGTGGCAGGCGGAGCAGACCGGCCGCGGTCTCGCGCCAGAAGGGATCAACCAACCGTGTCTCCAGCGCAGCGGCGCGGTAACGCAGCCGTCTCGCATCACCGGGCTCCGAGGCTCGGAATGCCATACCGCGCAGTCGGCTGGCCTCGGTCACAATCCTGCGTGCCTCGGCATCGGATGCGACCGGTTGTTGCCAGAGGATAATGCCGGCGCGGATTTCGCCGGCGAGGACCAGGCGCTGATCGCGGTCCTGAATGAGCATGATGCGCGGCTGAAAATACGGAAAGCTATTCGGCCCCATGCAAATATCACCGCGCGACAGGGGCAAGGCTGCGGCCTGGATGGCCTCCTCCGGTGACGGGCATTCGCCAAGCGGGATCACGCGGTCGAAGCTGTTCGCCTCGTCACTGGCGTCATAGCTGGCGACACCGAGGCAAGAGATCCGCAGCGGCAGCTTTTGCGACCGATAAAGCGCGGGCAGAACATCGGCCGCCAGAATCTGGCCGATGGAGCGGAAGGTTTCGGAACGGGCAAAGGTCATCGGAAGCACTCCATGACGGGCGCCGGTGAGCCTCTCTCTCCGGCCCTCAACCCGTCACGGCCGAACGGCCCGCACTCTTCCTCTCTGACCGGGCTTGTTCCCGGTTCCGCTGCCGACGATGGGGGACCATCGTGAGGCACTGAAGGCCCGAAGCGCGGGTCTCCGCGCTCGGGCCGTTTGGGGTGAGGCGCTCTCGCGCCTTACTCCATGGATCCAGTTCCAGCTTCACCATGTCTTCGTCGCCGTCGAACTCGTCGGCGGGCATGGCACCGTGGGTTCCGTCCCGGCCTGGAACACGACGATTACGACCATCAGCGAGGTGGCGAGGCTGGCGGCGAAAGCGGTGGCATCTGCATAGGACATCGGGATTGGCTCCTGTCACTGGGAGGCGGGGGACCATCCCCCGCGCGACAGGCGCCCGACGTGTCTGACCGGATCTGCACTCACCCTCGGGCGTTCGGACTTTTTCCGAATCCCCGAGGGCGGCACGTCTGCGTAAGCCGACCCCTCCGGGGTTGAATGTCAAAGAGACGGATCAGACCAAGGTTAGCGAATGGAAGCGGGGGTGGTGTTTTGCATCCGACAGGCGCCGGAGACCCCCACTGCAGATGTTTCGCCCTGCCAGCCTTGCCGCCATGCTGGCATCAGGAGTGTGTTCGAGGACAGGGGCGGAAACCGATGCCGAACATGATGAGCGGCACCGTGGTGATGCTGGAACTGGAACCATGGAGGCCCATGACAGGAAGACGGTGGCGGCTATCGTCGGACGTGAACAGGCCTTCAGTCCCAGAGTCCATCGGCAATCTCGCGGGCGATCATCGCGCGCGCTCTCATCATCACCTCATCGCCGCTGGTGTCGATATGACCGTAGAACCGGGCATGACCGCCATTCGCGGCCCAATCGGTGTAGCGGCAGTATTCTCGCCTTTCGAGACGAAAGGCGCGCATGTCATCCGCCCAATGCGGCTTCGGCTCCACCACCACCGTGATGCCGTCGCAGGTTTCCTCCCAGGGCAGCGTGCGTTCGGATGGCGGAATGGCGCGGTTCTCACGGAATATTCGGTCGATATCGATCGTATCAGGCATCAGGGTTCTCCAATGCAAAAGCCCGGTCACGAGGACCGGCCAAGTTGCGGAAACGGAAGGGATGAGGCGGGGCAGCGAAGGCCACCCCGCCTGAGCATCATTCGGCGGCGACCATCGACTTCTCCTCGTCCTCCGCGACTTCTTCATCCTCGCCATCGCCGGCAAGGAATTCAGGCAGATCATCCGCCTCGGTGTCGCCCCCGGCGTCCGCATCGGGATCGACCATGCGCAGCGGCTCCGGCAACCAGCCGGTTTCGGCCAGCAGGCGCTCGGCCTCCTCCGCCATGTCACCCTTCTTCAGGTGATCGATGAGCTGGGCCGCTCGCTCGCCGGCGCCCTCACGCACCGCCTCGATGATCCGCGGCTTGGTCACGCGGCCGAGATAGTTGGCGACGGTCGGGCGCCAGCCCACCGCCACCATGTCGAGGCCCGTCGCCCGGGCCAGCCTGTCGGCCTGGGACAGGCGCACGTCGAGCCCGTGCTGGCTAACGCCCATGCCGCCATAGGGGTTGGGCTTCTCGTGCAGCGCGTTGACGCCGAAGCTGACGCAATGGGCGAGCAGCTCCATGCGAGTGTCATCGTCCTGATCGGCCAGCCAGTCCCAGAGCGCGGCATCCTCGGCAGGGATGTGATCGCCCCAGCGTTCGTGCCGCTCGGCGATGGCGCGCGCCGAGACGCTTTCGCCGAGGTCGTCGGCTTGCGCCGGGAAATGAACTTCCCGGACATGAGCCTCGAGGCAGCCCTTGGTGGAGTGCGGCAGCAAGCAATCCGTGACCAGCCGATGCAGCAGCGCCGTCATGGCGACATGCGGGTTCGCCGCCACGGCATCGCGGAGCGCCAGCGTGCGATGCGCGGTCAGCTCGCTGACGAGGCGATCGGGCAGAGGCCGGATGGTCTCGACCTCATCGTCCTCCTCGGGTTCGGTCGCCGTGCCACCCACCATGATGACCGCGCGCTGCACACCACCGGACTCGCCTCCCTCGGGAGAACACCCATCAGCACCCTGCCCTTCCTGACCTTCCATCGCCTCGTTGTCGGCACGGACATAGCCGCGCTCGACGGCGAGCTGGCCGTCATGGCGGATGCTGACGAAGACACCGGCGCGGGCCATCTGATCGGCGTCGTAGCGCATCGGCCGGGTCTCGAAGGCTTCCAGCGCCTCCTCGATCTCTCCGAGCCGCGCGTCCACCTCGTCGGGCAATTCGTCGGCCTCGGCATACTCCGCCTCCAGCGCCTCGAACTCGTCCCGCAACTTCTCACGGTCGGCGCGTTCCTCGTCAGTCAGGTCGATGGTGGTACCGGCCAGACGGCGCATGCCGCTGGTATGGCCATAGGGGAAGTCCGCCGCGACCTCGATCCACTTCCAGCCTTCGGCGGCGATGGTTTCCGCCTCGGCCTTCAGCTTCTCACCGACCAGCCGGTCGAGCAGCACCGGATCCTGGAGCCAGCCGCCATCGTCCTGCTGGAAGAGATCGCGCAGCACATAGCCGCCCGCCGCCTCATAGGACTCGATGCCGACGAAGAGCGCCCGCTTGTCGGAAGCACGCACCGTGGTCTCGGTCAGCATGCGACGAATGGTGTATGGCTCCTTCTGCCAGCCATCCTTGATCGCCTCCCAGACCTGTTCTTGGCGGGTGTGGTCGTCAGAAACGGTAAAGGCCATGAGCTGTTCCAGCGTCATGCCGTCCTCGGCATAGGTCTCGAGCAGCGCCGGCGAGACCGAGACCAGGCGCAGGCGCTGCTTCACCACCCTGGCGTCGACGAAGAAGGCGGCGGCGATTTCCTCCTCGCTCATGCCTTTCTCGCGCAGCACCTGGAAGGCGCGGAACTGGTCGAGCGGATGCAGCGGCGCGCGCTCGATATTCTCGGCCAGAGACACCTCGTCGATCAGGATACCGTCTCCGGCCTCCGAGACGATACAGGGCACCGGCGTGGTCTTGTTGAGGCGCTTCTGTTTGACCAAAAGCTCCAGCGCACGATAGCGGCGGCCGCCAGCCGGCACCTCGAAGAGGCCGGTATCCTGCCCTTCGGCGTCGAGTTCGGGCCGGACATGCAGCGATTGGATCAGCCCCCGGCGGGCGATGGACTCGGCCAGTTCCTCGACCGAGATGCCGGCCTTCACCCGCCGGACGTTTGACTGGCTGAGCACCAGCTTGTTGAAGGGGATGTCGCGCGAGGACGACAGGGTGATTTTCTGATTGGCAATGGCCATGTCAGTATCTCCATGACGGACGCCGGGGAGCCTCTCTCTCCGGCAACCAGCCCGTCACAAAACCCCCACCCTCCTTTCCCTCTCTAGGCCGAGCCGAGGATGAACACGCAGACCCATCAGAGCTCACCTCGGGCGCGCAGGCTGGTCTCCCGGCCAGCGCCGGTGATGATGTGGTCGTGGAGTATCACCCCCAGGGACGCGCAGGCGTTTCGGATTTCTTTCGTCATCGCGAGATCGGCGGCCGAGGGTTCGGGATCGCCGGCCGGATGATTGTGCACGATGATCAGCGCCGAGGCATTGAGCGCCAGGCATCGCCGCAGCACCTCCCGGGGATAGACCGGGACATGATCGACCGTGCCGGTGGCGAGGCACTCGTCGGAGATCAGCCGGTTCCTGCGGTCGAGATAGAGGACATGGAAGCGCTCCACATCGCCCCTGATGGTGAGAGCACAGTAGTCGAGCACTGCTTGCCAGGACGTCAGGACAGGGTTCTGGTTTAGGTGACGCAGCAGGATCTGCCGGGCCTCATAGACTACGGCCTGCTCCTGGGCAGAGAAGCGGAGTCTCTGCGGTTCGACGGCGGGTGTTCTCGTGTTTCGTATCATGGTGCTGTTCCCCGACGGGCAGCCGGCCGGGCGCCGAACTTTCACCGCGTCACAAGGAGAAGCGCCGCCCTCTTCCTGCGAAGTGAGCGGCGCGAAAGCTGCAGAGCGTGGACCTCAGGAACGCGGGGGCTCCATATCGGGATGTTTCCCGCCTGGCAGGCGGCCCGAGCGATAAAGCAGCCGCTCGGCATCGCGAATGCTGCCGGTTTCGCGGGCGGCCTCGGCCCAGACCGAGATCGGGAAGTCCCCCGTGAACAGCAGATCCCGCTCGATGCCCATGCCGAAGGGCAGCCGAATGGAACGCAGTTCGTTGAGGCTCCAGGAGCCAAGCTCGGGGTAGCCAATGTCGGCCAGTCCAAACATGATGTCGCCGTCCTCGTCGAGCTCGGTCGCGAGCCAGACACCGGCGCCGAAGGGATTGAAGAACTTCACGACCGGAATGTGATCCTGATCGCGATCGCGGCCATTCGCCAGCAAACGGTCACGCTGTGTGTCGGTCAGGAGGATCATGCCGCGGCCCTCCCTTCCGTCGGGGTCTGCCGCTCAACATCGGTGCTGTCGTCGGGCAGATGGGCCAGCAGCCAGTCGGCCGCCTTGCTGGCCTGCGAGGCGGCACGGACGATGGCCCGGGAATCTTCGCGCATCACCTCCAGCCAGGAGCCGATGTAATCGGCGTGGCGCACAGTCGGGACGATCCCAAGCGAGGCGCAGCAGAACGCGCTCGAAATCTCGGCAATATATCCTGACAGTCCAGCCCCATTCTGAAATTTTTCGGCAATGAGAACGGTTTTGGTCATGCCGCTACCTCCTCTGCATGGGGCTGCTGCGCATGCATCCAGTCGGCCGCCTGCTGCGCCTTGCTGGCGGCTGTGAAGATGGCCTTGGGGTCGTCTTTCAGGACCTTGAGCCACGAGGCAATATAGGCGGCATGATCGGGGCGCGGATGGTGGGCGATCCCGAGGTCTGCCAAGACGAGCCCGCTGAGAATTTCCACGCAGCATTCTTCGGCGGCATAGGCGGCCGAACCAAAGCGACCGGAAAGGTCGCGGTCGAGCCTGTGCTTTGCGCCACTGGCGTGACCATTCTCGTGTAGCCAGACACCGTAGAATGACGCGGCATCGCGAAACGAAGTGAACGGCGGCATAAACACGGTGTCGGACGACGGGCGGTAATAGGCTTCCGATCCACCGAACTCCGTCTTGACGCCCAGGTTTGTAATGAACGCTTCCGCATGGGCAAGGCGTTCATCTTCGGGCAGCACAGGGGTCGCCGGGCGCTCGTACCCGTCCACCTGAGCAATATTGAAGACAGAAAATGCGCGGGCGAACATCCGTCGATGCCCGTCATCATCGTCTTCGTCGTCGGCCTGCTGGGAAACCTTGATCTCCCTCCACAAGACGACCGTGGTGGAGCGTTCTCCTTTACGCACCTGCGCGCCGGAATCCTGCCATCGCTTGTAGGTGCCCCAGAGACCGTCGTCATATCCGGCGGCAAAGCCCGTGGCCCAGAGCGCCAAGGTGTTTATGCCGCGATAGCGCTTGCCGGATGAAACGTTGGTCGGACGCGCGATGCTGCTCCCGTTGTGGAACCAGGGCGCACGCCAGTCGCCGGCGCCGGCCTCGATGGCGGCGATGATCTCGGAGGTGATACGGTTATAAACATCGGCGCGCCCGGCCGATGAGAAAGATCGGGACATGACAGGTCTCCAGGACGGGCGGAGCAGGCCTCTCCCGCTCTCCTCATCCCGTCACTCACCCCGATCCCAAGCTTCCTCTCCCTTTACCGCCGCCCGAACGGGCGGCGCCGCGCCCTCAGGCGCGATCCGGGCCAGCACGCCCTCGATCCGGTCAACCTCCTGCTGGAGCGCGGCCCGCTGCAATCCGGGCAGTCGCTTCTCGCGCAGCAACATGCGTGCCTCATCGGCACTCCGCTCCCAGACTGGCCTGTGATGTTCCGCGATGCAGGCGTTCGGGCAGCGGGTCGGTTCACAAAGTGCTGTCAGCGGGCGGTCTGCCGCGGCATCTGTCACGCGCTTGAGGCACAGGGCGGTTGCCGGATCGAAGAAGCAATCGGCAAGCGGTCCGACATGCAGGGTGCGGGCCAGACTGGCGAGCATGGTGCGCAGACGGGACCGGTCGGCGATCATCGGCGGCAATGGCCCAAGCTCGGTGGATGTCTCGTCGAGGGTACGCGCGACACGAGGACCGGCCGGCCCACCAAGGTCGGCCCCGCCGCGCCGCCTGTCGAAATACTCGAGCAGATCATCGATCTGGCCGAGCCGGCGTTGCGCCTCGACCTCGGCGCGGAAACCCGAGGCGCTGCTACCCGCGTAGCCTTCGAACGCGGCGACGGATGCATGCTTGTACTGGATCATGCCGGCCACCGTTCCGAAGGGACGGTTGGCGATGTGCCATGCGATCGTGCGACGAAACTGGCGGGTCGTGATCCGCCAGGGCTTGCCGTCCGGCCCGGGCGGTATGGCGGGCGCCTCTTCCGTCCCGAACAGCCTGTTCAGGTGGTCACGATAGGCGTTGATCTGGCGCACGATCTCGGCGGAGACGTGCGGTTTGCTACTTCGCGTCACAGACAGCACGGGCCAGAGCGTATCGAGGCCATGGGCAACAGCCGCGCGCCGGGTCAACTGTTCGAGCACCCCGATCGCATCGGCGACGGGCTCGATGGTCACCCACTCCGCCTGCGCTCCCCGGGCCCCCTTTCCCTTGTAGGCGGTGGAACGGACGCGGTGTCGTGACACGGTGCCGTCCTCGCTGCGCGCAAGCGTCAGGCATCCCCGGCGCATCGCCTGCACCTCGCAATCGCGCATACCGGTCAGATAGGCGCAGACCACATAAGCCGCTGCCTGCAGCATGCGCTCTTCCAAGACGAGGGATTTGGCATCGAAGCGGAGCCGCCATGGCCGGTCGAGATCGGCATCGACCGAGATCGGCGTATCCATGCCGCCGGGTTCGATCCCGATATCCGCGATGGCGGCGGCGATGAGATCGGACGCGCCGCCGGCGAGAGCGAGATGCATCGCCGGCTCCCTGGCGGCATCGACGCCTACGTGAAGATGCAGAAGCTGCACGTTGACGACGGGCAGAAGCTCCCCGCTTACCGGATCGACGGATGCGGAACCGTTGGGCGGACTTGCCCAGACCGGCACGCCCCGACCTTGCCGCGCGCGGGACCGGAAATAGCGCACCAGTCGCTGCCGTTGCCGGCGGCGGCGCTCCGCATGCGGCAATCCCTGTTCCGCAACGAAGAGCCGGTCGCGGCGCGCTTCGAGCCGGGAAAGCTCACGCCGGGCGGCGAGAATGTCCCCTGCGAATACCGTGATGTAGCGCAGCGACCATGCCAGAAGCGGCGCAATGATCGGCTCGGGGATGCGCGGGGTCCGGTTCTCGGGAACATGACGATAGCCCGCGACGCGCGCGGGTGGCCGCCCGTCCCACGGTTCGAACGACAAGCCGCCGCCGGGAAGGTGCTCGCGGTAGAGATAGAAGTCGATGACGACCTCGAGAAGCTGCCCGACAATGACGGGCCGCCTTGCCGGGTCCTCTCGGAGATGCCGCGCGTAGGCGTCGATCAGCGGAGGATCAATGCGGGCAAGGTCCAGCGCGCCCAATCGTTCGCGGACGAAGCCGAAGAAGCGCCGCGCCCGGTTGAACGCCTGCCGCACGCAGCTGGGCGGCAGCTTCGGACGATGGCCGGGAAGGTCGACATTGAGACGCGCATAGAGATAGGCGCGCATCATTGCCTGCACATCGGCATCTTCGAGCACGTCGAAATGCACGGTGACGTGGCAGCGCCGGGCGTTCTCACGGAAGACGGCGGGACCCAGATTCCAGCTTGGATCGCCGACGCGCGACAGGTCCTCGCGGGCATGGCCCGGCTTGAGCGGCGCGCACGCCAGCACGGGCCGATCATCGAACGCATGCGCGCGGGCAAGGGCGGGCGCGGTCATGCGCGCGCCTCGGGGGGCAGATAGAGGCGCTCCTCCACGGCGCGTAACCGCGCTTCGGCGACAACGGCATCGGAAAACGCGGGCAAGATCTGATGGACGATCCGGGCATGAACCTGCCCGAACTTGACCATCCAGTCGGGACCGGGAAGCCCCTGCCGCTGGTCTTCGACGAAGGACAGGAAGGCCATGATCGCGGGGAGCTTGCGGGCGGTGATGACGGCGTTGGGGCAATGGAGGCATCCCCAGAACGGCTGCTGGCATGGCGAGCCGGCCTCGGCGAAGGGGCTGCTATGGAACCCCGCGCAGGCGGCGAGCCAGAGATCCTGCTCCCCATCGAGAATGGAACCGACCGCATCCGGCGGCATCAGCGGCCCGGCCTGTTCGGGCGCTTCGCGCAGCGTCTTCTCGGCTGCTGGCGCGAGGATGGTCGGCATCGCGGCGACGACAGCGTCGCGGAAGGCATCGGCGACGGTGGCCTCGTGCAGGGGCCGCAGCGATGGCAGATCGGCGTAGTGGCGCGCCGCGACCTCGGGCGTGTGGCCGACCGCGAAGCGGGCGATGTACCCCTCGGTTTTGGTGTACCACAGCGCCTTGTGGGTTTTGCGAAGCCGGGACAGCAGAAGATGGAGCGGCTTGCCCTCCTCATCGACAATCCGGTGCCGTGCCACCCAGGCGTCGAGGCGTTCGCGCGGATGACGGATGCCGGCATGGAGACCGCCGACGTTGTGGTAAACCCAGAGACAATCGGTGGGCAGATGCTGACGGGCGACGGTCGTGATCTCGATCAGCCGGCGGAGAAGGCCACCCGGCGTGCCGAGGCCGCCGTCGCGCACGCGCATGCTCTTGTGCCCGGCGGCGCCGGCGCGTCGCTTCAGGTATCGAAGTTCAACGGTTCCGGCGGAGGGATTGGCCAGGCAATCGACCGTCAGCGCCTTCAGGCATTCCGGCTCGAGGCCGGTATCGAGAGCAAGCAGCACGAGCAATGGCGGCAGATCGGTGACGTGCAGATGATGTCGGCGATGCAGGTCGTCGATCAGCGTGCTGATCGGCAAACCGCGCCGCAAGCGCATGAAATAGAGACGGCGCAGCTCGACGCTCTCGGTCCGAACGGCTCCATGGCGCGCGATGAGAGCTTCGACATCGGCCCGCGCTCCGGCAATGACCGGATCGCCCTCATCGGTCCGATCCTCGGCGCCGATCCGGCGGAATATCGCTTCCACGTCCGTACGGGCCGCGTCGCGCAGCGCGCGGGCGACGAAGGGACTGTAGGCATCACGCGGGGTCGAGCGTCCCGCCGAGGTCGCCATTGTATAGCGCAACCGCTCATGGAGGTCGGGCGTGATCCTGTCGGGCCGATCCGCCTCTATCGCACGCAGCGTATTGACGATCTTGCTGACCGTCACATGCCGGTAGATCGCGCCCATTCCCCCGCGTTCGAGTGCCGATGCGAAACCGTCGACATGGGCTGCGCGCACGTCTTCGGGCCCGTCCACCTCCCCCGCCTCATCGGAAAGCCAGGTGAAGAAACGGCGATAGGAGTTTACATACTGTTTGATGACGCTGGCCGCACCGATCCGGCCGCCGAGCGCGGCCGACCGGCGCAACGCGCTGGCAAAGGCGATAGCGAGCGGACGAGGATCGAGATCGGTCATGTCGACCAGGACGGTCCCGCCATGCCGCGCCTCGATGACGAACCTGAGGCCGAGCACCGGATCGGGATTGGCTCGCTCCGGCGTGACGGGTACGAAAGCGACGGGCCTGCCCTTGCGGGGACGCCCGCTCATGCGCCCTGCGGTCCCGGCAGCAGTGCCAGCAACTCCTCGACCGCCGAATCCACCGTATCGGCGCGGGTCGCAATATGGTCGAGATAGATATAGGTGGTGGCGAGACTCGCGTGGCCGAGCAGGCGTTGCACCTGCTGCAGCGGGTCGCCCAGGATCAGCCGGTAGCTCTCCATCGGCCCCGCCGGCAATGCGGCTTCGCGCAGACGCTCCTGGATCAGCAAGGCGAGCATATGGACCGCGAAGGTGTGGCGCAGCTGGTGCGGGCTGATCGACAACGAGAAACCATAGTCTCTACAGCGCTTGCAGGCGCGGGCGAAGATCACCTCCCAGGAATTGGGTCGAACGGGCTGTCCAACCTCGGTCAGCCATAGCGCCGCGGGCTCGCGCGGCGTTCCGTTCTCGCTGCACAGGATCAGACGGCATCGTTCTTCTGGCGTGCAGACATCGCGCATGCGGTCGAGACCGGCGTCGGTGATATGGATCGGCCGGTCAAAGCACGCCGCACCATCGCGCGCGACGAATTTGGCCGCGCCTGCCGCGCGCTCGACATCGATATAGGCCGCGATCTGACGAAGCAGCCGGCGTGGGACCAGAACACTTCGTCCGCGATCGCCCTTGGTGAGCGGCGGCGGCAGGCGCAGCCAGAGCTGCCGGTTCTCATCGCCGTCCGGAACGATAACCGCGAGATCACCGGCGAGCAGACCTGAGGCCTCTTCCAGTCGCAAACCTGTCGTGACGAGCAGATCGGCGAAGAGTGCGTTGCGCAATCCGTTCCGATCACGTGCGCCGGGGCGTTCGCTGCCGTCAGGCGCGAGGCCGCGCAGACCGACCTCGCGGAAGATGCGGTAGTCGTCCATCGTGACGAACCGGACATCCGACCGCTTCGCAACGCGTTCATAGGCGTCGTTGCGCGCGGCGATCATTCCGCGACGTCCACCCTGCGCCGGTCGCCACACGGCACGACGGTTGAACGGTGCCTCGGCGATCAGCCCTTGCCGCTCGCCCCAGCGATAGAGGCGATCAAGGCTGGCGACGGCCCTGTTCCAGCTTGCCGCCGTGATCCGCTGACCAGCATCGCCGCGCCGGCGCGCACGATGATAAGCCTCAACATCGTCGCGGGTCGCAGCCCATACGGTCTTGCCGCAGGCATCGAGAAAGCGAAGCCAAACTGTCACATCATAGGCCTGGGCGCGAAGCGAATGCCGCGATCGAATCCCCGATAGCGGCAGGTCGAGAAAGAAGCGATCCAGATCGGGGTCGTAGAGCGCGTCACCGCGCAGGATCAACGGCACATGCGCGTCGAGACCCCCGGCCACGCGACGCTCGCAAACAGAAATAATCGACACCAGCGCAAAACCCTCCCCATGCCCCCACCCGGTGCACGCTTCGGCCCGGCAGTTCTCAGGCTGGCCGCCGCCAGCTCTTTGGTAAGCGCGGCGGCCAGCCTGAAAACTGCCTACCGTCGACGCCTGTCACCCATCCTACGGCAGGGTGGCATGCGGTGCAGACTGTCAAGATAAGGCGATCAGCTCCTCGAAGGCATATTTCTTCGTGCCGAAACCGCCCGAGAAGTCCCGCCCCAACCGTGAGGCATGTCCTGTCGCGTGCCCCATCTCGTGCAGGGCGGTCCGGTGCCAGTTGATCGGCTCGAAATAGGCCTGCGGAGGTGGCACCTGCACATAATCGAGCGCGGGAACATAGAAGGCGCGGTTGCCACCGATCCGGAAGTCGATACCAGTCGCGGTGATCAGTTCCTCGACCCGCGGCTCGATCAGCCCGGGCGGCGGTGGCGGTGCCTCGACGGCGATGTCGTCGGGCAGATCCTCGCATTGCGCCGCGTTGAACACGGTAAAGCGCTTCAGGAACGGGATGCTGCTTGCGTCTTCCCCTGTCTCCCGGGCGCGACGCTTCTCGTCTTCTGGCGTGAAACGGTCGGCATAGACGACGGTTGTGCCCCGCTCACCCTTGCGGACATTGCCGCCGAGCGACAGCGCCTGGCGGAAGGTCAGCCAGTGTTGGGTTGGATAGCCCTGCTGGATCACGGCGCCCCAGAGGATCAGGACATTGATCCCGGAATACTGCCGACCCGTGCTGGCGTTGCGCGGCATGGCGAGCGGCGCTTGCGCCGCCGCCGTCCCCCAGGGCTGGACCCAGGGCAGCCGGCCCTCCTCCAGCTCTGCGATGATCTTGTCGGTGATGTCGTCATAAAGGTTCGTGCGCGGGCCGCCCTTGCGGGCCGCGCGATGCTCTCTCGCCATCGGGATGATCTCCGCGACGGGCGCCGGAGGCCTCTCCTCCAGCCCTCAACCCGTCACGGAAAACCCACCCGCACTTTCACTCTCGGGGGCGTTGCGGGGTCTCCCCGCTGATGGGGGTGTGTCGGCAACGCCAGTGCCGACCAGGGGGAAGGCTTTCCCCAGACAATCCTCGTATTCAGCCGAGGCAGGCATAAAAAGGCAAAAGCCACCAACCGCGAGCCGTCAATCCCCGACGTGTTGTAATCCCCAGGATATCTGCGCTTATCTGACACGCAATCGCGGTGCCTGTTTTCCAGCGCCAGACGCCTTCCTTCCCGCGAGCTCGGGCTCAAAGCCAACGGGCAATAAAAGAGGACCAGATGACGGATATCGATCTTAACGCCTTGTCGCTTCCCGAGCTGAAGCAGTTGCAAAAGAATGTTGCGAAGGCCATCGCCAGTTTCGAGGACCGTCGCAAGGCCGAGGCCCGCGCCAAGGTTGACGACTTGGCCCGCGAACTCGGTTTCAGTTTCGACGAGCTTGCGGAAGCGGCTCCCACCCGGAAACGCGCGGCGTCCGCGCCCAAGTACCGCCATCCGGAGAACGCCGAAATCACCTGGTCTGGCCGTGGGCGCAAACCGGCATGGATCGCCGAGGCGCTGGCTTCGGGAAAATCGCTGGACGATTTTGCGATCTGACCGGGGGGCCTGTCTTGTACCAGCCCGCGAATGCCGTCCGCCTGCATGTCTCTCTGGCGGAGATTGACCCGCCGATCTGGCGGCGACTTGTCGTGCCGTCGGACTGGACGCTCGACAGGCTGCACTTGGTGCTGCAGGCCGCGTTCAGCTGGACCGACAGCCATCTGCATGAGTTCCGGATCGGCGGGCTGCGCTATGGCGACCCCAATCAGCTTGAGGATGGTTTCGGCGGACCGCAGACCTTCGACTACACCGGGGTCAGGCTGGCGGATTTCACCGGCCAGGATCTGACCTTCACTTACCTTTACGACTTTGGCGATGATTGGACCCATGTGATCCGGATTGAGGAGTGGCTATCCCTCGATCCCCTGCCCCGCCACGCAGAATGCACCGAAGGTGCCCGTGCCCGGCCACCCGAGGACGTCGGCGGCCCCTGGTCCTATGCCAATTTCCTCGAGACCATCCGCGATCCGAACCACGAGGACCACAGCTCCAACCTTCGCTGGGCCGGCGGGCATTTCGACCCGGGCTGGTTCGACATCGACCTGATCAACAAGGATCTGCGCAACACCTTCCGCAAGAACACCAGCCGACGCCTGCATCAGCCCAGGCCAAAGCCTGCTGGTCAGTGAGCGCTTAGAGCTGACCTCTCAAGGCGCTGCCAGGGCCTGGATGACCCTCCTCCTGCCGGCATCATCAGTGTCGCAACGCCTCCAGCCGAATATTGGGCTGTCTGCACCGCAAATGCTGCACTGGTGTCGCGTTCTTTCCAGTAGCGTTGCCTGGCGTCGAGGCTCCCGACCGACTTACCCAGGCACGGGTTCCCTATCCCTTCACACGCTTCAGATAATCTCCCCGATCCAACGCTCCCGTCCGATTTGCGCTCTATGCTATCCGTCTCCCCGACAACCGGCTGCGCGCCCTTCTCCCATCTATGCGATCGTGTTTCATTCCGGGATCATGAACACGGCGTTTCTCTTGATAGCGATGTATTCCGGGCGACCGATCATTCCCGCTGAGGATGTCGCCAGGGATTTTTTCGGTCTGAGTACCGACAAGTTCATCCGCAAAGTCTCGGCTGGTTCCATCGCCCTGCCCCTCGTCCGCATGGAAGCGTCGCAGAAATGCGCCAAAGGCGTCCATATCGACGATCTGGCCGAGTACCTGGACAAGAGGCGGGCTGCAGCCGTCAAGGAATGCCTGCAACTGCAGGGCCTTCGGTAAGCGTGTTCCCCTCTCAAAATCGCCGAAGGCCAGCCTGCTACCTACCCTTGGCGCAAAGCGACCACCCTCCTCACCACGTTCGACAGCACGGATTGAATTCTGTCAGAAAACTTCGTATATTTCTGACAGGAGAACGATCATGCAGCGCCTTGCCGAACAGATATTGACCCATGCAGAAGGGCTTCCGGAAGGAGCGCCACTTGCCGCAAAGGGCCTGCTGCACCTCGGTAGCCGTGCCGGTGTGGATCAGGCCTTGTCGCGCCTTGCCGAGCGCGGCCAGCTGATCCGTGCCGGGCGCGGGGTTTACCTGCGACCGGTCAAAAGCCGGTTTGGAACGCGCGCACCGTCCGTAGAACAGGCCGTCGAGGCCCTCGCGGCGCAACGCGGCGAAGTCATCGTTCCAACCGGCGCAGCCGAAGCGAATGCACTCGGCCTGACCACGCAAGTGCCTGTTCGCTCCGTGTTCCTGACCTCGGGTCGCAGCCGCACGCTCTCATTGGGCAAACAACTCGTGGAACTGCGCCACGCCCCCCGATGGCAGCTCGCCCTTGGGAAGAGGCCGGCAGGCAGTGCTGTTCGCGCCCTGGCCTGGCTCGGGCCGGAACAGGCAGAGACAGCTCTTAGATCGCTGAAGCAGAAACTGCCCGCAGCGGCCTTTGACGAATTGGTAACCGCTGCACCGCAGTTCCCGACCTGGCTTGCACGCAGTGTCGGAAAGGCGGCGCATGTCTGAGCCCTTCCTCTCTTTGTCGTCTGAAGACCGCAAGGAGGCCCTGGCCGTAGTTGCAGATCGCTCCGGGCGGCCCGCGCACCTGCTCGAAAAGGACGTCTGGGTTGTCTGGGCCCTTCAGACCCTCTTCAGATCCGAGCTCGGTGAGCACCTCGTTTTCAAGGGCGGAACCTCCCTTTCCAAGGCCTATGGGGTGATCCAGCGCTTTTCTGAAGATGTCGATCTGACCTATGACATTCGGGCAATCGCGCCGGATCTGGTGGGCGAACGCGCCGAAGCCCTGCCAACCACACGCAGTGAGGAAAAGCGCTGGTCGAAAGCTGTCCGGGATCGATTGCCGAAATGGGTCGTCGAAACGACGCAGCCCTTGATTCAGGACGCCATTGCAGCGCAAGGGCTCTCAGCCTCGACACGGACAGATGGTGACAGGCTTTTCATCGATTACGAGGCCGCCTCTTCTGGCTCCGGCTATGTCGCTCCGAGCGTCATGCTGGAATTCGGCGCGAGGTCGACGGGCGAACCGGCGAGCCTGCGTGACGTCGCCTGCGACGCGAACGGGCTGATCGAGGGCGTGGCCTTTCCGACCGCGACACCGCGCGTGATGCATGCCGAGCGGACCTTTTGGGAGAAAGCCACGGCGATCCATGTCTTCTGCGTACAGGGGCGGCTCCGTGGGGAACGCTTCGCGCGCCATTGGCATGACCTGGTACGCCTCGACGATGCAGGCATCGCGGATGTGGCTATTTCAGACCGAGACCTCGCCTCAGCAGTGGCGCGGCACAAGCGTATGTTCTTCCCGGAGAAGACGATCGACGGAACGCCCGTGGACTATGAAGCCGCGGTTCACGGCAATCTGCAACTGGTCCCAAACGGCGAGGCTCGCACCGCGCTCGCGGCCGACTACGCGCATATGGTCGACGACGGCCTCCTGCTTGAAGACGCTGAGCGTTTCGACGACCTCATCGAACGTTGCGCATCCATTGCCGAGCGCGCAAAGCTCGCAGCAAACAACCAGCACATCTGCACCTGAGCAGGTGGGCATACATATTTCACGCCAGATAGCGGAGATCCGATGATCTTGGCAATGTCACGTCTTGACGCAATGCCAAGGGTCGTTTTGACTTCAAATCTGTATTCCATCCTGCATCCGAGGCGCGCGTGCGACGAACGTCCAAGACCGAATTTCTCAGAGGGTTAGGCGAATATAATCCCGGCGCACATGGGCCTTCGGGAACGTTCTCAGAGCGGCAACGACTAAAAGAAAAAATCGCCGCATATGATGCACAACGCGGCGGCGTTTGGAACTACGAGGATCTCTATCATATCCTGACTACGATCCTGAAAGGATACCCCGCAGATAAGGCGCGTGCCACGATTGCGGCCCTGGATGGGCCTGGAGAGGCCGCTGCAAAACTAGGAATCTTCGACGGAATCTGCGGATATATTCCAATTGGTAAGGCAAATTTCATCGAACGTGAGCGACGGACTATCGTCTTCGGAAAACATGAGGTCGACGTTTCACCTGATTTCAGCTTCAAGGCAGACCAGGAAATTTTCGAAGTCTTCATTTATCCCTATAAGTCACCTCCGCTCAAGCAGCAACAGAGACATGCAATCGTTGACGCCATTGCCGCGACTGAGAGGCAAGCCCCGCATTTCTTAATATTGGCAGAGTACCCGGAGTTGTCCGGGATACGAAAATTCAGAGCAGAAACCTTTGATTTTCGCTACAGAGTTGCTGAAGAGGGCTTCATAAAGCACATGGAAACCTTCTATGATCTCCTCGATGAACGATCCAAAACAGGAGATTTGTTCGGAGGATAGTGTATGGGTGACGATCGTGGCTGCCGCACTTGCGGTCCCCCACCGCATGACCCGCCGCCTCAGAATTTTAGCTGAAAAGCCGTTGACGCACCCCAGTCACTTCATGAAGCAACAGGCCACTATCGCATAATTTCGGTGGAGGATGGCATGGTGGCCCGCAGGAGGATACGTGCCACAGAAACATCACTATCGAGCAACCTCTCGCGCCCGGAGCCCAATGAAATTTCCCCTCCTGCTCAATACGCAAGCGCTTGGCTCACTTGATCTATGTCAGGGGTTCGATCTTGATTAAGATTCTTCACACTGCTGACGTCCATTTGGACTCTCCCCTCAGGTCACTGGCCTTGCGCAACTCCGACCTGCGCGACACGATTGCCGCGGCCTCCCGGTCCGCCTTTAGCCGACTTATCGACTTCGCCATTTCCGAAGGCGTCTCGGCCATTCTGATTTCCGGCGATTTGTTCGATGGGAAAGAGCGCAGCGCAAGAACGGGCGCCTTCCTGATGGCCGAGCTCGACCGCCTTGGCGATGCGGGGATCAGGGTTTTCTACATCAAAGGCAATCATGATGCCGAGAACCCGATCACCGGAACGCTCGATCTGCCTGCCCACGTTCACCCTTTCGATGCACGCGGCGGCATGGAACCGCTGACAGACGACATCGTGATCCACGGTGTCAGCTTCGCGGACCGTCACGCGCCCGACAGCCTTCTGCCGCGCTTCAAACCGCCGGTCCCGGGCGCGGTGAATATCGCCATGCTGCACAGCTCGCTGGGCGGTGCGGTGGGCCATGATATCTATGCCCCCTGCAGCCTCGCCGATCTGGCCGGCATGGGGTTCGATTATTGGGCGCTCGGCCATATCCACAAACGGCAGGTCCATTCGGCCGCTCCCTGGATTGTAATGCCCGGCACCCCGCAGGGGCGCGATATAGGCGAGTACGGCCCAAAATCCGCAACGCTGCTGACCATCGATCAGGGCCGGATCGACATTAGCGAAGTGCCCAGTTCCGTCGTTGAATTCGCCCAAAGCGAACTGGATGTGACAGAGACGGAGAGCGACGAGGCTCTGCGCGGGCTGCTGAAGTCCCACCTGAGTGCGATGCACAACGAGATCGCGGCGCCGATCGGCGTGATCCGACTGATTTTGACCGGAAAGCCGAAGCGACACTGGCAAATCCTACGTGATCGCGATGTCTGGATCGAACAGTTGAACGTGCTTGCCCAGGCCACCGGGGATCTCTGGATCGACAAACTCCTGTTCGACCTTTCGCCGCCGGACGCAACCGAAGGCGCAAGCGGCGCCGCCGACGAACTGGCGACGATCATGGCAACGATCCGCGACGACCCCGGGTTTGCAGCCCTCGCCCGTGACGAGGTCGAGACCGTCATGCAGGATCTGCCCGTTGCCCTGCGCGAACGGTTGATGGCGGATGAGGCCGCGCGCGATGCGCTGGTGGATAAATTGACCAAGGCGGGCGCCGATCTCGTCCTGGCGCAGATGAAGGGGGCCGGACACTGATGCGGATCCAACGCCTTTCCCTGGACCGTTTCGGCCATTTCACCGACCGGCGATTCGACTTTGGATCGGCCTCCGATGGCCATGATTTTCACATCATCTATGGCCCGAACGAAGCCGGCAAGACCACCACGATGGAAGCCGTCCTACGGCTATTCTACGGTTTCCCACTGCGCGAGGGCTATGCTTTCAAGCATCCGCGCAATAACCTCCAAGTCTCGGCCAGGCTGGATATCGACGGTGTCTTGCGTGATTTCACGCGGCTGCCGACGCGCAGCGGATCGCTGGTCGACGCGACCGGCACCGCGCTGCCGGAGGCTGCCCTGTCAGCCCATCTCGCGGGATTGTCCGAAGAGGATTACCGCCGCCTGCTCTGCCTCGACGACGAGACGATCGAACGCGGCGGCGAAGAGATCGCGAATGCCGAAGGGGATATCGGGCGCCTGCTCTTCTCCGCTGCAGCGGGCGTGGCCGACCTTAGCAGCGTTCTGGACGGCGTCCGCGAGCGGGCCGACGCGCTATGGAAAAAACGCGGACGCACCACCCGCATGGCCGAGTTGAAACGCGCCTTGGCCGATGTGGAAAAGCAGATCAAAGACCGAGACGTGACCGTCAGCGCCTGGAAGGCCCTCAAGCGGGATCTGGGGAAGGCGCAAGAGGCCGAACGGGAGACGCGCAAGACGCGGGATGCGCTGAATCTAACAAAGGCGCGCATGGAGGCGCAGCGGCGTGCCCTGCCCCTGATGGGCGAGATACGGGACCTGGAACAGGCGATTGCCCCTTTCGCGACCTATCCCGATCATCTGGATTTCGATCCGGAACGGCTGATCGAGCTACACAGAGATCGCGGGCTGGCCACACAGAATATCGCACGCTTGACCGAGGAGATCGCGAGCCTCACGGCAGATCGCGAATCCCTCGCTCTGGATCCGAAACTTCTTGATCTCTCGACCACGCTAGCGGCGCTAGAGGACCTCGCCGCGCGGGATCGCACCGCACAGCTCGACCTCGACAGGCGCGAGGACGAACGGCAGGCCGCGGAGGCATCTATGCAGCAGGCCGCATGGGATCTTGGGGTCACCCCGCCTGACGTCGATCTGAAAAGGCTGGTCCTGTCGGGCGCCGATCTTGCGTCTCTGGAGAGTGCCAGGGAAACTTTCCGCGAGACTATTTCCCAAGAGAAGATCGAGGCTCGCGAAACCGCCGAATTGAAAGAGCGGGTGATCGCCGCGACCGAAGCCATGCAGGATGGCGCGCCCGCGGATGCGGAACGCCCACGGGTAGCAGATATTCTGCTGCGCTTCGATGCGGAGACCCTCGCCCCTGCCTACGCCGCAGCGCAACAGGCGATCGCGGATATGAAGATCAAGGCGCGGCGATCCCTGGCTGCGCTCTCATCCGCAGGCGTCACTTTCGATCATCTGCCTGCCTGCCCGACCTCCCGCCACCAAGCAACGAGCTGGGCCGAGCGCCACCAGGACTTGCTTCACGACCTGCGCACGACGACGGAGAAGCGCGACGAGCATCTGGAGGATGCGGAGGCCCGCGGGGCTCAGGCCAAATCACTGGCCCGGGACGCGAAGCTCATCTCGGATGCCGATGCTGAGGATCTGCGCGCGCGGCGCGATGCACGCTGGGCGGAGCATCTTGCCGCCTTGGACAGACAGACCGCCGCCGACTTCCACGAGGCGATGCAAGGGCATGATATCGCTGCCGAAGCGCGATTGGCGCAGTCCCGCGAACTGGCACAGCTCCGCGAAATCGGCCAGGCCGAAGCCCAGGCCCGCGCCCGTGCGGCTCAGGCGGACAAACGCCTGGAAACCCTTCGTGAAGAACGCACCAATATCGAGGCCTCGGTCAGCGCGGCGGCGGCTCAGGTTGGCCTTCCAGACAGCATCACGCCTGCCGAATGGTTGGACTGGAGGCTAAATCACGAGGCGGCCAACGACGATGCCCAGGCCCTGCGCGACACAGAAGAGGTCAATCATTCCATCCTCCAACAAGCGGACGCCCTGCTGGCCGAGCTGACCCGGACCCTGCCCTTTCCCCCAGCAGACCTGACCGGCGCCCTAGCTGCGGCCCGGCGCCAGGCCGAGGAAGACCGCAAGCAAGTCGACGCCCATACGAAGGCTGAGGCGACCCTGCGACAGGCGCAGCGGGATCTTGCCCGGCGCGAAGAGCGTCACGCAGACGCGCTTAAGGCAAGGGAGGATGCGAAGAGGACTTGGCTCGCAATGATCCACGACCTTCTCGGAGAGGCATTGCCCCCCGAACGCCTGGAGGCCTCGCTGGAGCCCCTGCGCGCTTTGCGCGAACACGAAAACGCACGCGCCGCGGGCGAGCGTCGGATCTCAACCATGCAGGCAGATCAAAAACAGTTCGCCCAGGAGGTCGACAGCCTGGCACGCGCCCATGAGCAGGACCCACACGCAACGGCGGCAAAGACATTCGCCGCGCTCAAAGCCCTGGCGGAACAAGCGCGCACGGCCCAGGAGGCCGCCAGAAAACTCGACACCTCCACAGACACTGCAGAGGCCGAGTTGATCAAAAACAAGGATAGGCAAAACGCCATCGACCAAGAGGTCGAGACAATCGCCACGCTCTTCCCCGATACGATTACATCGGGCGACATCGACGCCCTGCGCGAGGCCGCAATCCGCACGCAGAAAGCAATCGAGAACCGCGTCGCGCTGGAGAAAATCACCCGCCAAGTCCTGTCCGAACTGGACACGACCGACATCGAGACAGCCCGCGCCCAGCTTGCAGAGACCTCGGTCGCCGCATTGGAGGGCGAACTCGACAGCAACCGATCCGATCTTACCCATGCCGAGGATGAGCTAACCCAGGCCATTCAGAACCGCACAGCCGCCGAGTATGCCCTTGCCGAGGTGAAGGGAGACGACAGGGTTGCGGAATTGGTCGAGCAGAAAGCGACGCTGGAACTGCAGCTCGAAGACGCTGCCTTGGAGCATCTCGAACTTTCCCTGGGCCATCACCTCGCCTCCGGCGCCATCCGGCGCTACCGTGACAGCCATCGCAGTGGCATGTTGACCGCGACGGAAGAATGCTTCGCCAGTCTCACGCAAGGCGCCTATCCGACGCTGAGCACCCAGATGGACAAGGAGTCCGAGATTTTGCTCGCCGTCGATGGCAACGGGGTCAGCAAGCGTGCGGCTGAAATGTCGAAGGGCACGCGCTTCCAGCTATACTTAGCGCTGCGGGCAGCGGCCCATGAACAACTGGTCGCGCAGGGCACGAGGCTCCCGTTCTTTTGCGACGACATTTTCGAAACCTTCGACGAGGCGCGCACCAGCGCCGCCTGCCGCGTCATGGAAGCCATCGGCGGACGCGGCCAAGCGATTTACCTGACCCACCACCGTCACGTGGTCGAGATCGCAAAGAGCGTTTGCGCAACGCCTCCGGTCATTCATGAACTTTAAGACATCGCGCCGAGGAGAGTTGATTTGAGTACCTGGAATGCTCGCCGAGAGGCCTGGAACCCGCAGAAGGAAGACGCCCGAAATATCGGGGATGTCGACTATGGCCGGGTGATCCATTCGGCATCATTCAGAAGATTGCAGGGCAAGACCCAGATCCTGAATCTCGGCGACAGTGATTTTTATCGCACGCGCCTGACGCATTCCTTGGAAGTGGCTCAGATCGCCGGCGGGCTCGCAGTCCAGCTCGCGCGCAGTTTCGCCGATCACCCGGCAACGGTAACTCTCCCGGATCGCAGCCAAATCCATGCGATCGCCTGCTCCCACGACCTGGGCCACCCTCCTTTCGGCCATGGCGGTGAAGTCGCACTGAACTACTGCATGCGCGATGCGGAAGGGTTCGAGGGCAACGGCCAGACCCTGCGTCTCCTGGCACGGCTCGAAAACTTCTCTGCCGCTGCGGGGGCCAACCTGTCACGCCGTTCCATGCTTGGCGTCTTGAAATACCCTGTTGCACTCTCAGTGTTGCGAAACTCCGAACTGCGCCCGCAGTTGCAGGAGGGCCCTTCGGTTCTGCGAACGATTGACTTGAAAGCCTCGACGCCGCCAAAGGGCTATCTCGACAGCGAAACCGACGTCGTCGACTGGATTCTCGAACCGCTCTGCAATGCTGATCAAGATGCCTTCACTTCTATCGAAAAGCGCGAAGGCAAGCATGCCCGCACTCTACATAAGTCTCTCGATTGCAGCATCATGGACGTCGCAGACGATATTGCCTACGGGGTCCATGATCTGGAGGATGCCATTGCCCTTCGGCTCGTCACAGAGCGCCAATTCAGAGACCTCGTTCCTGAGGAATCCTGCAAGAGCTTTGTCGAAGAAAGGCGGCTGAAGGGCCCCACCGAGAGCAACGCCCCATACGAGGCCATGGTCGACGGACTGTTTGGCGACAGCAACACGCGCAAGCGCTGGATCAGCCGGTGGGTCAATCATCTGATTACACCCGTCCGTTTCATCGAACGCCCCGAATTCCAAGACCCCTTGCTCCGCTGGCGCGTCGAGATTCCAGAAGGTCACGCCCGCTTCCTCAAGGCCCTGAAAGAGCTTGTAATGCAGGTGGTTATTCGCAGTCCGGGCGTACAACATCTCGAATTCAAGGGGCAATCCATGGTTGTATCGGTCTTTGAAGCAATGCAATCAGATCCAGAACGTTTGCTGCCGCGCGATGCGCATGCGAAATTGGAAGCAGCAGGTGGCGACCTCCGGCAAATCAGCGATTTCGTGGCCGGTATGACAGACACCTATCTGCTAAAGACCTATGAAAGGCTGTTCGAGCCGAGGATGGGCTCAGTGTTCGACAAGCTTTAGTGAGCCCTGTCCCTAGGGCGATGCTCAACCGCTCTAGCGGCCGCGTCGAAGTTCAAGCGCGATGGCCTGCTTAAAAGCGCGAGGCCCGCGGGGAGCTACACAAGTTGCCGGGACATCATCTGGGTATCTCCCGCGACAGGCGCCGGGAACCACTCTCCCAGGCCTCAACCCGTCGCCGTGAAACCGGTCAAACTGGTACACTTTCTGGCAAACGATGCTTAGTTGTTGGGCTCCCACGCCTGAAATTCATCGGTGTTGACCTGCGCTCGAAAATGGCAGATGTTGATCACGGCCTTTCTCGCAGGCCGGTGTGCCCGCCATGCGAAGCTTTGCAGCGATCTTGACTTCGAACAGCAGACTTCATGCCATCGGCGGGTCTGATTAGCAGCGGGCACCTAGTCGGATCCAGCTTGGACATGGATCATGACAGAGAACGACAAGCTTAAAACATTGAAGCTCCTAGCAAAGCGTTGCGCCAGAGCGATGGGGCAGCCGCAACATGTGGCACTCGACTTTGTTGCCAATCGTTTGGGCTTTCCTCATTGGAACGCATTGACAGGAAGCGCCAATAGAGAGTGGACCCCATCCGAAGCACAAGTCGCCTCAATCAAGGCGTTTGTGGAACGCATTACTTCCTACGAGGGCGCGGCCTTTGACCATGTATTCGGAGGGCCCAATGCAATTACTCGGGGAGATGTACGGGGGCATCCATACGAGTTGAAAACAATGCTCGGCGACGTTCATATGGAAGGTGAGGGCTGGCGAATAGTGCTGCCAGAAAACCCCTCGGCGGCCCCTAATGTCGAGATCGACATCAGCCATGCCCAAAACAGCCCGATAAATGATCGAGTGCTGCTTGCAGAGGCGATCGGAATTGCCAAGGAGTTGATGAAGAGTGTCAAGGCACGACGATTTTCTGATTGGCCACGGCGCGCGGCTCTGTTGCACAAATCGGCTTATGGCCGAAGTTCCCCTTTCCCCGGACAGACTTATCCCACGGGCTCAGTGACAGGGATGCCGAGCGCGGTGTACCCGTTCAGAACGGCGATACGGACCTGAAGCTCCGCGACCTGTCGGTCAAAGTCCCGTGCCATGAGGCGCTGCCCCAGCAGTTTCACACAATGCATCTTTGTCTCGACGCGGCTTCGGCGGTGGTATCCGCTCCATCGTCGCCAGAGGGCACGACCGAGGTATTTCGATGCTCGCAGTGCTTCGTTTCGCGCCACGGCTCCGGCGCTGATCGCCTTCCAGGGCTTCGCGTTCTTGCGGGGCGGGATGACAGCGTGGGCACCGCGGTCAGCGATTACATCGTGGCATTTGCGCGTGTCGTAGGCGCCATCAGCGGTGACGCTACAGATTTCCTGGTCCTGCGGGATTTGATCGAGAAGGTCGGGTAACACCGGCGCATCACCGATGTGGCTCCCTGTGATTTCGACGGCCCGAACCTCCAGCGTTTCCTCATCAATCCCCAAGTGGATCTTGCGCCAGACGCGCCTTTTGGGGCCACCATGCTTGCGGGCGTGCCACTCGCCTTCGCCCTCGACCTTGATCCCGGTGCTATCGATCAACAGGTGGAGCGGGCCCTTCGACCCACGGTAGGGGATGTTGACGGCCAGGGTCTTCTGGCGGCGGGACAGCGTGCTGAAGTCGGGCACCGCCCAGTCGAGGCCGACCAACCGCAACAGGCTTTCGACGAAGCCTGTCGTCTGCCGAAGCGCCATGCCGAACAAAACCTTCATCGTAAGGCACGTCTGGATAGCGGCGTCGCTGTAGCTCTGCTGACGGCCGCGCCTGCTTGACGGCGCGGCATCCCAGCTCATGTCGGGGTCAAACCAGATCGACAGAGAGCCCCGGCGCTTGAGCGCCTCATTGTATGCTGGCCAGTTCCTGGTCCTGTAGGTTGCGGGTGTAGGTCTGCTCATGCATCCCAGCTACCACGCTGGATTCATGAGATGAATCCCACACGGAATTTGTGCAACAGAGCCGTTTCGGCCGCTTGGCATCTTCTACTCTACCTGTCCGCCTCCGCCGGCGCAGCGCCAAAAGCTTGTGGTCCGTAGGGTTATAAGGTCGGCAAATGAGAGCCGTCGCTCATTTTTTCTTGGGGGGCTTACTTGACTTGCTCGGCTTGAGAGAGGGTGTATTCCCAGGCGTGCTTTTGTTGTCACGGCGACGCTGATCCGGTTTTCCGGTTGATTTTGCTATAGGCTTTGGTCCTGGCTTGAGTGCCATGAAGGATCTCCAATTTTATTTTCAACAAGTTGGGCCGGCGTTGTCGTTTGACCGGTGATCAAGACATCTTCATCGTCCACGCGAAGCTAGAATAGAGTCAAGGATAAATCGACAGTTGAATGGAGCCGCCACCAAACAGAAAATGGCACCGAGAGAAGAGGCGCGTACTAGAGGGTTACACTCAGATCTCGGGGCGGGCGATGGGACATGTCGTCAAGGCGACGGCACTGATCGTCTGCTTTCCGCCCTTTGCATCAAATCCTTGGAGCAGAAACGGCCTTACTAGCGAAGACAGCAGATGTGGGGCGGACGTAGCGTTCAATTGAAGGATCCTTTTCGGACAATAGCTGCGACCACATCGGGAAGCGCTTGTACCGACAACTTTGAGGATGCTGCATCCAGAACTAAGAGCGCGCTAGACAGATATGGATGAAACTTCTCCGACATCAGGTTCCCTGCTCCCGCGAACAAGTCGACAGGTTCGCCGGATCGAAGATCGGCCAGGAGTGCTCGAAGATCAGGTGTTTCATCGCCGACCTCCACCAGCAGAAACCCGTCATGCTGCTCTACTGAAAATCCCTCACTTCTAAGTGCGAGCGCCAGGGTTGACGTCTTAACCGTCCCCACTCGCGTTGCGATGATCGATGTACGCTCGCCGAGAGCCTGGATATTCGTGGCTCGAAACCCAAGTTGGTCATAATTTGCACGCGCTTCGGCCAGCATCTTTAGAGAAGCCGCGTCCATGTATGCCGATCGGGTGCCTCCTTCGAGCACTGCGAACATTCGATCAATCACCTTGTCATGAATGTCACCTGGATCACCGCCAAAGACGGGAGGCACGCCCGCTTTCGCGGGCTTGACCATGATCACCTTCTCGCGGTCATGGATTTCCTGAACCACCCACCGCCGCCCAGAGAAAATCAGAAGCATCCCTGGGGCAAGAACGTTGTCGATCGGCAGGGTACCAAGATCCCTCCCTTCGGCTACCAAGCGGAACTCCTCAGGCGTCTGGAACACTGCATAGAAGCTGTAATGCTCGACCAGCTTTTCGCCTGCAGGTCCCAAGAGTAGCAGTCCGCTTCCGGACTGTTCGATCAAACCGGTTTCGGTATGACCGATCGCACGCAACACATCCGCGAACACTTCGGTTGTGACCTTGCGAAAGGGGCCCTCGCGACACAGGATACTGTAGACCACACTGGCAGAAGCACCGCCACGTTGTGCTATGACCGACAGTATCTGATGGACTAGCGTCGAAAGATGAAGCGCCTGCGGTCTTGGCGGTTCGCACCACCCCTCAAGCAACAGGTCTATCATCGCGATAGACCGGATCAAACCAAGGCGAAGACGATCAACGAAGCTGCTTTCTGGCGTCAACTGAGTCTCGACGGCATACTGCCGCAAGACGGCTGGCTGTCCCTCGCGTCGGCCGGACCGGCCGAGACGTTGTCGCAACGCGGCAACGCTGAATGGCGCGCCGATTTGGGCCACGCAGGTCACATCACCGATGTCGATTCCAAGCTCGAGCGTCGACGTGCAGACGGCAGTTGTCGGCTTTGCGGCGTCCTTTAAGCGGCGTTCCACGAAGTCTCGGTGTTCGCGGGAGAGGCTAGCGTGGTGAGGATAGAATTCCTGCGGCAGATGTTCCCTCTCGCAGAGTTCCCGCAGCCGATCTGCATAGATCTCGACTCGTTGCCTCGCCCCAGCGAAGACGAGGTTGTCGCTGCCTCGAAGGTGCTTGAACAGATGGGCTGCGATGGCATCCGTTGCGGATGGGCTGTTTTCGTCCTCATCGCATGATACGTAACCGCGAAGCTGGAGCCTCAATTCCGCCTCGCCGCCTTCTGCTTCGATCAGTTGAACAGAGCCTGCAGCGTCAGGGCGAAGATAGGCCTTGGCGAGGTCCATGTCCCCCAGCGTAGCTGACAGACCTATCCGACGAATTGGACGCTTTATCGTGAGCTCGAGCCTTGTGAGCAACGAACGGAGCTGGACACCGCGCTCGCTATCCAGAACCGTGTGCAACTCGTCGATAACGACCGCGCGCGTCGCCCCAAACAGACGGGCGATTTCCAAACCGCGACGAATGAAAAGTGCCTCAAGGGACTCTGGAGTTATCAGCAGGATCCCTTTTGGAGATTTCAGCGCGCGCGTCTTGATCGATTGAGAAACATCCCCGTGCCATGGAACAACCGGCAGCTCTGCTTCCTGGCAGATGCCCTCCAGCCGCATGGCCTGGTCCGTGATCAAGGCTTTCAGCGGACCGATATAAAGCAGGTCGAAGCCGATGCCGCCGAACGGCTCGTCAAGCACCTGTGAAATCAACGGCAGGAACGCCGCCTCGGTCTTTCCGCCTGCCGTGGAAGCCGCAACGATCAAATCGGCATCGGTCTCGCAGATCGTCCGGATGGATCGCACCTGGATGTCGCGAAGCTCGCGCCATCCTTGCTGGCGTATCCATTTCTGCACAGGCCTCGCCAGCTTGTCGAAAGCACTGGTCATCGGCGTCAGAGTTTGAAGCTGATCAGATCATCGTCACCGGTCGTTTCGGCACCAGTGGACTCGTCGACCTCGGTCATGTCTTCGCCGCGGTCTTCGGAAACCTCGATCTTTTCGATCAGATCGCTCCATTCGACACCGGGGTTTTGCTCGAGCACCGAAAGCAGGTTCACGAAGGCCGTCACCGTATTGCGCGGTGTCCGGAAATACGCCTCGCCGATCCGATCCGAACAATGTGCCATGAAGGCCTCGAGCGCGGTGTCCGGCAAAGCACCGGCGTCGTCCTGCATGATCCGCCGAACGTTGGCCAAAAGAACGAAGAGGTCTTCAGGGGTCAGGCTGGCCAGCCGGACAACGGGCCCTGAAAGGTCGACCAATCCATCTCGCGCGAATGTGTTCTCGGCCAAACGCGATTGAAGGGCTTCGTAACTGTATAGCCCTCGACGGGTGTTCATCAGGAATTCCGGTGTGCCGCCCATGAGAAATCCGAGGTTCTCAGCACTGCCCTGCAGCACGTCGTTAAGAATCCGGAGGATCTGCTCGTAGTTCGCATTGCGGGCTTGAGACGAGGTGAGCTTGTAGAGGTTCACCATCTCGTCAAGGCCGACGAGCAAACCTTTGTAACCGGCCTCGCACACGAATGCCGACATCAGCTTTAGATGGTCATAGACGCTCGAGTCATCGATGATCGTTCGCACGCCTAGCGCCTTGCGCGCGTCGGTGCGTGTGGCGAATTCACCGCGCAGCCATCTCAAGGCAGCGGATTTCAGGTCATCGTCTCCTGTCTCATGACCTTCCCAATATCGCCGGATCACCTCTGCGAATTCAAACCCCCCGGTGAGATCTTCGAAGTGACCAAGGCGTTCACGAATGACAGACCCCGTGGGCACATCGCGTTCCTCAGCATCGCGATGTGCCTGGCTGACGAAACGCTCCACCACGCTGGCCAAGGCCCCGCCATCTGGCTTTGTCCGTGTCGACAGGTTTCTGGCCATCTCTGCATAGAGGCCTCGAGCTTGACCGCCGGTCGCGTGAATGCGCCGGTCTGGCGCCAGGTCCGCGAACATCACCACCAGACCCTTTTCAAGCGCGACAAGACGGATCAGATTCATGAAGAACGTCTTTCCCGATCCGTATTCTCCGATGATGAACCGGATCGCCGATCCGCCATCGGATATCCGGTCCATGTCCTTGACGAGCTCTTCAATCTCGCGGACGCGGCCGACCTGGATGTGACGCAGGCCGAGCTTGGGCACGACCCCTGCCCGAAGCGCCTGCACGATTGCATCGCGTTCACGTGGTTTCAACTTCGACATTCCTGCCCTCCGCACTCATCTTTTCTTTTACCGCCTCCGCAATCTCCGGAGACACGTCATATCCATCATACTCGTCGAGAAGCGCTTCATCGTAGGTCTCAAAAGCCCATTCATTCACGACTTCCAAAGCCCCGGATGCCATCAAACCATGCGAGGCGCAGATCTTCTCGAACTCGGTCTCAGACCAATGCTCCCGAGTAAGTACTTCGAGGACAAGGGCGCCGTGTTTCGGGTCAAGCCCTGCCACCTGGCTTTGGTAGACAGGTGTGGAGGCACCGCTTTCGTTCTCTTCGACATCAAAAATCTGACCGAGTACGGACGACACGCGCTCGGTGTCCGAACGGATCGCTGCGATCCGCGAAGCGTCGAGCTTGGGTCCGCTGGCTTTCTCAAGATCGGGTATCGCTTCGCCTGGACGACCCGGCTGCGAGGCACGCACAGTGCGAGGACCATCCACAACTTCGCCGGCATGCAGGTCCGAGTAGGCAAGCGCAGGGTCAAGACCCAAAGCCTTGTACATTTTCTCGATGCTTGCGACTTCGTCGGAATGAATAATGCCATCGGCATGTGCTGCACCAACCAGCGCTGCTCGCATTGCGGCCTGGCTGTCTTGGTCCACCTCCTTCAGTTTGCGCCGCAGAAGCGTCATGTCCGGTGGCACGGCCAGAAACCATTCAAGGTTTGCACGCAGCCTGCGGCGTTCCTGATCGCTGAGGGACGCGGCAGAAACCTGATCTTCCAGTGCCCTGCGTTCAGGATCCGCGATGCGACCATCCGCGTGAGCAACGAACGACCCAAGTGCCAATTCAATCAGCGCGCTTCGATAGCTGTCGGAAACTTCCTCCAGTCTTTCGATGGGTTCGCCCAGGCTGAACAGGACAACAGGCTCCTCCGCCTTGGGCGACCGGAGCGCAAACCGAGGGTCGGGCGCCAGACCGAAACCGAGGCGGGCGAGCGCATCGGCCGCTCCTGTCATCTGCCGTTTCCCGATTTTCTCGCTCGTTTCTCCCTCCAGACGTCCGATTACCTCCTCAAGCGGCACCAATCCCCCCCGATCGACGATAGTGCTTGCCCAAGATTTCAAGCGGTCCATTTCCTTGGATGGGAAGGCATCCCACAGTTCAGAAGGCAGCAATGCATGAGCTTCAACGCTTCCGCGGCCATCAGGGTTTCGGCCCAGGAAGCGACTGAGCTTGTCGAGGTCGGTCATCACCTCGTCAGCCAACTCCTGGGCAATCTCTACCGGCTTGCGCAGGCCGGAAATATCGGGAACCGGCTTGCCGTCGACGGTTGGGTTGGCGGACCCCTGAAACTCGCTGGAGGCGGCCCGATAGGATGCCGTGAGTGATTTCCGGGGTTTTGTAACTTTGAGCCCATCAGGAAAACGCCGATCAAACCGCATACGGAAAAGAGCGACGAACTCGTCATGACACCGCGTCGCGGGAGTTCTCAGGTTTGTTTCCGGATGGCAGATGAACCAACTCAGCAACCAATCAGCTGTCAGGTTCTCGCCTTTGTCGATCCGAGCTCCGATTGCGTATTTGAGTGAGAACGGAAGTTCCCAGCCCTGCTTCTCGAAAATCGGCTCGATAGCGTCGAGGTCGGTTTCGGCAAGCATCGCAATGTCGAGGAACTCGCCCAAATAGCGCCTGACGGAGTGGTTTTCAGGGTAAAGTGACTGCAGCCGCCGAACTTCCTGGACTATATCCTTGGCATCTTCGTTGGACTGATCGACGAAGAAGCGACGCTCCAGCCCGTAGAAGTACAGGAACATGTAGCCGGGGTTGTAGGAGGCGTCGTTGCGCCCGCTCGCCAACCAGTCGAGGTAGGTCGCCCGGCACTGAGGTGAGATATCCGAGTATCCGGGCCAGTAGGGCATACCTTCACCAGCTTTGTCTGCTCCAGAGCGCGCGACAGACAGGGATGGATCGATATAGGCTCGGCACTTGTCTCGATACCCGTAGGTGTTCAGCAAGGGAGGCGTGCCGACATAGACCATCCCGCCGATGTTGCGGCCGGCGACGCTAGCTGTTTCGTTAGACCGGACCCACCCGCTTTTCGTTGATCGGGCCGATGCGCTCGATGCCACTCGCGAGGGCTGGTTTCGTTCAGCGACCGCTGCAAGTGCCGGCGCCGCGGACTTTCCAACCCGAACGATTTCACCGTAGTCCTGCTTTGGTGGGGAATAGGCTTGAACGGCAGCCGGCGCTTTGGACGCAATGGCTTCGCGAGTTCGTTCGCGCTCACGCTCGATACGCTTGTCGTAGGCACTTGGGCGCGGCACCGACTCAGGCCGCGATGTTCGAGTTTCGGAACTTTGCCCGGCTGGCGCTTTTGCAGCGACTTTCCGCGATCTCCGCTTTTCTTGCCACCAGACCAAAATGATAGGAGCACCGAATGCGAACAACATTTGGCCACCCACCGGCCACCCCTGGAGGACTGTGACCACCACGATCATGCAAAAGATGAAGTAGACAAAAAGAAAGAATGTAATTCGGAAAAACTTGAGTAATGAAGACACTATCGCCCCTCCCCCTTCAGTCACACTATTTCAGTCACACTATTTTACACGAACACCATTTCAATCATTAAAGCAGAGCCTGAACAGTTTTCCGGCCAGCGTCCACTGCCCGATAAGGTGACAGAGATCATGCCCCAAGCACTTGGCGCACTTCAGCGAACCCCTCATCTGAGCTCGCCACCACGGAGATGATCATTGAGGCAGTAGGTGGCGTTGGGGATACCGATGTCATGCTTCACAAAGACCGGAGTACTAATCATGACTGTGAACATCAGTTGTACATGGCTCTGCATGCCCGCGAAGGCATAGAGTGAGGCCAGGGCCCGGGAACAAAATCGGCCGCAGTGATCGTGACGACCGTCCGCCGGAGGCAAACCGGGCCAGTGCGGACGCGACATGTTTCCAATACCCCGGCCCGCCTCCAGTGCTTCTGCACGACTGACGACCGGTCTCGCTGCGAGAGGAACACGCAGCAGAAAAACTCCTCGTTGAACGCTGATCTGGATCAGCATGGAAGCGGCCGACCTCGGCGATACTCCTAAATTGCACCGCTGCGGACCTGCGCGGCCCTCGGAATCCTGGCCCGCGACGCATGCGGTCTTCGCCTCGTCGAGGCGAGAGAATTTTCCACGTACACAAAGCACTTAGGAGAACACCATGGCGAAGGGCAAAAGCCGTCGCGGCCGAGAAGACAAGAAGCCCAAGCAGAAGAAGGCTGAACCGGTTCCGGCGCCCTCCTTCAGCAAGGGCCTGACGATCGACACAAAGCCAAAGGGGAAAAAGGCCTGACCCAACTCTTCTTGTGTGATCGCCTGGGCCTGGCCGCAGAGCGTGCATCCATGCGGCAAGTCGACAGAATTGCCAGCTTGCCGACAGGATTCTAGCATGAGGGCCTGGACGCTACCTCAACTCAACCTCCGCGGCACCCGCACCTCACCCTGGAAGAGCGTCGCGCCGGTGCGCGCGGAGCTTTTCGGTATCGAAAGGCTGGAGCAACACGCCGCCAGCCTGGCCGAGGTGCAGCGTATCTGCGCCTCTTCACCGCGTGTCGCATCACTGCGCCAGCGACTGGACGACAATGCGACGGCTCTGAGGGCCGCTCGCAAGGCCTGTCTCTCAGAGTTGGCGTCGGGAAAACCTATTGTCCCCGCCGCCCAATGGCTGGTGGACAATTTTCACAGGGTCGAGGCGCAGGTGCGCGACTGCCGTACGGATTTGCCGCCCAGCTACTACAAGCTTCTGCCGAAACTTGCCCAAGGGCCGTTTCACGGTTATCCGCGAGTGTTCGAACTGATCTGGGCCTATGTCGCCCATACGGACAGCCATCTCGACGCCCCCGCACTGTCCCGCTTTCTGCGCGCCTATCAGCAGGTCCAGCCCCTAACAATAGGAGAGCTCTGGGCGGTTCCGATAACGCTCCGCCTCGTCCTTCTGGAAAACCTGCGGCGGCTGGCCGACCAGATCACCTTCGGTCACAGGATGCGCCTGTCGGCGGATGCCCTTGCGGATCGGCTCCTGGAGGCCGGCCAGACCGAGATCGGGATCCCTGCAGATATTGGCGCGTCCGAGCCACTTTCTGAGATCTTTGCTGCGCAGTTGGCGAAGCGGCTACGTGATTGCGACCCTGTCACAACACCGGCCATCGGCTGGCTGGAGGATCGGCTGGCCAAGCAGGGGTCGAATGTCGACCTGGCGGTCCGGCATGCACAGGAGCGTCAGGGCGCCTCGAACGTCACGGTTCGAAACGTCATCACCAGCCTGCGCACGATCGCTGAGACGGACTGGCCAGAGCTCTTTGAAAGTGTCAGCCTGGTCGATGCGAAGTTGCGGGAGCATCCGGGATTTTCGGCGATGGATTTCGCCAGCCGCAACCTCTATCGCGATGCCCTCGAGGATCTCGCTCGTCACAGTGACTACAGCGAATTGGATCTGGCCGAGCAGGTGCTGGCGACGGCGGTGGCTGCGCCGGAAGCGGATGGCGACCGGATTTCCGAGCCGGAAATCCTGCGGAGAAGCGATCCGGGCTGGCATCTCCTCGCCGAGGGCCGGGAGGCGTTCGAACGCCAGATCGGCTATCGATATAGGGGATGGCATCGCCCGCAGGTCCGGCCCGTTCTCGCAGGATACCTTGGCAGCATTCTTTGTGTCACTCTTGGGCTGCTCGCGCTGAGCGCATGGAGTCTGGTGGCTCTTTCCGGCCCATCCGCGTCATGGACCATGCTTGCGCTCTGGCTCCTCGCAGCGGTCATCCCGGCCAGCGCCGTCGCTCAACCTATCGTTGATCGCATGGTGGCCTGGGCCGTACCTGCCACGGCACTGCCGGGACTGGCGCTTGAGAGCGGCGTGCCGTCTTCGCTGCGCACGCTCGTGGTTGTGCCGACAATGCTGACAAATGGCGCAGAGCTGACCGAACAACTCGAAGGGCTGGAAGTCCATTATCTGTCCGGCGCCCAAGGAGACGTGACTTTTGCAATCCTGACCGACGGGCTGGACGCCCCCGGACAGGACATGCCGGAGGATGCGCCACTTGTCGCGTTGATCGACGTCGAGGTTGCCCGACTGAACCAGGTCTACGGCGCGGGTCCCGCCGGTGCCCGCTTTCTGCACCTGCATCGTGACCGCCGTTACAACGCCGCCGAACAGATTTGGATGGGATGGGAGCGCAAACGCGGCAAGCTGCACGAGCTCAACCGTCTGTTGCGCGGTGCCGATGATACCGACTACCGCACGGCAGAGGGTCATGTGCCAGCCGTGCCCCCCGGTGTGCGCTACGTCCTGACGCTCGATTCCGACACCCGGATGCCGCGTGACGCGGCCTTGCGGCTGATCGGCAAGATGGCGCACCCGCTGAACCAGCCGATCTTCGATACGGCCCTCAGCCGGGTCAGTGCCGGTCACGCCATTCTACAGCCGAGGATCACCCCCGCCCTGACACCGGAACGGCACGGCACGGCATTTCAGCGCGCGACCTCGGGTCCGGGCGGGATGGATCCATATGCTGCTGCTGCGTCGGACGTCTATCAGGATCTCTTCGGCGAGGGCTCCTTTACCGGCAAGGGTATCTACGACGTCGATGTCTTCCAGGCGGCGATGGCCGGGCGCGTGCCCGAAAACGCTCTTCTCAGCCATGACCTGCTTGAAGGCATCTTCGCCCGGGCCGGGCTCGTCTCGGACGTGGAACTGATCGAGTCCTTCCCCGACCGACAGGACCTCGCTGCGCGGCGCATCCATCGCTGGTGTCGCGGCGACTGGCAACTGCTGCCCTGGCTTGGCCAGGAAGGCGGGCTGGGCGCGCTGGGACGGGTCAAGGTGCTGGATACACTGCGCCGCTCGTTGTTGGCCCCGGCTACGCTTATCCTGCTGACACTGGGGTGGCTTCTGCCTGGCCCGGCGGCCTTGCTGGCGACGGCTCTGGCGCTGGTCGCCATGAGCCTGCCCGCTTTCCTACACGCAGCCCTTTCCGCCGTTCCGCATCAGCGCCGCCTTCACATGGGCAACCACCTGCGCCTGATGCAGGAAGACCTGTCGCTTGCCGTGCTGCAAACCGGGCTGGCGGTCAGCTTTCTCGCCGACGCCGCCTGGCGCGCGCTCGATGCCATCGCCCGCACACTCTGGCGGTTGACGGTTTCACGGCGGCATCTCCTGGAATGGACCACGGCGGCCTCGGCCTCGGCCGCTCCGCGCCCCGATCTGCGGGGATTTTCCCGTGCCATGGCGCCGGGGATCCTGCTGGGACTGTCAGCCACAGGCCTGGCCGGCTTGGCCGCCCCCGGTGCGCTCCCCCTGATCCTTCCCATTGCAGCCCTCTGGCTTGCCGCGCCGCTCATCGCCTTTCGGGTCAGTCAGCCTTCCCGCGCACAACCCGACGCCGCCCTTACCCCGCAAGACGCCCAGGAATTGCGCCTGATCGCACGCAGGACATGGCACTATTTCGAGACCTTCGTCACGCCAGAAGACAGCCATCTGCCCCCCGACAACTTTCAGGAGCAGCCACACGCGATGCTTGCGCACCGCACGTCGCCCACAAATATGGGGCTTTACCTTCTGTCGACTGTCACAGCCTGCGATCTCGGCTGGATCGGCATGCGTCAGGCGGCCAGCCGGATCGCCGCGACCCTTGGCACGATGCAAGCGCTGCCGCGGGTAAAGGGGCATTTCTACAACTGGTACGACACGCGAGACGGCAGGGTTCTCGACCCGCCCTATGTCTCGTCGGTGGACAGCGGCAATCTGGCCGGCCACCTGATCGCACTGGCCAACGCCTGCGAGGACTGGGCCGCCCATTCCGGCGCGACGCCACGTCAGAGATCTCAGGGGCTGACCGATCTTCTTGACCTGGTGGAGCGTGACGCAGAGCGGTTAAAGTCCCCGCTCAGTGACTCCTGCTCCGAGGCGATTGGATCGCTGCGCGATGGCCTGAAACAGGCTGAAGTGAACTGGCCCTTCCTGCAACGCCTGGCGGCCAAGGCCGAACACGCCACTCCGCCGCCGGCGGCTATGCTCCCCCATGCGCCCCGATGGCTGTCCTTGCTTCGCGACGGCTTGGCCGAAGCCGCGACAGATACCGCGTCAACCGAGGCCGACCATGCCGCTCTGGCCGCAGAATTGCATCGGCTGGGAGTGCAGGCCCGCCGGCTCGCAGTGGACATGGATTTCGGCTTCCTGCTCGACCCCGAGCGCAAGCTGCTGTCCATTGGCTACTCGGTCCATGAGAGCAGTCTCGATCCGTCCTGCTATGACCTCCTGGCCTCAGAGGCGCGTCTGGCCAGTCTCTTCGCCGTCGCCAAACAGGATCTGCCGCTGCGCCACTGGTTCCGCCTGGGGCGGACGGTCACCGCAACCCGTGGCGGCGCCGTTCTCGTCTCCTGGGCCGGCTCGATGTTCGAATACCTGATGCCTGGACTGGTGATGCGAGAACCCGAAGGCGGTCAGCTGGGTCACACCTGTCGACTGGTCGTCGAGAAACAGATCGCCTACGGACGGGCGCAAGGCGTCCCTTGGGGCATTTCGGAATCCGGCTTCAACGCACGGGATGTGGATTTCAACTACCAGTATTCCACCTTCGGTGTTCCGGGACTTGGGCTCAAGCGCGGGCTTGCCGGGGATCTGGTGATCGCGCCCTATGCAACCGGGCTGGCGGCGATGCTGGATCCCGGTGCTGCACGGCGGAACTACGACGACCTGGAGGCCATGGGTGGCCTTGGGCTCTGTGGCTTCTATGAAGCCCTCGACTTTACCCCCGACCGTGTGCTGCCGGGTCGCCGCGTTGCCGTGGTGCAAAGCTACATGGCGCATCATCAGGGGATGACCATCGTAGCCATCGCCAACGCCCTGACCGGCGGCCTGATGCGCCAGAGGTTCCACCATGAACCGATGATCCATGCCAGCGAACTGCTGCTCCAGGAACGGCTGCCGCGCGATATCGACCGCGCCTTGCCGCCGCTTGAGGACGCCAGGTCCGGCGGTCCGACGCCGTCCGAAGCGGACCGGGGCCGCCGGATTGCCGGCCGCCCGAGCGGCCCCCAGGTCACCCATCTCATGTCGAATGGACGCTACGCGGTTACACGGGCTCGGCCGCGTGGATGCACCGCGCGGCCATCGAAGGCATCCTCGGCGTGACCCAGGACGGAGACCGTCTGCGGATCGCCCCCACCATGCCACCCGACTGGCCGGGATTTTCCATGACGCTGAGGGTGGCGGGCACGTCGTGCAGGATCCGGATCGAGAGAGCGGATCATCCGAGAGCCACGCTGGATGGCCACCCCATCACGGCCGGGCCGGTGGTGTTCCTGCCCCTCGACGGCGGGTCTCACGACCTGAACCTGACTCTCGGCCGCCTTGTGTCGACCGAGACGGCAGCCGGAATCGACAGCTCTGCGCTCCCGATCCCGCCGGATTGACCGCCTGTCCAACCGACGCCACTCAAGCGACCCGACGCCGGGTGACCGCATTGCAGCCGAAAGGCACCTAACGTGACCACGCTGACGACCTATCACAAGACCGAATACCGCTACGGCGAACCCGTTCTGCTTGGACCTCATCGGATGATGCTGCGCCCGCGCGAAGCCCGGGACCTGCGGCTGGTGTCGCATGAGATCACCCTCACGCCCCATGCCGATATCACCTGGGCCCATGACGTTGCGGGCAATGCGGTCGCCACGGCACAGTTTAATCAGCCGAGCGACCATCTGATCATCGAAAGCCGTGCCACGGTCGATCTGACCGCCGCGGTCTGGCCGGTATTCGCCATAGCGGCGGAGGCAATCAGCTTTCCCTTCCTTTATTCAGGCGACGATTGGGCCGACCTCGGCGCCCTGACGGCACCACAATATCCCGACCCTGACGGCAAGTTTTCCAGCTGGGTCGAAGCCTTCATCCTTAAGCGCCCCACGGATACGTTGTCTCTGCTCAAGGATATCGCCAACGGGGTGTCGACGCAGATCGCATATCAGGGGCGAGAGATGGAAGGGACACAGTCGCCGCTGGAAACACTTTCCCGCGGTTGGGGCTCATGCCGTGACTTTGCGGTGTTGTTTGCCGAAGCCGCGCGCATGCTCAGCTTCGGGGCCCGCATCGTTTCCGGCTACCTCTTTGATCCCGAAACGCGCCTTGTCGGGTCCGAAGGGGCGGGTTCTACCCATGCCTGGGCCGAAGTGTTCGTTCCCGGTGCCGGGTGGGTCGCGTTCGACCCTACAAACCGGAGCGTCGGATCAAAGAACCTCATTCCCGTGGCGGTCACCCGTGGCATTCATCAGGTCGTCCCGGTCACCGGGAGCTTCACGGGGTCGGGAAACGCCCTGCGAAGCATGACCGTAGAGGTACGCCACATGGTCATCGCATACTGATCATCGCGACCTCGATCTGCAGCGACCGATCAAAGAGCGCTCCGCGCCAGTTTTCGGGACAGAGTGAGAACGAAAGAGCACATATTGCGCGACGTCAGGACCTCTCCGCCGTCAATGCACTGGAGACCCCGGAATGACACACCTGTACCCCTTTGAGCCTTATCTTGCGCTCGCGCTTCTTCTGGTTCTCTTCGCGGGTTTCCTTTACGAGCGGTTCGCACCCGAGGTGACGGCCGCGGCGGTTGCAGCGTTGTTTGTCGTTTTTGGACTGGTGCCGGAAGACACTGTTCTATCGGTTTTTTCAAATCCCGCACCGATCACCATCGCCGCGATGTTTATCCTCAGCGGCGCCCTCGTCCGCACCGGGTTGCTCGATGCGTTGGCAAACCGGGTCGTCGTCGCCGCCGGCCAGCGCCCCATTGCGGCTACCGGCGTGTTTCTGGCTTCGACCCTCGTGGCCTCGGCGCTCATGAACAACACACCTGTCGTCCTCGTGCTGATCCCGGTCGCCATAAGACTGGCCCAAAGCCTCGGCCTCGCAGCGACGCGTCTGTTGATCCCGCTCTCTTACATGGCGGTGCTCGGCGGGACCTGCACGCTGATCGGAACCTCGACCAATCTGCTGGTCGATGGCGTTGCCAGAGAGATCGGGCTGGCGCCCTTCTCAATTCTGGAAATCACACCGGTCGGTCTGGCGGCCGCGGCTACCGGCGGATTGACCCTGCTGCTACTCGGACCGCTTCTGCTTCCCAACCGCAAGGATCAGACGGATCTGGGTGCGGCAGGTGAGGCGGATTTCCTGACCGAGTTGCGCCCAAAGGATGATTACTGGGGGCTGGGCCACTCCTTGGGCGATATCGACGATCTGACCCGTCCGGGTGTGACGGTGGTCGGAATACGTTCCGGTGCAGAGGTTAGGCGTGACGATGTGCTCGATCACATCCTCGTCGCTGGAGACCGGCTGATCGCGGTTATCCGCACCTTCGAACTGCTGACGTTGAGAAACAGGAAAGGATGGGATGTCGGACTGCGTCAGGGGCCGACAGCCGGGGATAGTGCTGAAACGACAGTCGCGGAGGCGATCGTCACGCTATCGCATCGCAGCCGCGGTGTACGGATCGCGCAACTGACCATCGGGTTCAGGTATGGCATGCGTGTCTTGGGCGCCCATCGCCATGGGGAAAGCCTCGGCCCCGACCTCTCGACCACGCTCCTCAGACCTGCGGACAAACTGCTACTGGAGGGAACCGACGAAAGCTACGACCGCCTGATCGAGGCCGGGGACCTGGCTGGCGTCACGATGGCCGGAGGGCGTCCCTTTCGACGAGGCAAGGCCCCGCTCGCGCTTACGGCGCTGTTTGCGGTGGTGGCCCTGGCCGCCATCGGTGTGGCGGACATCAGCCTTGTTTCCCTCGTCGCCGTGGCGTTCATCCTCGTCCTGCGCTGCATCGACAACGACGAGGCCTGGAGTTCCATCGACGCGGGCGTGCTCGTTCTGATCTTCTCGATGCTGGTGGTGGGTGCGGGGCTGCAGCACTCGGGCGCGATTGCCCTGATCGTCGGTGCCGTTGCGCCTCTGCTTGCGGACATGCCCCCGATCATCGCCCTGGCCGCGGTCTATCTGCTTGCTTCGACCTTGACGGAGGCGGTCACCAACAGTGCGGTCGCGGTCGTCGTGACCCCTCTAGCGATCGGACTGGCGGTCCAGATCGGGGTTGATCCGCGCCCCTTCGTTGTCGCAGTCATGTTCGGAGCGAGCGCAAGCTTCGCGACCCCGATCGGCTATCAGACCAACACACTGGTCTATGGTGCGGGCAACTACAAGTTCACGGACTTCATTAAGATCGGCCTGCCAATGAACATCATCGTGGGAGCCGCCGCAGTTCTGACAATTCCGGTGTTCTTTCCCTTCTAAGACAGCCGCTGCATGGCCTGCTCCTGGATTCCTAGACAGCAGGGCAGGAAGCCGAGATGAACCTGGAACTCGGCGCCGCCAAACACGCGCTTGCGTCGCATTACGGCGTCTGTCGCGACCTCCTGAGACGCTTGCTGAAGACTGAGGGCGACTCGGTCATTTCAAAAGCGGCCCGGTCTGATCCAGATACGCCGGATCGAACCCGGCAAGCTCCGCCAACCCGCTGTAGTCGTGAAATGTCACGTGACCATCGCGGAAAGTCACCAGACCGCGTTCACGCAATTGCCGCAATACACGGTTCACATGGACCGCGCTCAATCCAAGTGCGTCGGCAAGGTGATATTGCGTGAGCGGGCAGTCGTACCCCTCCTTGCTCCCCATGCCCACCAGAGCCAGCCGCGATCCCAACTCCAGCAGGAAATGCGCCATCCGTGCCCCCGCGTCCCGCCGCCCAATCCCGACGAGATGTTCAACCACCATCGCCTCATCCCTGGACGCCGCCCAAAGGATGGCGGTTGCGAGCCGCGGTGTCTGCGCGAACGCCTCGAGCAGATCGCCCGTCAAGACTTCTGCAGCCTCTACGTCCACGATTGGCTCGAAACTGTGGTCCGAGGTACGCAAAAGCACGCTTCGCAATCCCAGAAAATCGCCCGGCACCTGAAAATCAACGATCTGCCGCGTTCCGTCCGGCTGGATCTTGTAGGAGCAGACCCAGCCCGCGGACAGGATGTAGGCGGCCTGATCCGATTGTCCCTGATGGGCCATGTCTCGCCCGGCGACAAAAGACCGCCGACGCCCGTGCAGACGCGCCAGCACCGCAAGTTCGGCCTCTGACAAAGCGACAAATGCCGAGAGCTTTCGGGTGAGCGGGCTTGCCGCGGCCGGTGTCATGACCCTTTCCTTTCGGTTGCGGGGGATATTTCGAGATGAGCTCAGGGACTGCTCTTGATCAGTCCAGCATAGAGCATTTCATGCAAGAAGGGGGAACACATCAGGCACGCTTCACCGTCAGATTGTGACGCGATGAAAGGAACACACTGGATGCCTACGTCGAACGACGCTGCAGGACTGGCCGCCCTGTCGATCTGCGAGTCGCTTCTACTGGCCATGAACGATTGCGGATTGCTGCCGGAGAACGAGATCGTCGGAGTTCTCCGCGACGCCGCGGCCATCCACGAGAACACCATCGACACTGAGCCTGACGCGGAAATCCACCGGGCCGCGGCAGCCCTGATCAATCAGATCATCACTCAGGGCAATTCAGTGTACCGACCACCAGCATGATACATTCAATCGTAGAGGATCTGCATCACCCATGACGTTTTCGTCCCGCTCAGACAACAAGCAGCCTCAACGGCGTGGCCGACAGGACGCTACGGCGAACAAAAGAGGCGAACATGGCAACTCCGGACCCGACCTACAGGATGCCGGATCACACGCGGACGCGGTGAAAAGTGCTGGCCATTCTTCCGCCGAGACCGACCGCGCATCGAAGCAGTCGCAGTTCACCCCATCGGACTGGACACGAACTCTGGCGGCGTATCGACAACCTATCCCGTCGCGTAGCGTTTTCGAACTCACAATTACACTCGCGCCATTCGTGGCGCTCTGGGCTGTCGCCTGGTGGGCGCTGTCGATCAGCACCGCGTTGGCAATCATTCTGGCGCTAGCGAATGCGGCCTTTCTCGTCCGTCTGTTCATGTTCCAGCATGATTGCGGCCACGGGTCGCTGTTCCGCAGCCGGCGCCTCTGCGACTGGATCGGGCGGGTGATCGGCGTTCTCACTCTGACTCCCTACGATGTCTGGCGCAAGACGCACGCGCTCCACCACGCCACGACCGGAAATCTGGACCATCGGGGCGTCGGAGACATGCCGATCCTGACGGTCAGCGAATATCAGGACATGAGCCGAGTTGGCCGGGCAGGCTATCGGCTGATCCGCAATCCGTTGTTCCTGTTCGGCGTGGTGCCGTTCTATACATTCTTCCTGCAAAACCGCCTGCCCGTGCACCTGATGCGATCCGGCTGGCGGTACTGGCTGAGCGCGATGGGCACAAACCTCGCCATTGGCCTTTCACTGATGACGATCATCTGGCTGGGCGGCTGGGATGTTCTGCTGTTCGTGTTCCTCCCGACGATGTTTCTGGCAGCGGTCACCGGCATGTGGTTCTTTTACGTGCAGCATCAGTTCGAAGATACAAGCTGGCAGCACGACGGGGACTGGAACATTCAGGACGCGGCCCTGCACGGAAGTTCACACTATGCGCTGCCCGGTATCCTGCGCTGGATCAGCGCAAACATCGGCGTTCACCATGTGCATCATCTGGCCAGCCGCATTCCCTTCTACCGTCTGGACGAGGTTATCCGGGATCACGATGTCCTGGCGCAGACCAAGCGCATAACACTTCGGGAGAGCTTCCGCTGCGCGCGCCTCCACCTCTGGGACGAGCAACGCCATAGACTTTTGTCGTTCGCGGAAGCTCGGGCGCTTTCTGCCTGAGACTGAGCGATTTGGCTGACGACGCTCAGAGACTGCCGCCCCGGAATGTCCAGCATTTTGGATTTGGGTCGGAGCGGGACAATCCAGCGGTTACCAGCGCCCTAACAGCCTGCTGAATTAGTCCGTCCTCGACGTGGATTGCAGAACATGATTCACCTCCGGCAGGACGGCGTCGGAGGTGATGATGCGGGGAACGGACGAGAAGTGCGGGTCGCTGTTCAGCTATGTCGATCTTGAAGAGCGCATCCCCGCGCGGCATCCGCTGCGGAAGAGCCGGCAGGTCGTGAACGATGCGCTGGCCAGCCTCGATGAGGATTTTGATCATCTCTATGTCGATTTTGGCCGCCCCTCGATCGCGCCGGAACGGTTGATCCGGGCCAGCCTGATCCAGATCCTGTTCTCGATCCGCTCCGAGCGGCAGTTGATGGAACAGATGCAGTATAACCTCTTGTTCCGCTGGTTCGTCGGCCTTGGGATCGACGATCCGGTCTGGGTGCCTACGGTGTTCACCAAGAACCGCGACCGGCTGCTGACCACAGAGATGTCGCGCAAGCTGATGGCTGCGATCCTGGCGCACCGCGAGGTCGCGCCGCTCTTGTCGGACGACCACTTCTCGGTCGATGGCACCTTGGTGAAGGCCTGGGCCTCGATGAAGAGCTTCCAGCCCAAGGCCTCCGACACACCGCCCGACGACGATCCGGGCGGCCCGCCAGAACCCGATGCTGCCACCGAAGATCACACCGAACCGACCGCATCTGAGAAGCCGATGTCCCGCCCCCACCGCAAGAGCCGCAATGCCGAAGTCGATTTCCGGGGCGAGAAGCGGTCCAATGCCACCCATGCCTCGACCAGCGATCCGGATGCCCGGCTTTACAAGAAGTCCCCGGGCACCGGCGCGATGTTGTGCTTCATGGGTCATGCGCTGATGGAGAACTGCTCGGGCCTGATCGTGCAGGGTGACCTGACACGGGCAGATGGCCATGCCGAACGGCGCGCCGCCCTCGACATGATCCATCGTCATTCCCCCGGATCGACCCGACAGCTGACACTGGGCGCCGACAAGGGGTTCGATGCGGCCGAGTTCGTCGCCGACCTGCGCCAGGCCTGCGTCACGCCCCATGTCGCGCAGAAATCCCGATACTCAGCAATCGACGCCAGAACGACCCGGCACGAGGGTTACGCCCTGTCGATCAAGCACCGCAAACGCATCGAGGAGGCTTTCGGCTGGGCCAAAACCGTCGGCGGCATGGCCCAGACCGTCTATCGCGGCGTTGAGCGGGTACGCTCCCGCTTCATCCTCACAATGGCCGCCAACAACCTCGCCAGACTGCCCCGGCTGCTGGGAGCGTGACGACGAGAAACCGCAGGGCGCACACACGCCTTTCGAACCCAAATGCGCAAGGCCGGGCAGCAAGGCCTGCAAAGAAGGGAAACCGTTCCGGCTCGGCGACTATTTCAGCGCCCTGCTAACGCGCGGGTAGGTTGCACCCCCATTTTCCATGACCGCGACGCTTTGCACCGCCGACAAATCCGCTCCCCGAAGCCTTCGCTCGAAAACAGCGTGCGGCAACGGAGACAAAGACGCTCTTTCGGGACATCGTCGATGGCCCGCACAGGCCCGTTGTCCTGATCCACGAGCTTGGTCATTGACCTGCCCCATCCTCTTCGATCAGCCGTGCCAGATCACCAAGCGTGCGCTCGACGAGTTCCTGTCGCCGGGCATCACTGGCTTCGGCGGTTTCCGAGTAGCGCCGTATCAGATACTGCGCTTTGAGCGCTGCCTCGTGCCAGTTGGCGGCAGGTTGGGCGAGGAGCTGTACTTCAAGTTCTTCCTGCCGCAAACGGAGCGCTCTTTGATCGGCTTCGAAATCCTTCAGGGAGTGTCGCCGGATATCCGCCGCGATCCGGCCTTCGGCGCTTCGCCTTGTATCGAGGTCAACCGGATCGTCGGTCATCGCTATTGTCTCCCTGGCATCATCGTTCGACCAACGCTTCGGCCCCTGCACGGGCAGGGCCAGCCCCTGCACCTGACGTTTCTCCTTCCATTGCCCTCAAGTATCCGAAGAGATCGCTGTCGGTCGTGAGAACAAGTGTCGTTCCGCCCGCGATCATATCCTTGTAAGCCTGCATGGTTCGCGTGAACGCGTAGAATTCAGCGGCCTCGGGAGTGATGTTGTAGGCTCTTGCATAGATGTCCGCCGCCGAGGCATCTGCCAGGCCCCGGATTTCTTCCACCTCCCGGTAGGCTTCGGATTGGATCTTGTTCAGGTCGCGCACGCGGTTGCCGCGGATACGCGCGGCTTCGCCATTGCCTTCGGACAGGAAACGCTCGGCGATCTGACGTCGCTCCGAGATCATGCGATCATAGATCTTCGGACGCACGCTTTCGTTGTAGTTGATCCGCTTGAAGCGGATATCGAGGAGTTCTATCCCGAAGACACGGACCTTCTCTGCGGCAGCCGCGAAGATCTCCTGCTCCACCATTGCCCGCCCCTTCTGAATGGGAACCAGGGCACCGATGTCTTGCGCGCGTTCTTCATCTGTCAGCAGCGTGTCCCGTAGCGGCACCCGGTCTTTCGTTGTCCGAATGATTTCTATCAGCTCGTGCTTGGCGACAGCATTGCGGGTCTCGCTGCCGAGAATGTCGTCGAGCCGCGATTGCGCGCTGCGCTCGTCGCGCAGGCGCAGGAAATACTGCAACGGATCAGTGATTTTCCATCGGGCGAACAAGTCCACGGATATATAGAGCTTATCCTTGGTTGGCATGTCCGAAGGGTTGCCGTCCCACTCGAGAACCCGGCCATCGATCCGATTGACCTCCTGAATAAAGGGGAGTTTCAGCTTGAGGCCGGCTGTCGTGACCGGCTCCCCAACGGGTTTGCCGAATTGCGTAATGATCGCCTGTTCGACCTCGCCAACCGTGTAGAAGGCGCCCGGGACGGTCACGACAACCGCAACGGCGAGACCTGCAAGAACTCCAGATTTCAATTTCACGGTTGATCCTCCCGGGCCCGGTCGAGCGTCAGAAGCGGCAGAATGCTCGCGGTCGAGTCATCGACGATGATCTTCGATCCGATCCCTGGCAGCACGTCTTGCAGGGTCTCGATATAGATGCGCCGTCTCGTGACTTCGGGCGCCTTCACGTATTCGGTCAGAAGCGCGGTGAACCGTGCGGCGTCGCCTTCAGCCTCGTTTATGCGTTTCAGGCGATAGCCATCGGCCTCCCGGATGCGCTGGTCTTTCTCGCCCTCGGCCAGTGGAATGACTTTGTTGTACTCGCGACGCGCTTCGTTGATCAGGCGCTCCTTCTCCTGCTGGGCCTGATTGACCTCATTGAAGGAGGCCTGAACCGGTTCGGGCGGGTTGATGTTCTTGAGCTGCACCTGATCGATGCTGATCCCCATCGCATACTTGGTCGTCAGCGCCTGCATCTTCTGAAGAGCTTCGCTTTCGATCTCCTGTCGGCCTATGGTGATGACCTCGTCGACCGTGCGGTCGCCGACCACCTCACGCATAACAGACTCGGAAACATAACGAAGCGTCGCGCCCGGCTGACGCACCTCGAAGAGGAATTTCAGCGGCTCCGAAATCCGGTATTGCACCACCCACTCCACGAGAGCGGCGTTCAGATCGCCGGTTACCATCTCGGTTTCGCGGCGGCCATCGACCGGACTTTGAAACGGATCACTCGCGCCCGGCGTTGTGAAGCCGAATTCCTGTTTCAGCTGACGCTTCACGGGAACCAGCGTCGCCAAATCGATCCCAAGCGGAAATTTGAAATGAAGCCCCGGCGGAACCTCAGCGGTGTATTTTCCAAATCGCTGGACGACTGCGACGGAGTCGCTTGGAACGGTATAGTAGGACGACCAGGCTACAACTGCGAAAAAAGCAACGGCCCCCACCACCGCGATGCTCGTGGCGGGCGGCAGCCCACCTGGCAACAGGCCACCCAAGCGTTCGCGACCCTGGCGGAGAATGGCATCGATCTCTGGTGGAGCACGCTTCTGTCGGGTGTTCCAAGGCCCTTGATCTTCCGGGCCGTCATCATGAACAGGCATGTTGTTTTCCTCTTTTTCTACCACAGCCAACTCAGGGGAGACCGGGAGCCGAAGTGTCGGCGTGCATACTACGGCGCGCGGCTCAATTTGACCGCGGCGGCATTCCTTCGTTCTCCGCAGCCTGAATCGCAGACTTGTCCTGCGGAGTTCTAGCTTCCCGGATGGGTGTCACGGTATCAGAGCCGACCTCAGACGAACGTTTGCCTGAGTAGAGATGCCGAAGCTGCATTTCAGAGACACCGTCGGCCTGCATAACCAGCTGCACCATCGGGTCGGCCAACATCTTTTCGAGGAAAAACTCCGTGAGTTCTTTCCCGGTAAGTTCGTCTTTTGCGCGGGCCGCATCGAGGTCGGCCAGAGAAACCATCAAGGTTCGTGACAGCCCAGGATGTGAAGTTCGCGGATGAAGATTTACCAGGACAGAGGCCTTCCAGGCGTCGGGGTTCCGGTCATCCGGCGGCGCACTCAACTCGGTTTCGATGTCATAGGTTCCGGCCGGCAGCATTTCGTCAAAACCCGGGACAGTGAACGGTCTCGAAAACACCGCAACGCTCTTTAGTTTGGGGTGTTCCATCTGCGTCCTCCTTATTTACGGTCAATTCGGTGATCTCATGTTCCGCCAGCGGCCTCCCCTGCGTTGGAAGACCTGCAAATCCAGAGCCTTGCCTCAGAGAGGATCAGAGCTTTGATCGCCTGATGGCCAACCACTTGGATTGAGGCCCGATCAGGTCAATTGATCGGTCCAGACCCGGAACTCCAACAGCGTGCTTGGCCCGAAGGTCTGCGTCAAAGGCACATCCGCGGCATCCCGGCCGCGCGCGATCAGGATCCTCGCGGTGCGCCGTGTGTTGTTGCGCGGATCGAAGACCCACCAGCGACCATCGAGAAAGACTTCCATCCAGGCAGCGAAATCTCCGGGCGGATAGGGCTCCGGCTCGCCAATATCGCTCAGATAGCCCGTGCAATAGCGGGACGGAATGTTCATGCAGCGGCAGAAGGCGATGGCGAGATGCGCAAAATCACGGCAAACACCGGCCCGGCCGGCAAGCGTCTGAGAGGCTGTGCGGGTCGCATTCGCCTGCATATAGTCGAAAGCCACAGCCTCGTGGACGAAATCGCAGATCGTCTGGACCCTGGCCCATCCGGGCTTTGTGTTCTCAAACAGCCGCCAGGCTTCGTCGGAAAGAAGATCCGTGTCGCAATATCGGCTGCCGAGCAGATAGACGAGCGTCTCGAAAGGCAGCTCCTGAACCGCGTGTTGGACCGCCCCCGGCGCAACTGGGTCGGGCAACCCGCCATCCCGGAAAACGCCATCCGAAGACAAGGTGAAATCGCCCGCTGGTGCCACCATGCGCGTGCACCAGTTTCCGAATCCGTCACGGTAGCTTTCGAGCGGGACGCTGGGAGAGGTCACGAGATAGTCGGCGCGCTCCAGATCACCGAAGCGCGAGTAGTGCACATTCAACATCGCGATCAATGGCGTCGGCTGGCTCAACGCGTAGCGCAGACGGCATCCTATGCTCACACGCATGCTGGACGCTCGAGAAGGGCCAAAGGCGTGTAGATCATCGTCCACGAGCACAGACCCCATCGGACAATTGAAAGCCTCGGTCACAACTCCAGCGATTGCCTGATCGATCGAGGTGGGCGTTCTCCGGCAGCACGATCACGACGCAGTTGCGATCCTTGCGCTCGTATCCTCGCTCACAGCGCCATCCCGGCCCATACGAATCCGTGTCCAGAAAGGCATTGGCCGGTAACACGATGGCATCGCAGCGACCGTCAACCTCGGAAAAGCCTCTTTCGCAACGCCATGTATCGCCGTAATCGGTGTTGGTCAGGTAGCCGTTATCCGGCACGGCAATTGGAACGCACGCGCCATCGCCCGCTGCAAAGCCGCGATCGCAGGTCCAGCCGGTGCCCCCGGGATCTTCGGTGAGAAATGCGTGTTCCGGCAGGATGATTGGCACGCAGGTTTCGCGGTCTTGCCGATATCCGCGTTCGCACTGCCAGTCGAAACCTGAAGATTGCAGGAAGGCGTTGGCGGGCACGGGGATCGGGGCGCAGAATGTCCCGCCCACCTCTTCGTACCCGCGGTGGCACTCCCATCCCGTTCCGTAGGATCGACCCGTCGCATAAGCATTCTCCGGCATGTCGATGGCAACGCATTCAGCGCCATCCACCCGGTAGCCCACGTCACAGTTCCACCCTCCGCCATAACTGCGTGCCCGCGCGTTCTCCGGGAGCGGTCCGGTCCCGTCCTGCGCAAAGACCGGAAACGCGAGAGAGGCGATCATGCCGGCCGCCGCCGCCAGCTTCGAAATAAGGCGCCTAGGGGACCTGCTATGTGGAACTTCATCGCGTTCCATTTGCTCCATCCTTCAAGTTCTGGGGCGGTTCGCTTGCTTGTGGGATTTCGAGCGCATCGGCTGAAGTGTTCCGTTTGCTGCTCCGCCGCCGAGACAGTCGGCAACACAGGCGCAGCATCCGGTCTTGTCGGCATGCCTTCGTTCTCGGCTGCCTGGATCGCAAACTCGCTCGGTCCAGTAGGTTGAACGCCGAGGGTCATGGCAGGGACAGCTTCAACAATGCCGCAGCTGCGTTGGCGTGCTCCTCTTGGTGGTAGTCGCCGCGAAAGACGCCATTGACCGTCACTTGCCATATGCCGTTTCTCTGCTTGACCAGAACCTGGTCGCGTTGCGCATGCGGATCGGAGTCGTCCAATCTATCGTTTTCAGAGGCGCTAGCGCGTTTCGCAGCCTCCGACGGATGGACCGGCGGCTGGCGCGGTTCACCGAGAAGCATCACGGCGCGGATGAATTCTTCCGCATAGTCGTCGGCCCCCCGATAGTCGTGCTCGTGCCGAGCCATGCGCATCGGTTCCACGAACCGTTCTCTCAGATGATCGACAAACCGCGGCTCAGTTCGGGACATGTATGCGATCAGCGCCTGAAGGACCCTTTCATGAGCGAGCACGCGACGTTCGAGCTCGGTTCTCTCAGCTCGGGAAGCGGAAGACTGTTCCATCGCGGGCAGGGTCTTTTCGTTGCCGATATCCGGGGACTGTTGCATTCGGAGGCTCTAAAGTTGGAGCTCTGCGAGACAAGCTTGCGCGATGTCGCGGTCCGGAGCGTCGGTGCCGGGTACGGTCGCCCATCCCGCCTTCATAAGCGCGTCGCGCCTCTGGTAAGTTGACGCAGCCTTGATTGTTTCCATCTTTGCGGCCCGCTCCGGATCGGTCCGGGCCATTTCCAGACAAACGGGCACCATGGCCGCGACAACATCCTCATGGGCCATGGTCAAGGCTCTGTCGCTCGAAGTTCCGCCGGTCACCCAGCCGCCCCATGTAAATCCGACGACACCGACAATGACCGCGCCGATTACGGCGCCGTAGATGCCGGGTTTGAGCCATTCGGGAGTGTTCATTTCAAGTCCTCCGACGGGGAAAGCGCCGTCTCGCTATCTCGGGTCGGAAATCTCCGGTCCAAGCCAAGTGCCGTTTCCAGATTCCGCTCGCTGGTCGATCGCAGTTCGACCCGTCCAGCCCTTTGCCCCTTTCCTCGTACGGTCAGATACGTCGCCGTCCTTCGGTAAGCCGCGAAGCTGAGACCTTCCAAAAGCTCTTCCTGAACGACCACGTCATAATCGCCAGCGGGCAATTCATCCGTGTAACCGGACAAGAAAAACGGGTGTTTGAACGTCACAGTCGAATTGGTCGAGCGCATGGCCATACCTGATCTCCGTGCAACCTGCAGGGGTCCAGCACTAAGTCCGAGCCCTCCCTGGCTTCGGGAAGGAGGCTCAGCTTGCTGGTATCAATGCTTCTAGCTGGTGATAGGAATTCACGCGCTGACCCATGTTAGCCTCGCTCGTAATGGTGAGCTTGCAGACAAGGCCGGGGCCGGTCAGGGCCATCGCATTTGGAACTAAGATTCCGGTAACTGACTGGAAAGCTTGAGAAGTCCGAAGAGGAAATTGTCGTCCCAGCCCGCCCGTTTCAGCTTGATGGAGAGCGATCCCTTCGACGTGTCCCTGCGGACAACGTCCAGCGCGCGGCGGCGCAGGACGGCGATGTTGGCCGGGCCGTTGTCCTTGCGGTTGCGCGCTGCGTCCTCGCGGAACGAGACGTCGAGCTGCCAGTGCAGCGCATTCTCGATCGCCCAGTGGGCGCGCACGGTGGCCAGAAGGACGTCAGGCGAAGGCAGCCAGGAGAGCGCAAAAATCCGGGTCTCCGAGGTGGTCCTGCCGTCGAATTCTCGCGTCGCCTCGATCTGCCCGAAGGCCTTCAGTCCCGGGAATTCATGATGTTCTGCCAGACCCTTGGCCGGAACGACCATGGCCGCCCGGGTCTCTGTCCGGCCGTGGCCGCTGTCCTCGGTGATCGCGACTGGGTGGCCCTCCTTCACCTTGCCGAAGCACGCCCGGGCGTCCGACAGCAGCGAATCCTGGTTGGCCTTCAGCGCCAGGCACCAGTCGCCGCCGCCTGCGTTGATCACCGCAACCGTGCGGCGGTTGCAATGCAGCGCGTCGGCCGTGACGACCTTGCCCTTCAGCGCGACCAGCCCGAGCGCCTCGATCGCGGCCTCCAACTCGCCGCCCCGTTCGGCGGGCACCGTGGCCAGCGTCAGCCGCAGCCGCGCGGCATAGGCCGACACCATCATCCGCGTCCGTCCCGCCTCGGCGGCATCGCGCGAGCCGCGCAGGACCTTTCCGTCCACGGCGACGACATCGCCCTCACCGAGCATTGCGGCGACCTCGGCCAGAACCTGTCCGAAGGCCGCGTCGAGCGCCTTCGGGTCGACCATCCGGAACACCGCCGAGAAGGTGTCATGCGAGGGCACGGCATGGCGGAGCTTCAGGAAGTCCCTGAAAACATGTTCCTTTGCCTGACCGAAGGCCGCCATCTCGGCACAGGAGGTCGCGCCGCAGAGCACCGAGACGAAGGCGATGACGAGCAGTTCGCCGAGGTCATGGCGGGCGTTGTCCGCGCGGGGATCCGGGACGCCGTCAAAGGCGGAGAGGAACAGGTGCATGGCAGTGGCGGACTCCGGCGGCTGATGTCCGCCCTCCAGAATCCATCCTGCCAGCGGCTGCAAGGGCGGCTCTTCAGGACCTCAAAGCCAAATGCGATTCCCCTGCGGGGCCGGTATGGCGGCCAGGAACGACGGCTTGGCGGCAGACTGATCTGCGTCAGCCCGCATAAGGCCGGATTCGGGCAGGATCAAAGCAATCCGAAATATCCTCGGTCGGTCTTGGCGAACCAAATCGTTCTACGTCTAAACCTGCCGCGATCCGGAGCCATATATCACATATATCGAGGAAACAACGATGTCGGCAGCCGATATTCTCAACCCCCATGACCCCGCACTGGAACGGTTTCTCTTCGCCTCCGTCGGCGAAGACCGAGATGGCTCCATCGTGACCGTGCTCTCAGCGCTTGCCAGGCTAGAGCTCGATCCATGGGAAGTGGCCGCCGAGCTTGCGTCTTCGGGTCGTCAAGCTGCGGTTTCGCGATTGGGAACGCTGCTGTCACGCTGCAAAGACGTGCCTGCACTCGCGACGGAGAATGGAGATGTGGCCCGCACCCTTGCCCCTCTCCTTCCGGGTGCCGCACCGGTCGCTACGAGTTTTAGCGATGCGTTGCATAAGGGCATCGCCTTCTCGCCGGGAACAATCCTGTCAGTGGCGGTCGTGATACTGATCCTGATCCAGGTAGTCCTTTCCGGTACATGGGAGACAGCCGAATGACCCTCTCCGTGCCGCGAAAGACTACTCTCGAGCATGCCGCAAATAAGATCGGCAAGCCCTCTCCAACGGATCAGGAAATTCTCTGGGATATGGAAGAGCGCTTCTGGACCAGTGACTCCGACAACGCGCGCGCGACAACCGCGGAAAACGCTATCATGATCTTTCCATACCCTCCGGGTATCCTACAGGGTGAGCAGATCTGGCACGGCCTGAAGCGCAGAACCGGCTGGCGGTCCGTGGCGATGACTGGGCGCAGAGCAACGCAATGTGGTGACATTGTCATTCTCAGCTACCATGCCTCCGCTGAGAAGCCCGATCTGCCCATCTATGAAGCACTTTGCGCCTCCACATATCTGAACGATGCGGGTGGCTGGCTCCGCACGTCACACCAGCAAACTCTAGTTGTCTGAGCCGCGGGAGAGATAAGAGAGCCAGCCAGCTCACTCCGCGATCATCAGGTCTAGGTTTTCTGAAGGCAACAGAGCCCAATTTGCCTTCAGGGGAGCATCGCGCCGCAAAAAATTTGGTACTTGGTACATGCAAAATACTCTTTCACATTGTAAATAAACGAATTTTTAAAATCAACCCGTCCAATCCATCACAGGATGAACGGCAACCGCGCGGCAAAGGCGGCGGCGCGGGGGCAACCTGACTAGCGAGCCCAAATCGTGGAATTTCGAGGTTAATGGCGCACCCATCAGGATTCGAACCTGAGGCCTTCGCCTTCGGAGGGCGACGCTCTATCCAGCTGAGCTATGGGTGCGCAGTAGAACCATCAGGCCCTGACTGCTTACGCAGTGCTTACGCGACTTCTCCAGCCTTTAAATCGAAAAACGATCTGCTCGGCAAGAGCTTGGTATCACGTCTCTTTCTTAGTCCTCTTCATCACGGCATCCCCTTGACATCAGCCTTCGGAGGGCAGCGCTCTATCCAGCTGAGCTACGGGTGCCTGCCGCCGGCTTGTAGCGAATGCCCGAACCGGGTGCAATCGCAGAACAGCGCCCGGCGCGATTTTCTCTGCGACACCGGCGGGGGGACAGGACGGCGCCAGGGCGCGGCCCCGCGGCGCGTTGTCAAGTCCGGTATTCCAATTTCCGATTTGGTGGAAACAAGGTGAATTTATTCGGGAATTGAAGTAATATGCCGAAGGAGGAATTTAATACCTCCTTTTGACATATCCGACCCAGATTAGAAATTCGGATTTCTTTCCAGGAGATTACAATGGCAAATACGCCGCACGGGATGTCCCGCTACAACATCTTTCTCAAGGAATGCCTGCACAATTGCGATATCACGGCAGAGCCCCTGCCTCAGGTCTTCGGCTATCTCGGCAAGAAGAACCCCATCACAGGCAATCTGAGCCGCGCGGCGATCGTCGCGGCCTTTGACAAGCTGGTCGATGACATGAAGACGAACGTGGTTCTGGATGGTCCGGCCGAGGCCGGGCAGACCTTCTTTGGTCAGTTCATCGACCATGACATCACCTTGGATGCCACCAGCGCCATCGGCACCCACACCGACCCGGCGACGATCCGCAACGTGCGCACGCCGAACCTGGACCTGGATTGCGTCTATGGCGACGGGCCCGACGCGACGCCGCACCTGTTTTCGCCCGATCACGATGGTTTCCTTTTGTTTGGACGCGAGGAGAACCCGAACGACCTGGCGCGCAATTGCAAGGGCCGCGCGCTGATCGGGGATCCGCGCAACGATGAAAACGTCCTGGTCAGCCAGATCCAGGGCTGTTTCATCAAGCTGCACAACATCCTGATGGCCAAGGTCGCCACCCAACCCGAGGTGACCGACGCCGTGACCCATTGCGCCATGGACGGCACCCGAAGCGAGGTCTGGGCCGACATGATCCCCGAAGATCTCAAGGGGTTCGAGATGGTCCGCCGTTTCATCCGGCTGCACTACCAGTGGCTGGTGCTGAACGACTTTCTGCCATCCTTCGTCGACCAGGCCTGCATCGACGCGGCGCTCGCGCACGATCCCTTCGGATCTTGCGCGCCGATCATGCCGGCCGAATTTTCGGTCGCGGCCTATCGGTTCGGGCACGCCACCGTGCAGGCGAAATACGACATCAACGCCGCCAAGATGGGGGTCGGCCTGTTTGCGATGCACGGCTTTGGCTGGCGCAGCAGCGACTGGGACATGGAAATGTCGCGCTTCTTCGGCCCGGGCGCTCAGAAGGCCCTGCCGGTGGGCACGAAAATGGCCAAGGATCTCTTTGAATTGCCGGCCAATATCGTGAACAAGCCGCTGATGTGGGGCGACCTGGAAATCGACATTCCAAAGGCCCGCAAGCTGGCCCTGCGCAACATCCTGCGCGACCGCACGGCGATCCTGCTGCCTTCGGGCCAGCAACTGGCGCGCAAGCTTGGCATCCCCGAACTCGCCGCCCCGCCGCAACTGGCGGATGCGCATATCACCAAGACGCCGCTGTGGTTCTATTGCCTGCAGGAAGCCCAGGACAGCGGGAAAAAGAAGCTGACCGGCGTCGGCGGGACGATCGTGGCCTCGGTCTTTGCACGGCTGCTGAAGCTTGATCCGGAAAGTATGTACCACTTGCACGGCTTCACGCCATGGCCGGGGTTCGGGCCGAACTTCTCGATGGCCGCCCTGACGAAATGGGTCGACGACAATTACCATGCCGTCGACCCGTTTGCCAAAGACCTGTTCTGCGGCCCGCCCCAGCCTCAGCCGTGATCGGCGGACGATCCCCGGCTCAGGGCTTCACGCCCTGGGCCAGCATGGTCATCTCGGGGATCATGGTGCGGATGCCGACGTCCTTGAACCCGCCCGCTTCCAGCTCCGATGTCAGCCACCCGGCGTCCAGGGACCGCGCCTCGGGCGTGAAAGCCGTGTGCTGCAGCTGCCAGAGGGCCGCCAGCGGCGGGCCGGACCGGTCGGCCTCGACCACGAAATCGTGGATCAGCACGATGCCACCGGGGTTCAGCACGTCAAAGGCCTGCTGGATCAGCCGGTCATGGGTGTCGCCCGGCACACCCGAAAACAGGTAGGACATCAGCACGATGTCCTGACCCATGGGCCAATCCGACTCCAGCGCATTGCCGTCCCGGTAGGCGATCCGGTCCGAAAGCCCGGCGTCTTCCACGTATTCCCGACCCAGGGCCGCGACATTGGGGAATTCCAGCACGGTGGCGTTCAAACCCGGGTTCGCCTTGCACAGGGTGATGTCAAAGGCCGCGGTGCCGCCGCCCACGTCCAGCAGCGTCGTCTTGCCCGACAGGTCCAGCGACCGCGCCAACTGCCGCGCAGGTCCAAGCGACCCGGCGTGCTGGCTTTCCGAATACAGCCGCGCCTCTTCGGGATCGGAAAACCAGTCGGCGTAGGACTTGGTGTCCGCCTCGTCCAGCGTGCCGGTCAGCGCGCCTTCGATCTGGTCCAGCAACGGGTACATCTGCTTGCCGACCTGCAGCCGAAGGTAATCCGAAAAGTCGTATTTCGCGCCCTTCACCAGGAACGCCTCGGCCGCCGGCGAATTGGCGAACTTGCCGTTCTCGACCGATACAAGGCCCAGTCCCGCCAGCGAGGTCAGCAACGTCATTGCCCGATCGGCATGGATGCCGACCCGTTCGGCCAGGTCGTCCGAGGTCATGGGAGCCGCGGCGAGCGTCGAAAAGACCTTCAGCTCGAGCGCCGCGAAAAGCGCCTTGGACCCCATGAACCCGAATGCGATGTTGGAAATCTCGTCGGCTTCGGTGAGCAGGGACATGGGTTCTCCTAAGGTGGTTGAAGTTGCACCCACCCTACGCCCCTGATCCCCGGATGACACCCGTCAGCGCCAAAAAACGACACGCCCCATGTCGGAAACGCCCAAAGCGCGGGCAAAGGCGCGCCGCTTTCCCTTCTTCTTGGTCCCAAATACTCTCCGCCGGAGGCAGGACCGTCAGGTCCTTCAGGCGAAAAGCTCGTGGGCCAGCTCCAGCGCGTCGACCAGAACGTCCACCTCGGCCTCGGTGTTGTACAGCCCAAAGGACGCCCGGCAGGTCGCCGTCACCCCCAGGTGATCCATCAGCGGCCCGGCGCAATGATGCCCGGCCCGAACCGCGACACCCTTCTTGTCCAGGATGGTCGACACGTCATGGGGATGCCCCGCGCCATCCAGCGTAAAGCTGAAGATCGCCGCCTTGTCCGGCGTCGTGCCCTGCACCTGCAGCCAGTTCAGCCCGTCCAGCTTGCCGCGGGCATAATCGCGCAAGCGTTCCTCGTGGGCCGCGACATTGTCCATGCCCAGCTCCATCAGGTACTCCAGCGCCACGCCCAGCCCGATCATCTGCACGATGCCGGGGGTCCCCGCCTCGAACTTCATCGGCGGATCGGCATAGCTGACCGCGTCCTTGGACACTTCGCGGATCATGTCGCCCCCGCCCAGAAAAGGGCGCATCTCGGCCATGCGCTCCTTGCGGATATAGATCGCGCCGGACCCGGAAGGCCCGTACAGCTTGTGCCCGGTGATCGCGTAGAAATCGCAGCCGATGTCCTGCACGTCGACCGGCATGTGCACCGACCCTTGCGATCCGTCGACCAGAACCGGCACGCCCTTGTCCCGTGCGGCGGCGCAGATCGTCTTCACATCGACCCGCGTGCCCAGGACGTTGGACAGCTGCGTGATCGCGACCAGCCTGGTCCTGGGCCCGATCGCGTCGATCACCTTCTGCGGATCCAGGTAGCCGGTCGCATCCGTGTCGACCCATTTCAGCACCACGCCCTGGCGTTCGCGCAGGAAATGCCAGGGCACGATATTGGCGTGGTGTTCCATCACCGACAGCACGATCTCGTCGCCGGCTTCCATCCGGGGCATCGCCCAGCCATAGGCCACGGTGTTGATGCCTTCGGTGGTGCCCGAATTCATCACCACCTCGTCCGGGTCGGCGGCGTTCAGGAACCGCGCGATGATGGCGCGCACGCCTTCGTATTTCTCGGTCGCCAGGTTCGACAGGAAATGCAGGCCCCTGTGAACATTGGCATATTCCATCGAATAGGCCTGGGTGACCGCGTCGATCACCACCTGTGGTTTCTGCGCCGAAGCCCCGTTATCCAGGTAGACCAGCGGCTTGCCGTTGACCTGGCGCGCGAGGATCGGGAAATCGGAACGGATCGTGTTGACGTCATACATCGGCAAGCGGGTCTCCGAAGGGGCCGCCGACCAGGGCCAGCAGCAATGTCATGGCGATCGCCAGCGCCAGCACCGAGGCGATCAGCACGCCGGCCGAACGGCCCAGCGATTTCAGGCGCAGCGCCTGGTCGATGAAATGCAGGATGATGTAAAGACTATAAAGCCCCACCACCACCGACAGCAGGATGGTGAACAGCGGGAACACGAACTGCAGGATCAGGGCCACAGCCTGCACCGCGACGCGCAGCGCCTGCAGCCAGATTATCACCGAAGCGACGTCTTCCAGCGTGCCGTTGCCGCCCATCTTCAGACCGACCCACTGCATCACGTAGATCATCGCCATCAGCCCGGCCGAGATCATCACGAAATAGGCAATGGGATGGGCCAGGATCCCGGGCAGGATCACCGGCAGGTTCAGCACCGCCGTGGGCAGGAACAGCAGGATCGTGTTCAGCAGCGACACCACCACCAAAGCCAGCCATAGCACCTGGCGCGGGATGTTCAGCGCCATCACCTGGCGTGCCGCTTCGGCGGGGGTCTTCACTGTCAAAAGGGCAAGTGCGCCCCAGTCCGTTCCGTTCATGATACTCTACGCTCCGCCAGTCTGAGACCGGTGAACCAGAACCAGCCCAAAACGGCAAGCCAGAGGATGCCCGCCAGCGTCTGCATCGCGCCCGGACCGACGAAACCGGCAACAAGCCCCTGCAGCAGCATCAGCGGTGCCGACGACAGCAGCGCCCAGAAAAGCGCGATGCGCGCGCCGTAGAAATCTCCGCGCCCGCCCAGGATGCGCGCGACCAGGTGCGACAGGGCCGCCAGGCCGTAAAACAGCAGCGGTGCGATGAATATCCAGCCCAGCAGCGCGCCGCCCATCAGCATGTCCAGCGCGCGGTCGTCCAGAAAGGATTCCCGCGACAGACGCGGCAACTGGGCGACAAAACCCAGCAGGCAGAACAGCATCAGGAACACCAACGCCCGATCCTCGCGCGGCCCCATGTCCAGGAGCCGCGCCATCACGGGACGCGGGCGACGGTACATCGCCGCAATGTCGGTCGTGACTGCCATCTCAGCCGCGCCGCGCGAGCCACCCTTCCAGGCGCGACACGATCTCGTCGCGCAGCGTCTCGGATTCGATCTCCTCGACCGCCTCGGCCAGGAAGGCCAGCGTCAGAAGGTTCGTCGCCGTGCGCGCCGGAACCCCGCGCGACCGCAGGTAGAACAGCGCCTCGTCGTCGATCGCGCCCGAGGTCGAGCCATGCGAACAGGCCACGTCATCGGCATAGATCTCAAGCTCCGGCTTGGCCAGGAACTGGCTGTCCCCGTCCAGCAGCAGCGACTGGCTGATCTGGTAGCCGTCGGTCTTCTGCGCGCCGGGCTTCACCAGGATCTTGCCCTGGAACACACCGGTGGCGCCGTTCTTCAGCACCTTCTTGAAGACCTGCCGGCTTTCGCAATTGACCGCGTCATGGGTGACGAAGACCGTGTCATCATGGTGGAAATCGCCGTCGCCCATCGACGCGCCGGCGACATGGGCCATGGCGTCGTCGCCGGTCAGCTCGACCACCTGTTCGTTGCGCGTCAGCACGCCGTTCACCGTCAGGGTGAAGGATTTGTACAGCGATTCCGTCCCCAGCCGCGTGAACATGTGCGTCACGGCGCGGCGTTCATGGTCGCGCCCCTGTGCGCGCACATGGTGGAACTTGCCGCCATCGGCAATGTCGATCTCCATGCACTTGTTGAAGCGCGCGGCGGCCGGCCCGTTTTCCAGGATCGTCACCTCGGCCCCGGAATCGACCCTGACCACATGGTGCAGCGTCGCGTCCGACGCGGTGTCGGAATGGGTGTAGGTGATTTGAATGGGCTTGGACGGCGTGCCCGTCACATGGATTAGCAACCCGTCACTGGCGAACGCGGTGTTCAGCGCCGCCAGCGGGCGTTTCACCGGGTCCTGCCCGCGCGCTTCCAGCACGCCATACAGGTCCTTGGCCCAGTGGATGTCCATCGTGGCGGTGGTAGCCAGCCGGTCGATGGTGACCCCTTCCAGCGCCAGGTCGTCCGAGGCGTCGGCGTCGAAGACTCCGTCGACAAAGACGATGGACAGCCTGTCGATCTGGCCAAAGATCGCCGTCTCGTCGGCGTGGAACACCGCAGCCCGCGGCGCCTCGACCTGGATCAGCGTGTCGGGGCGGGTGTATTTCCAGTACTCGTCGCGGGCGCCCGGCAGACCGGCTTCGCGCACCCGCGCCAGCGCCTCGCGCCGGGCCGGGGCCGACCAGCCGCCGGTGGGCAGGTCAAGCGCGGCAAGCCGGGCTTCGGTGGCGTCGATCTTGGTTTGCGGCAATGCCATCTCAGGCCACCTCCGCCAGGATATCCGCATAGCCGTTGTTCTCGACTTCCAGAGCCAGCTCGGGTCCGCCGGTCTTGATGATGCGGCCGTCGGCCATGATGTGCACGACGTCGGGTTTGATATGGTCCAGCAGGCGCTGGTAGTGGGTGATCACCAGGAACCCCCGGCCCGCGTCGCGCAGCGCGTTCACGCCGTCCGACACCAGCTTCATCGCGTCCACGTCCAGGCCCGAATCCGTCTCGTCCAGGATGCACATCTTGGGTTCCAGCATGGCCATCTGCAGGATCTCGTTGCGCTTCTTCTCGCCGCCCGAAAAGCCCACGTTCACCGGGCGCTTCAGCATGTCGGCGTCGATCTTCAGGTCCTTGGCCTTCTCGCGCACCAGCTTCAGGAAATCGGTCGCGTTCATCTCGTCCTGGCCGCGCGCCTTGCGCTGTGCGTTCACGGCGGTGCGCAGGAAGGTCATGTTGCCCACGCCCGGGATCTCGACCGGGTACTGGAACGCCAGGAACAGGCCGGCGGCGGCGCGTTCCTCGGGGTCCATGTCCAGCAGGTCCTGGCCTTCCAGCGTCGCTTCGCCCTCGGTCACCTCGTACCCGTCGCGGCCCGACAGCACGTAGGACAGCGTCGACTTGCCCGACCCGTTCGGCCCCATGATCGCATGCACCGCGCCGGCTTCGACGCTCAGGTTGACGCCCTTGAGGATCTGCTTGTCCTCTTCTTCAAGTTTGACGTGCAGGTTTTTGATTTCCAGCATTTTTTGTCCTTCCTCGGGGGCCTCAGCCCAGCACGACGGCGGTGCCCGAGGCACTGACCATCAGCATGTTGTTGATGACTTCATAGTCCAGGTCCACGCCCACGACCGCATCGGCCCCAAGCGCCACCGCTTTTTCTTCCAGTTCGGCCAGCGCCGTTTCGCGCGCCCGGCCCAATTCCTTCTCATAGGCGCCCGACCGGCCGCCGATGATGTCGGTGATCCCGGCAAAGAGATCCCGGAACACGTTGGCCCCCAGGATCGCCTCGCCGGCCACGATGCCCTTGTATTCGGCGATCTGATAGCCCTCGACCGAAGGCGTCGTCGTCACGATCATGGCGCGTCTCCCTCACCCGGGGCCCAAATTTCTCGCCGAGAAATTTGCCAAAAATCTCAATGAGATTTTTACCCGACCGACCCTTCCAGCGAGATGGCGACCAGCTGCTGGGCTTCCATGGCGAATTCCATCGGCAGGGCCTGCAGCACTTCCTTGGCAAAGCCGTTGACGATCAGGGCCACGGCCTCTTCCTCGTCCATGCCGCGCTGGCGGCAATAGAACATCTGGTCGTCATCCACCTTCGACGTGGTCGCCTCGTGTTCGACGCGGGACGAATTGTTCTTCACCTCGATATAGGGAACCGTGTGCGCCCCGCACTTGTCGCCGATCAGCAGGCTGTCGCACTGGGTGTAATTGCGCGAATTCTTCGCCTTCGGGTGCATCGACACCAGCCCGCGATAGGTGTTCTGCGCATGGCCCGCCGAAATCCCCTTGGAGACGATCCGCGACTTGGTGTTCTTGCCCAGGTGCACCATCTTGGTGCCGGTATCGGCCTGCTGGTAATTGTTGGTGATGGCGATCGAATAGAACTCGCCCTGGCTGTCATCGCCGCGCAGGATGCAGGACGGGTATTTCCAGGTCACGGCCGATCCGGTTTCCACCTGCGTCCACATCACCTTGGCCCGGTCGCCCCGGCAATCGGCGCGCTTGGTGACAAAGTTGTAGATGCCGCCCTTGCCGTTCTCGTCGCCCGGATACCAGTTCTGCACCGTGGAATATTTCACCTCGGCGTCTTCCTCGATGATGATCTCTACCACCGCGGCGTGCAGCTGCGAGGTGTCGCGCTGGGGCGCCGTGCAGCCTTCGAGGTAGGACACGTAGCTGCCCTTGTCGGCGATGATCAGCGTGCGTTCGAACTGGCCCGTGTTCTCGGCATTGATCCGGAAATAGGTCGACAGTTCCATCGGGCAGCGCACGCCCGGCGGCACGTAGACGAAGGATCCATCCGAGAAGACCGCCGAATTCAGCGTGGCGTAGAAGTTGTCGGACACCGGCACGACCGAGCCCAGGTATTTCTTCACCAGCTCGGGATGCTCGCGGATCGCCTCCGAGATCGAACAGAAGATCACGCCGGCCTTCTGCAGTTCCTTCTGGAACGTGGTCCCCACCGACACGGAATCGAACACCGCATCCACGGCCACCTTGCGGCCTTCGCTGGGCGCATCCTCGGCGCCTTCGACACCGGCCAGGATCATCTGTTCCTTCAGCGGGATGCCCAGCTTTTCATAGGTCGCCAACAGCTTGGGGTCGACCTCGTCCAGCGATTTCGGCTTGGTTTCCATGCTCTTGGGACGGGCATAGTAATACTGGTCCTGAAAGTCGATTTCCGGGTAATCGACCATCGCCCAGTCGGGTTCCTTCTTCTGCAGCCAGCGGTCATAGGCCGCCAGCCGCCAGTCGGTCATCCACTGGGGTTCGTTGTTCTTGGCCGAGATCAGGCGCACGATATCGGGGGTCAGCCCCTTCGGCGCGTAGTCCATCTCGATCTCGGTGTTCCAGCCGTACTTGTAGGTCCCGACCTCGCGTACCGCATCCACGGTGTCCTGGTCGACGCCTTCCTTGACCTTGGCATCCACCGGAGTCTGGTCCAATGCAGTCATGCTATCCTCCGAACCTGCGCTGTTGCGCTTTGCTTTTCGATCACCGCGCGCGGTGCTTGTTGTACCCTCGGCACCAGCTTTCGGCAAAGCGCAGTACCTCGTCTTCCGTCGTCGTGGGCCCGATGCTGACCCGAATGGCCGAAGAGGCCAGGTCGGAATCGTATCCCATCGCGGTGAGCACCTGGCTCGCCCGCACCTTTCCGCTGGAACAGGCCGATCCCGCTGAAATCGCGAACCCGGCCAGGTCCATCGCCATCACCTGCGTCTCTCCCTTCCAGCCCGGTGCGATCAGGCAGGAGGTGTTCGGCAAGCGCTCGGCACCTTTCCCGACAAAAATAGTGGATTTTGCGCCGGCCTCAATAGCTTTTTCTAGAATATTTCTAATTCCAGAAACTCGCGCCCACGTTTCATTGTCCAGATCGCGGGCAGAGGCTTCTGCAGCGGCGCCAAAACCGGCAATTCCGACGATATTCTCGGTGCCGGACCGCCGCCCCATCTCCTGCCCGCCGCCAAGGATTCGCGCCGCGACCTCGGTTCCGCGCTTCACGACCAGGGCCCCGATTCCCTTCGGCCCCCCCAGCTTGTGGGCCGAGATCAGCGCCATCTGCGCGCCCATCCAGTTGAAGGCGACCGGCAGCTTGCCGAACACCTGGGTCGCATCGCTCAGCGCCAGCCCGTCCGGCAGGCGCTGGATGATCCCCGTCTCGGAATTGGCGAATTGCAGCACCGACCGCGCCGGATCTGTCACCGTCACGGCGCCATCGGGCGTCACGTCCAGTTCCTCCGACACCCAGGCGCGCACCGCGTCATGTTCGACGGCCGCCCCCGCCAATCCCCGCCCCGCGCAGGCCAGCGCCGCGGCCTCGGTCGCGCCCGAGGTAAAGATCACGTCGGCCCCTTCGGCGCCGAACGCCTTGGCCACCTGCGCGCGGGCCCGTTCGACCAGCCCCTTGGCGGCCCGCCCCTCGGCATGGACCGAGGACGGATTGCCCACCAGGTCCATCGCCGCGATCATGGCGTCGCGCGCCTCGGGGCGCAAAGGCGCCGTGGCATTCCAGTCTAGATAGGTGCGGGACTTCACCCAATCACATCCTTCGTCATTTCAGGTCCGGCGACCGGGTGCACGACGGGCGCAGGCCTCACCGGCCGGCGTCATTCATCGACAACGTTGATCACGTCGAACAGGTTGGGCACCGCCGGACAGGGCGCCAGGTCGTTCGAGATCACGTCGGACAGGCGCGTCTGGTGCAGGAAGACATAGACATGCGCCGAAAGACCCTCCCACAGCCGGTTGGTCAGCGACTGCGCCTTGCTGCCCGACGACCCGCCCGAAGCCCCCGCCCCCTTGTGCATCGCATCCACCGTCTCGTCCACGGCGCTCAGCACGTCCACCACCCGGATCTCGGACGTCGGGCGCGCCAGGCGGTATCCGCCGCCGGGTCCGCGCACCGATTCCACCAGGTTCGCGCGCCTCAGCTTGACGAACAATTGCTCCAGATACGGCAGCGATATCTTCTGGCGCTGCGCGATCGCGCTCAGCGTCACCAGGTCATCGGCCGGCTGCAAGGCGATATCCGCCAGAGCCACCATGGCGTAACGCCCCTTTGTCGACAGCTTCACCTCGGTGTCTCCTCCCCTTGCGGCACAGGCAATCGCAAAGATTGACGCGCGGCGCATGAACGCATAAGTGCACGGAACGGCTGCGCCCAATATCCGCTCCAGGTTAGAATGCCTCTAAGTACTCCGAGCGATTCCGTCAACTATATGTCAGCCAAACAAGAAGCATAAGTCAGGAGACGCCGTCCTCCCATGCCCGAGGTCATTTTTCCCGGACCCGAAGGCCGCCTAGAAGGCCGCTATCACCCCCAGAAGGAAAAGGACGCGCCCATCGCCATCGTGCTGCACCCGCATCCGCAATTCGGGGGCACGATGAACAACAAGGTCGTCTATAACCTGCACTACGCTTTTTACAACATGGGCTTCACGGTCCTGCGGTTCAATTTCCGCGGTGTTGGGCGCAGCCAGGGTGAATACGACCAGGGCATCGGCGAGCTGTCCGATGCCGCCTCCGCGCTCGACTACCTTCAGTCGATGAACAACAATTCCAAGCATTGCTGGGTCGCCGGGTTTTCCTTTGGCGCCTGGATCGGCATGCAATTGCTGATGCGCCGCCCCGAGATCACCGGCTTCATCTCCGTCTCGCCGCCGGCCAACATGTACGATTTCTCGTTCCTGGCGCCCTGCCCGTCTTCCGGTCTGATCATCAACGGCACCGCCGACCGCGTGGCGCCGCCGGCCGATACCACCTCTCTCGTGGGCAAGCTGCACGAGCAGAAGGGGATAACGATCACCCATACGGAAGTCGAAGGTGCGGATCACTTCTTCAAGGACCCGCACATGGACACGATGATCGGCACCGTGACCGATTACGTGAAGCGGCGGCTGACGGAAACCACGCGCTGATGTCGGACACGCTCGTCTGCCTCGCCTCGCAGCTCGCCGAAGATGTTGTCGCGGCGATGGACGAGATGGGCGACGATCGTTTCTTTGCCGAGGTGGCCCAGGTCATCTCGGCCTCTTCCCAATCCCTGGAAGAAGCCTTCCTGACCGAGGTCCGGATCCGGCTGACCGAAAAACAGGCCCGCGCCTATCTTGCGCGGCGCCTGGCCGAATTCCGTGCGCGCAGGGCACCGATGACTGACGGCTGATTTCTGAGGCGTTGCGGCGGTGGACCAGTTTCGCCGGGTATTTCCGAAGAGAAAGAAGCGGCAAGTCTGGCTTCTTTCTCTTCCGAAATACCCGGCCCGACGGTCCAGCCAGGACTCCGCTTCAGAACGGGGCGATCCGGCGCCGTGATGCCGGTTCAAGCGCCGAATGGTTAAAACTGCCAAGCATACCTTGCGATCACTCTGTATGCGACGGTATACGACACGCGACGGTCACCATTATTGCGGTAAACCGCCCTTACCCACGAATCTCCCAAACCCGAAGGGACCAGGCTCATGACCAAGATCAAGGTGGAAAACCCCGTTGTCGAAATGGACGGGGATGAAATGACCCGGATCATCTGGCAGTTCATCAAGGACAAGCTGATCCTGCCCTATCTCGACCTGGACCTGCTGTATTACGATCTGGGCATCGAGGAACGTGACCGGACCGAAGACCAGATCACCATCGATGCCGCCGAGAAGATCAAGGAGGTCGGCGTCGGCGTCAAATGCGCCACCATCACGCCGGACGAGGCCCGGGTCGAGGAATTCGGGCTCAAGAAGATGTGGCGCAGCCCCAATGGCACGATCCGCAACATCCTGGGCGGGGTCGTGTTCCGCCAGCCGATCATCTGCAAGAACGTGCCGCGCCTTGTTCCCGGATGGACAAACCCGATCGTCGTCGGCCGTCACGCCTTTGGCGATCAGTACAAGGCCACCGATTTCCAATTTCCCGGCAAGGGCCAGTTGACGATGAAATTCGTCGGCGACGACGGCACCGTGATCGAGAAAGTGGTGTATGACGCGCCCTCCGCCGGGGTCTACCAGGCGATGTACAACCTGGATGACTCGATCCTGGATTTCGCGCGGGCCTCGCTGAACTATGGCCTGAACCTGGGTTGGCCGGTGTACCTGTCGACCAAGAACACCATCCTCAAGGCCTATGACGGCCGCTTCAAGGATCTGTTCCAGAAGGTCTACGAAGAGGAATTCGCCGACAAGTTCAAGGCCAAGGGCATCTGGTACGAACACCGCCTGATCGACGACATGGTGGCCTGCGCGCTGAAGTGGAACGGCAAGTTCGTCTGGGCCTGCAAGAACTACGACGGCGACGTGCAGTCCGACACCGTGGCGCAGGGCTTCGGCTCGCTGGGCCTGATGACCTCGCAGTTGATGACGCCGGACGGGAAGATCGTCGAGGCCGAGGCCGCGCACGGCACCGTCACCCGCCACTATCGCCAGCACCAGGAAGGCAAGTCGACGTCGACCAATTCCATCGCGTCGATCTACGCCTGGACCGGCGCGCTGAAACACCGCGCCAAGCTGGATGAGAACATCGCGCTGATGTCCTTTGCCTCGACGCTGGAAACCGTCGTGGTGCGCACCGTCGAGGACGGGTTCATGACCAAGGACCTGGCCCTGCTGGTCGGCCCCGATCAGGGCTGGCTGACCACGATGGGCTTTCTCGAGAAGGTGGACGAGAACCTCAACAAGGCGCTGGCCGGCTGACATCAAAGCGACGCTGCCCCGGGCGATGATCCGGGGCGCGTCCGCGCCAATCGCCGCGGACCGGCCAACGCTGGCCAGCGGGGGCCAGGGCCGGCCAACGTCGGCAGAAGGTGACTTGACAGGTCAGCATTTCTGTCCTTTCTTCCGGCCATGCACAGCGACCGCCCCGATACCGTCGACCATTCCGTTCTGGACGATGTCCAGGGGCTCGGCATCGGGCTGTTCCTGTGTGCGCTGGGGATCCAGTTCCTGACAACGGCGGGGCTGATCACCGGCCAGACCGCCGGTGTCGCGGTGATCATCAGCTACCTTACGGGCTATTCCTTCGGCACGGTCTTCTTTGTCGTCAACCTGCCCTTCTACTTCTTTGCCTGGAAACGGCTTGGCACCGAATTCACGGTGAAATCCCTGATCTCGGTCACGCTGTTGTCGGTTCTGACCGATGTCCTGCCCCGGACCATGTCCCTTGACGACCTGAACCCGGCCATCGCCGCGCTGGCCTTCGGCACGACCGTGGGCATCGGGCTGCTGGCCATGTTCCGCCACAACGGGTCGCTGGGCGGACTTGGGGTCGTGGCGCTTTACGTTCAGGACAGCACCGGGTTCAAGGCGGGCTATGTCCAGCTGATCGTCGATGCGGTGATCTTTGCCGTGGCCGCGCTGCTCTTTCCGCTGACCACCGTCGCCTGGTCGCTGCTGGGCGCCGTGGTGCTGAACCTCGTGATCACCTTCAACCACCGCCGCGACCGCTACATCGCCACCTGACGCCCGGAAGACCCCGGAAAAAAGGGGGCGCCGACAAGCGGCGCCCCAGTCCGTGAGTGTAGGTCTTGGGTAAAGTGACGAGACACAACCCCCGTCAGCACGGGCCATCGGACAATGGCGGGTGCCAGGAACCGTTGCTCAGTCTCCCCACGAGCCAGTCCGTCCAGCACCTTCGTCCCTGCCGGGGCATCGCGTCTCGTCGCGGCCCAGATGTCACGCAGGCGCCCCCCGGGTCTTGCGGCAATGGGACAGTTTCTTGCCTTCTCCCGCCACGAAGGGGCATGACGTAACGAGACCTCCGTTTCTGATTCCGGATTTCCCATGCACTACCTCTACCTCGTGGTCGCGATCGCGTGCGAAACCATCGGCACCACCGCCCTGCAGGCCAGCCAGCAGTTCACCCGGCTCTGGCCCTCCGTCCTGGTGGTTCTGGCCTATGGGGCGGCGTTCTATTTCATGGCGCTGGTGCTGCGCGTCATGCCGGTGGGCGTGGTCTATGCGATCTGGTCGGGGCTGGGCGTGGTGATGATCGCCGCGATCGGGTATGTTGTCTTCGGACAGAAACTGGATCTGCCCGCTGTCCTGGGCCTGGGGCTGATCATCGCCGGCATTGCGGTCATCCACCTGTTCTCGAACACCACGGCGCATTAGGGACCATCGCGAACCACTGGCCCGCGCAAGGTCACACTGGGCCCCGAAAGCGTTTTGGACTGGCATTCTGCGCTGCGGCGGGCTATGGGCGCGGCAACTCCCGGACAGAGGTATCCTGATGGACCTGCGAAATATCGCTATTATCGCCCACGTTGACCATGGCAAGACGACCCTTGTCGATGAATTGCTCAAGCAATCCGGCGCCTTCCGCGAAAACCAGGCGGTGGCGGAACGGGCGATGGATTCCAACGATCTTGAACGCGAACGCGGCATCACGATTCTTGCCAAGTGTACAAGCGTCGAATGGAAGGACAAGCGCATCAATATCGTCGACACCCCCGGCCACGCCGATTTCGGCGGCGAGGTCGAACGGATCCTGTCGATGGTCGATGGCGTCGTCCTGCTGGTGGACGCGGCCGAAGGGCCGATGCCCCAGACCAAGTTCGTCACATCCAAGGCGCTGGCCCTGGGGCTGCGCCCCATCGTCGTGCTGAACAAGGTCGACAAGCCCGACGCCGAGCCTGACCGGGCGCTCGACGAGGTCTTCGACCTGTTCGCAAACCTCGGCGCCGATGACGACCAGCTGGACTTCCCCGTGCTCTACGCCTCCGGCCGCTCGGGCTGGGCCGCGAACAACCTGGACGATGCGCGCGAGAACCTGCAGCCGCTCTTCGAGATGGTGGTCAAGCATGTGCCGGCGCCCAAGCAGGTGGACCGGCGCAACGAATCCTTCCGGATGCTGGCGACCACGCTGGGCGCCGACCCGTTCATCGGCCGCATCCTGACGGGCCGTGTCGAAAGCGGCACGCTGAAGGCCGGCGACAGTGTCAAGGCGCTGACCCGCGACGGCAAGCTGATCGAAAACTTCCGCGCCACCAAGATCCTGGCGTTCCGTGGCCTGTCCCAACAGCCGATCGAGGTCGCCGAGGCCGGCGATATCGTGACGCTGGCCGGCATGTCCAAGGCGACCGTGGCCGACAGCATCGTGTCGCCCGACGTCAACGACGCCCTGCCCGCCCAGCCGATCGACCCGCCGACCATCTCGGTCACCTTCGGCATCAACGACAGCCCGCTTGCGGGGCGCGACGGCAAGAAGGTGCAATCGCGGGTGATCCGTGACCGCCTGATGAAGGAAGCCGAGCTGAACGTCGCCATCCGCGTGACCGACACGCCGGGCGGCGAGGCCTTCGAGGTTGCCGGGCGCGGCGAACTTCAGATGGGTGTCCTGATCGAGAACATGCGCCGCGAAGGATTCGAACTGTCGATCTCGCGTCCGCAGGTTCTGTTCCGGGAAGAGGACGGCCAGCGGCTGGAGCCGATCGAGGAAGTCACCATCGACGTCGACGACGAATATTCCGGCGCGGTGATCGAGAAGCTGACCGGCACCCGCAAGGGCGAACTGGTCGAGATGCGCCCGGCCGGCACCGGCAAGACCCGCATCATCGCGCACGTGCCGTCGCGCGGGTTGATCGGCTACCAGGGCGAATTCCTGACCGACACCCGCGGCACCGGCGTTTTGAACCGCGTCTTCCATGACTGGGTTGCCCACAAGGGATCGATCCCCGGCCGTCGTGCCGGCGTGCTGATCTCTATGGAGAACGGCCAATCGGTGGCCTACGCGCTGTGGAACCTCGAAGAACGCGGCAAGCTTTTCATCGGGGCGCAGGCGGATGTCTACACCGGCATGATCATCGGCGAACATTCCCGGGACAACGACCTGGAAGTGAACCCGCTGAAGGGCAAGAAGCTGACCAACGTGCGGGCCTCGGGCACCGACGACGCGGTGCGTTTGACCACGCCCGTGACGTTGTCCCTGGAAGAAGCCATTGCCTATATCGACGACGACGAACTGGTCGAGGTCACGCCCAACGCGATCCGTCTGCGCAAGCGGTTCCTGGACCCGCATGAACGCAAACGGGCGGCGCGCGCGGCGGGCTGAGCAAGAGGGGGCGCTGCCCCCGTCCTCCGATGGAGGACTCCCCCGAGGTATTTGAGCCAAGAAGAAGACGGGCGTCCGGGAACAGTTCCGGACGCCTTTCTTGTCATCGACAGGGCACGGCAAAGGGCGCCTCAGCAGGGCTTCTTTCTCTTTCCAAATACCCCGGCGCGACCCATCAGCTCGTCCGACGATTGCATTGAAGACTTTCGGCCAGAAACAAGAACAGGGGCGCGCGGCCCCTGTTCTTGTACTTGTGACTGAATGTGGCCGATTACTCGGTGATTTCCACAACCACCAGGTCGCGTTCAGACGCGCCGCGGGCATGGTCCAGCGCGGCCTGGTATTCGGGCGAGTTGTAGCAGTCGACCGCCGCCTCGACCGAAGGGAAGCGTGCGAGCACGTTGCGCGGCCGGTCCTTGCCTTCCAGCTGCACGTAGCGACCGCCGCGCGCAATGAAGGTGCCGCCGTGCCTGGCTATGGCGGGGCCCGCCAGTTCCGCGTATTTGCCGTAGGCCTCGGTGTCACTTACCGATACATGTGCGATCCAGAGCGCTGGCATCTACTTCTCCAATACCTTTTCCGCAGCGGCGATGGCCGCTGCCGCATTGTCGGCGCTGGGTCCACCACCCTGTGCCATGTCCGCGCGCCCGCCGCCGCCCTTGCCGCCAAGTTCCGCCACGGCTGCGCGCACGAGGTCCACGGCCGACAGGCTGTCGGCCAGGTCCGCCGTCAGGCCGGCCGCGACCGCCGCCTTGCCACCGGTGTCGGCGATCAGCAGCACAGCCGCCTTGTCGCCAAGGCGCGCCTTGTGTTCGTCGATCAGCGCCGGAAGGTCCTTGCCCGTCACGCCGCTCAGCACCTGGGCGATCAGCTTCACGCCATTGATTTCCCTGGCTTCCGGCGCGGCGGATCCGCCGCCCGACATGGCCAGTTCGCGGCGCAGCTGGGCCACTTCGTTGGCCAGCGCCTTGCGTTCGTCCATCAGCGACCGGATCCGGGTGACCGCATCGGCGCCGCTGGCCTTCACCAGGTCTTCGATCTCGCTCAGCCGCAGGTCGCGCCCGCGCAGTTCCGCCATGGCGGCGGCGCCGGTCAGCGCCTCGATCCGGCGCACGCCGGCCGAGGACGCGGTTTCCGCCGTCAGCGCAAAGGCCCCGATGTCGCCCGTGCGCACCACGTGGGTGCCGCCGCACAGTTCGATCGAATAGGTCTCCTTGTCGACGCCCTTGCCGGTGGGCGCGCGGCCCATCGACACGACGCGAACCTCGTCCCCGTATTTTTCGCCGAACAGCGCCTGGGCCCCGATGGCGCGCGCGTCGTCCGGCGTCATGATCCGGGTCACCACAGGCGTGTTCTGACGGATGTAGGCGTTCACGTCGCGTTCGACCCGGGCGATTTCCCCGGCACTCAGCGCCTTGGCGTGGCTGAAGTCGAACCGCAGCCGGTCGGGCGCGTTGAGCGAGCCGCGCTGTGCCACGTGATCGCCAAGCGCTTCGCGCAGGGCTTCGTGCAGCAGGTGCGTGGCCGAATGGTTGGCGCGGATTTCGCCGCGGCGCTGGTGATCGACCTCAAGCGAGACGTGATCGCCCTTGCGCAGCGTTCCCTCCTGCACCGTCACCTTGTGGGCAAAGACCTTGCCGTCGGCGAACTTGCGGGTGTCGTCCACCAGGCTGACCTGGTCGCGGTCTTCGAGCCGGCGGATCACGCCGGTGTCGCCGACCTGCCCGCCGGATTCCCCGTAGAACGGTGTCTGGTTGGTCACCACCCAGCCGCTGGCGCCTTCGCCCAGGCTGTCGACCAGCGCGCCATCGGCGACCAGCGCCATCACCTGGCCTTCGGCGGCTTCGGTGTCGTAGCCCAGGAAATCCGTGGCCTGGGCCATATCCAGCACGTCGTACCAGATCGCGTTGTCGGCGGCTTCGCCCGACCCGGCCCAGGCGGCGCGCGCCTTGGCCTTCTGTTCGGCCATGGCGGCGTCAAAGCCGGTCACGTCCACGGCCCGGCCCTTTTCACGCAGCGCATCCTGCGTCAGGTCCAGCGGAAAGCCATAGGTGTCATACAGCTTGAACGCGGCCTCGCCCGGCAGTTCGGCATCATCGGCCAAGCCATCCAGTTCGTCGTCCAGCAGCTTCAGGCCGCGGTCCAGTGTCTGCTTGAACCGGGTTTCCTCCAGCTTCAGCGTTTCCTCGATCATCGGCTGCGCGCGGCCCAGTTCCGGGTATGCCGCGCCCATCTGGTGGACCAGCGCCGGCACCAGCCGGTACATCAGCGGATCCTGCGCGCCCAGCAGGTGCGCGTGGCGCATGGCGCGCCGCATGATCCGGCGCAGCACATAGCCGCGCCCGTCATTGGACGGCATCACCCCATCGGCGATCAGGAACGAGGTCGACCGCAGGTGATCGGCGATCACCCGGTGATGCATCTTGCCCGGCCCGTCGGGATCGGCGCTGGTGGCATCGGCGCTGGCCTCGATCAGGGCGCGCATCAGGTCGGTGTCGTAATTGTCGTGCTTTCCTTGCAGCAGCGCGCCGATCCGTTCCAGCCCCATGCCGGTGTCGATCGACTGCATGTCGAGCGGGCGCATCGTGCCGTCCTCGAACTGTTCGTTCTGCATGAAGACGACATTCCAGATCTCGATGAACCGGTCGCCGTCTTCTTCCGGGCTGCCCGGCGGGCCACCCCAGATGTGATCGCCGTGATCATAGAAGATTTCGGTGCACGGTCCGCAGGGCCCGGTCGGGCCCATCTGCCAGAAGTTGTCGGACGTGGCGATCCGGATGATCCGGTCCTCGGGCACGCCGACCTTCTTCCAGATCTCGAAGGCCTCGTCGTCGGTGTGGTAAACCGTCGTGTAAAGCCGCTTGGGATCGATGCCGAAGTCCCTGGTCACCAATTCCCAGGCGAAGGGGATCGCCTCGGTCTTGAAATAATCGCCGAACGAGAAATTCCCGAGCATTTCAAAGAAGGTATGGTGCCGGGCGGTATAGCCGACGTTGTCCAGATCGTTGTGCTTGCCGCCGGCACGCACGCATTTCTGGGCGGTGGTGGCGCGCTGGTAATCGCGCGTCTCGACCCCGGTGAAGAGGTTCTTGAATTGCACCATCCCGGAATTGACGAACATCAGCGTCGGGTCGTTGCGCGGCACCAGAGGGCTGCTCGCGACGACCTCGTGACCGTTGCGCTCGAAGAAATTCAGGAAGGTGGAGCGGATGTCGTTCAGTGTGGCCATGGGTCAGGTTCGCTGGGGCAGATCAAAAGTCTCGCGACGGTGTATCTGCCCCTTTGCCCCAAGTCCATGGCGCTTTCGTCAGGCTTCGAGGATGTCCTCGTCGTCGCCTTTCCGGGCGCCGTCGAATTCCAGCCCGTGCGCGGCCCGGATCTTGTCCTCGATCTCAAGCGCCATGGCCTCGTTCTCGCGCAGGAACTGCTTGGCGTTCTCACGCCCCTGCCCGATCCGTTCGTCGCCATAGCTGAACCAGGCGCCGGACTTGTTCACCACCCCGGCCTTCGCGCCCAGGTCCAGCAATTCGCCCATCTTCGAGATTCCTTCGCCATACATGATGTCGAATTCGACCTCGCGGAACGGCGGCGCGACCTTGTTCTTGACGACCTTCACGCGGGTGGCGTTGCCGACGACCTCGTCGCGGTCCTTGATCGACCCGATGCGGCGAATGTCCAGCCGGACCGAGGAATAGAACTTCAGCGCGTTACCGCCCGTGGTGGTTTCGGGGCTGCCGAACATGACGCCGATCTTCATGCGGATCTGGTTGATGAAGATCACCATGCAGTTCGACCGGCTGATCGACCCGGTCAGCTTGCGCATCGCCTGGCTCATCAGGCGGGCCTGCACGCCGACGCTGCTGTCGCCCATGTCGCCTTCAAGTTCCGATTTCGGCGTCAGGGCCGCGACCGAATCGACCACGACCATGTTCACCGCGCCCGAACGCACCAGCGTATCGGTGATTTCCAGCGCCTGTTCACCCGTGTCGGGCTGCGAGATCAGCAATTCGTCCAGGTCGACACCCAGCTTGCGGGCATATTGCGGATCCATCGCGTGTTCCGCATCGACAAAGGCACAGACCCCGCCGCGCTTTTGCTGTTCGGCCACGCAATGCAGCGTCAGCGTCGTCTTGCCCGAGCTTTCCGGCCCGTAGATCTCGACAATCCGCCCCATGGGCAGGCCACCGATCCCCAGCGCGATATCCAGGCCCAGCGAGCCGGTCGAGCTGGCCGCGATCTTCTGCACGGCGCCCTCGTCGCCCAGCTTCATGATCGAGCCCTTGCCGAACTGCCGTTCGATCTGTGCCAGGGCGCTTTCCAGCGCCTTTTGCTTGTCCGCGCTTTTCTTGCCGGTCATCGTGAGAAGGTCCGCCATCCTGTTCGTTCCTCATCTTTCTTGTCACACGCATCGGCGCGCGGCAATCGCTGCTTTGTTCGCCTCTTGTTCTTTATGGGATCAAAAGGAGAACATTTCAATAGAATTTTGTTCAAGCCACTTTTTCGCAATCGGGTTAAAGAGTAGTTTACATTGGCCGGACCAGGGCCGGGACATCGGGGGGAATATTTCAGGTGCTTGTTTTCTTTAAGGAAAAACTGGTGTTCCTGTCGGTCCCCAAGACCGGGACGACGGCCTATGAAACGGCGCTGCGCGATCGGGCCGATATCGTCGTGTCCGATCCGCCCGAGCTGAAACATGCGCCGGTCTATCGCTACAACCGCTTCTTTCAGCCGATGTTTCAAACCGTGTGCGGAGTCGAGATGGAAACGCTTGCCGTCATGCGCGAGCCGATCTCGTGGCTGGGCAGCTGGTATCGCTATCGGCGGCGCGACTTCATGCGTGGCAAGCCGAATGCCACCCATGACGTGGACTTCGACGATTTCGTCAAGGCGCATATCCAGGGCGATCCGCCCGGATTCGCCAATGTCGGACGGCAAAGCAAGTTTCTGGAACCGCGCCCCAACGGCGTCGGCGTCACGCATCTGTTCCGCTACGAAGACCTGCCCCGCCTGACCGCCTTCCTCGAAGACCGGCTGGGCCGCAAGATCGAGACCGCGGCCGAAAACGTCTCGCCCGCGATGGAGCTTGAGCTGTCGCCCGGCGTCGAACGCCGGCTGCGCAAGAAATTCCACGAGGATTTCGACCTTTACGACAGCATCCCCTGACCGGGCCGCCCTGCCCCGTCAGTGCAGCTGGCGATGAACTGTCTCGGCCAACTCGCTGAGAGAAAACGGTTTTGGCAGGAAGACCGAATTCGGGATGACGTCGTTATTGTCCCCCAGCGCGCCCTCGGCATAGCCCGAGACAAAGACAACCCGCACCTCGGGCCGCACTTCCAGCGCCTTTCTGACCCAGCTGGGCCCGTCCATGCCCGGCATGACCACGTCGGTGACGAACAGATCCACGTTGACGTCCGGATCGTCCAGCGTCTTCAGCGCATCCTCGGCCGACGCGGCCTCAAGCACGGTGTAGCCGCGCAGCCGCAGGGCACGGGACGCAAAGGCGCGCACCGGGGCTTCGTCCTCGACCAGCAGAACCACGCCTTCGCCGTGCTTCGGGGGCGTGATTGCGGGCGCCGCGGGTTTCGGCACGGCAATCGGCTGCACCTCTTCGTGGACCGGCAGGTACACGGTAAAGACCGACCCTTGCCCCGGCGTGCTGTCGACGAAGATGTAGCCGCCGGTCTGCTTGACGATGCCATAGACCGTCGACAACCCCAGCCCGGTGCCCTCGCCCGTGCGCTTGGTGGTATAGAACGGTTCGAAGATCTTCTGCAGCTTGTCGGACGGGATGCCCGAGCCGCAATCGCTGACCTTCACGGTCACGTAATCGCCCGGCGGCACGGTCGCGCGGTCGCGTTCCACCGGTTCGGGCAGGCTGACGCCTTCGGTCTCGATCCGGATCTCGCCGCCCGAGGGCATCGCGTCGCGGGCATTGACCACCAGGTTCATCAGCACCTGTTCCAGCTGCCGCTTGTCGGCGCGGATCGCCCTGAGCACCGGATCGTGGCTGAGCGTCAGGGTCACCTTTTCGCCCACCAGCCGGTTCAGCAGGTGGGTCAGGTCGGACAGCGTGTCGCGCAGGTCCAGCACTTCGGGCCGCAGGGTCTGCTTGCGCGAAAACGCCAGCAACTGGCTGACCAGCGCCGCGGCGCGGTTGGCATTCTGGTGAATCTGCACCAGGTCGCCGTAATCCTGGTCGCCCTGATCATGGCGCAGCAACAACAGGTCGCAATGCCCTGAAATCGCAGTCAAAAGATTGTTGAAATCATGCGCCACACCACCCGCCAGCTGGCCGATCGCCTGCATCTTCTGGCTTTGCACGAACTGGGCTTCCAGCGTCTTCAGCTCGGTCGCGTCGTTCAGCACGGCCATCAGCGCCTGGTCGTCGCCCTCCCGGATCGGGGTCAGCGTCACCTGCACGAACACCTCGCGATCGTCCCGCGACAGGCGCAGGAATTCCGACGACCCGCTGGCCCCGCTGTTCAGCGTCTCGCGCAGCCAGTCCTTGATCGGACGGCCCAGCCCCTGCATGACCTCGCCGATCATCGTCGCATCCGCCGCCTGGGTGCCCAGCAGGCGCATCGCGCCGCGGTTGCAGGCCAGGATCCGCCCGTCGCGCGCCAGTTTCATCAACGCGACCGGCATGGTTTCGAACGCGGCCTCGTAGGGGCCGCTGGCCAGGTCCTTGAGGCACGTCAGGTACAGCTCCTTGCGGCCGGCGCGTTCCTGGAACTCGGACACCAGCACCTGGATCTGCCCCGCGCCGGTGCTCAGCGTATTGATCTCGCCGGCCCGCGGCGGAAGCTGTTCGAAAAGCGTGTCCAGCGACTTGGCCCGTTCCCCCACCAGCGTGCGCGCGGCGTCGTTCATGTACAGGACCGTGTTGTTGCGTCCCACGGTCAGGACCGGGATCGGCAGGCCGTCGGCGGCGCGCAGGCCGCCCACGTGGTCCGGCATATCCTCGATCCGCCACAGGTAACGATCGCCGTCCAGCTGGTGCGCCGACAGCCGGAAGACCCCCGAGCGCGTCGCGATATCTTCCTGCGCGGCGCCCTTTTCCTGGGCGCGGGACTGCAGGCGGAACAACACGGCAGGCGGGTTGGCAAAGGTCGATCGCAACGCGTCGGCAAAGGTCGTCGCGTCGCAATCGCCATACCGTTTGCCGGCGGCGGGATTGCGCGAACAGATCTTGCCGTCCTCGGTGACGATGAAGCTGGGCGTGGCGTCGCGCGACATGAAGGTGTCCAGCATGTCCATGGCGATCCGGCGGCCGCGCAGGCGCACCAGGCCGGACAGACCCAGCACCGCGGCGGTCAGCACCAGCGTCACGGCCACCGCCATCACCGCGCGCGTCACCAAAGGCGACGTTTCGGCCATCGACGCATAGACCAGGCAGGCCATGGCCATCGCAAACAGCGCGAAGGTGCGTCCGCGGTCGGGCGTCATCCCTCGGGGTGACATTGACGTCGCAGGGTCGCGACTGAACACTTGGCAGCCTCCGAAACCAGGGAATCGTGTACCGATCCATTTGAGCCGAGGGCGATTAATTGATCCTTAACGCGTCCGCGATCCGTTCAGACCCCAAAAACGTGCAGGCATCGCGCCCAGATACTACCCAGGATTGTATTTACAATTTTAGTTTCGCGTCAACAGGGACAAGTGGAACCCGTCGGTTCCCGTTGCGTCCGGTGTCACCGGCCAGGCGATGGTGGCCTGTTCGCCCCAGTCCGGATGCCGGTCCCGAAAGGCGCGGACCTGGTCGCCGTTTTCGTCGCGCAGGACGGAACAGGTGGCAAAGGCCAGCACGCCGCCCGGCGCCACCAGCGGCGCGACCTGGTCCAGGATCTGCGCCTGCAGCGTGACCAGTTCGGCCAGCCGCCGGGGCGTCAGCGCCCATTTGCCGTCGGGCGCGCGCCGCCACGACCCGCTGCCCGAACAGGGCACGTCGCACAGCACCACGTCGAACGGGGCCAGGCCCGGCACCTCGCGGCTGTCGGCCAGCCGCACCTTGACCCCGGCCCGTTCCGCCCGCGCCGGCAGGTCGCGCATGCGCGCCGGGCTGACGTCATGGGCGGTGATGTCCTTGACCCCGCGCGCGGCCAGCGCCAGCGTCTTTCCTCCGCCCCCGGCGCAGTAATCCAGCACCCGTGTCCCAGCCGACAGCGGCACCGCCAGCGACAGCGCCTGGCTGGCGGCGTCCTGCAGTTCCACCAGCCCGTCGGCATAGGCGCGCGACTGGCGGATGCGGCGCGCGCCCTCGGTCACGGCCAGCGCGGTTTCGGCGGCGGGATGGGGTTGCGTGATGATACCCTCACCGGACAGCATCGCCATGGCGGCGGCGCGGTCGATCCGGCGCGAATTGATCCGCAGGTGGATCCCGGCGCGGTCGCGCAGGGCCAGCGCGGTGGGTTCCGCCATGTCGCCCAGGCTGTCCTGGAACTTTGGCCACAGCCAGTCCGGCAGGTCCAGCCGGTCCACACCCTGCGGCGCGCCCCCGGCCTCAAGCTCCGCCGGTGTCAGCTCGGCCGGTGCATGCGGCGCACCGGTGAACAGTGTCTCGACCGGGGTCGCGCTGTCCCTGAGCGCGCCCAGCATGATGGCGCGCCCGCTCTCGCCCCCTCCAAGAGCGGCGTAGGACCGGCGGCAGCGGATCGCGTCGAAGACGTGATCGCGCACCGCCGCGCGGTCCTTGGACCCGGCATAGCGCGATTGGCGCGCCCAGGCCGTCAGGGCCTGTTCGGTGGCAGCTCCGGCCGCGATACGGTCCAGGATCTCGATCGCGGCCTGAACCCGCGCGGCCGGCGTCACCGTGGCCTCACAACGCGCGGTAGTTGGGCGCTTCGCGGGTGATCGTCACGTCATGCACGTGGCTTTCCTTCAGCCCGGCGCCGGTGATCTTCACGAACTGGCAGTTCTTGCGCATTTCCTCGACCGTGCCGCAGCCGGTATAGCCCATCGCCGCCCGCAGACCGCCCACCAGCTGGTGGATGACCGCGCCGGCCGATCCCTTGTAGGGCACCTGGCCTTCGATCCCTTCGGGCACCAGCTTGTCGCTGGCCGCATCCTTCTGGAAATACCGGTCGGCGGACCCGCGCGCCATGGCGCCCAGGCTGCCCATGCCCCGGTAGGCCTTGAACGACCGACCCTGGTACAGGATCACCTCGCCCGGGCTTTCGTCGGTGCCCGCGATCATCGACCCGACCATCGCACAGGACGCGCCGGCGGCGATCGCCTTGGCGAAATCGCCCGAGAACTTGATGCCCCCGTCCGCGATGACCGGCACGTCGCCTGCGGCGGCGGCGCAATCCATCACGGCGGTCAGTTGCGGCACGCCCACGCCCGCGACCATCCGCGTGGTACAGATCGACCCCGGGCCGATGCCCACCTTGATCGCATCCGCGCCCGCATCGATCAGCGCGCGGGTGCCTTCGGCGGTCGCCACGTTGCCGGCCACGACCTGAACCTCGTTCGACAGCATCTTGGCCCGACGCACCGCGTCGGCCACGCCGGCCGAATGGCCATGGGCGGTGTCGATGACGATCATGTCGACGCCGGCATCGACCAGCGCCTCGGACCGGGCAAAGCCCGCATCCCCGACGGTGGACGCCGCCGCCACCCGCAGACGGCCCAGCTCGTCCTTGCAGGCGGTCGGGTTCAGCACCGATTGTTCCGTGTCCTTCAGCGTCAGCAGCCCGGTCAGCTTGCCCGACCCGTCGGTCACCAGCAGCTTTTCGATCCGGCGCGCCTTCATCAGGGAAATCGCCTCGTCCCGGTCGGCCGGTTCATGCAGGATCGCCAGGTCCTTCGTCGTCATCATCACGCTGACCGGCGTGCGTTCGTCGGATGCAAAGCGCATGTCGCGGTTGGTGACGATCCCGACCACGCGGCCGTTTTCATCCACCACCGGAAAACCCGACACATTATACTGTTCGCGCAGTTTCATCGCGTCGGCCAGCGTCTGGTTGGCGTTCAGCGTGATCGGGTTGTAGACGATGCCGCTTTCGAACCGCTTCACCCGGCGGACCTCGTCGGCCTGGGTGGCGATGTCCAGATTGCGATGCACCACGCCGATCCCGCCGGCCTGGGCCATCGCGATCGCCATGCGGCTTTCGGTGACGGTATCCATCGCGCTCGACAGCAGCGGGATGTTCATCCGAATGGCCCGGGTCACCCGTGTGGTGGTATCGGCATCGGCCGGCAGCACCGAGGAGGCCGCAGGAACCAGGAGCACGTCGTCAAAGGTGAGAGCCTCGCGAATCTGCATAATCATGTCCCATGCAATAGTTCGTTTGGCGGTGACCCTATGCCACGATTAGGCAAGAGGGAAAAGAGCCCCCGCAACATATTGTGCAACTCATTTCCCGCGCCCCGTCCGGCCGGTCCCGGCCCGTGCCGCGCCCGTGCCGCGCCCGTGCCGGTGCCGCGCCCGTCCCGCCTTGTGGCACCGGGGTGCGCGGCGCCGCCGGTGGACGCGAGGGAAACGGCCAAATGCAGAGCTTCACGAAAAAATGACGTGAGGGCCGATGTTGCAAAGGTATTGGGGCATTGGCATCTTCGACCCCAAGGGGAAACGCGCCGGGGATCGGGACCAGGGATGTCCGGACCGGCGCATGAGGGAGGAGACAACCCATGCTTGGGCAGATGATGACCCAGCCGCTTCTGATTTCGTCGCTGATCGAACACGCAGAGCGCTACCACACCGACACCGAAATCGTATCGGTCAACACGATGGACGGAACCGAGGTCACGACCTGGGGCGCCGTCGCCCGCAATTCCCGCAAGCTCGCCTCGGCGCTGACGGCCCTGGGACTGGACGAACAGGCCCGTTGCGCCACCATCGCCTGGAACAACCGCCGGCACGTGGAAATCTACTACGGCACCTCAGGCGCGGGCTTCGTGTGCCACACGATCAACCCCCGGCTGTTCCCCGAACAACTGGTCTACATCATGAACCACGCCGACGACCGCGTGCTGTTCATCGACCGCACCTTCCTGCCGCTGGTGGCCAAGCTGCGCGCCGACCTGCCCAACCTCGAACACGTGATCCTCATGGGCCCCCGCGACGAAGACGCCGCCGCCATGGTCGACGGCCTGTTGTTCTACGACGAGTTCATCGAAACCGGCGACCCGGACTACCAATGGCCCGACATGGACGAAAACACCGCGTCCAGCCTGTGCTACACCTCCGGCACCACCGGCCATCCCAAGGGCGTGCTCTATTCCCACCGCTCGACGGTGCTGCACGCCTTCGCGTCCAACACGCCGGACTGCATCGGCTATTCCGCCCGCGATGTCGTCCTGCCCGTGGTCCCGATGTTCCACGTCAACGCCTGGGGCGCGATCTATGGCTGCGCGATGTCGGGCGCGCGCCTGGCCCTTCCCGGCCCCGATCTGCACGGCGAGGCGCTGGTCAAGCTGATCGACACCTGGGGCGTCACGCTGGCGATGGGCGTGCCGACCATCTGGATGGGCCTTCTGGGCTATGCCAAACAGGCCGGGTCCAAGCTTGAAAGCCTGAAGCGCACCGTGGTCGGCGGCTCCGCCTGCCCGCCCTCGATGATCGCCGAATTCCGCGATGATTACGGCGTGGAAACCATCCACGCCTGGGGCATGTCCGAGATGAGCCCGCTGGGCTCCGCCAACCACCCGCTGGCCAAGCACGCGAAGCTGCCGATCGAAGACCAGCACCGCCTGCGCGAAAACCAGGGCCGCCCGCCCTTTGGCGTCGACCTCAAGATCGTGGGCGAAAACGGCAAGGAACTGCCCCGCGACGGCACGTCCACGGGCGAACTGCACGTGCGCGGCCACTGGGTTCTGGACAGCTACTTCCGCCGCTCCCGCGCCGAGACGCTGACAAACGGCTGGTTCGACACCGGCGATGTCGCCTCGCTGGATCCCGACGGCTATCTCACCATCCGTGACCGGTCCAAGGACATCATCAAGTCGGGCGGCGAATGGATCAGCTCGGTCGAGCTGGAAAACATCGCCATCGGCCACCCCAAGCTGACGGATGCCGCCGTGGTGGGCGTGCACCACGACAAATGGGACGAACGCCCCCTCCTCGTGGCCGTCAAGGCCGCCGGAGAGGACCCCTCCGAAGCCGAACTGCGCAGCTATTACGAGGGCAAGATCGCCCACTGGCAGATCCCCGACCGCGTGGTCTTTGTCGACGCCCTGCCCCGCAACGCCACCGGCAAGGTGCTGAAGCGGGACCTGCGCGAGACGTACAACGACATTTTGGCCGAGACTGTGTGACGGCTTGCGATACTTGCCCGGGCCGGAACGTCAATCCGGTCCGGGCGACCGTGCCACCGCTCCCTTCCTCGGCGGCTGGTTACGTCTTGCGCCGACCGGTGCGCGTCGACGCCAGCCGTTTGGCATTGGCGCCCGTCGCCCGCTTGTAGGGCGCAATCCCCGCAGCTGTCGCTGCCGCAAAGCCACGGTTGCCGGCAAGGGCGCGCGCGGACATTTCCGTGGCCTTCATGAAGGCGCTCGGTTTTTCCAGGACCATGCGTGTCGCCTCCTCGGGCCGCATCACGCCAAGGGCCATCTGCATCATTCGAAGCTGTATCACCGTCGAGGCCGAGAACATCATCTGAGCCGAGCTGAACATTGCCTTCTGCCACTGCTGCGCTGCAGTGAATATGGAACCGTACATGGCCGTCTCCGTTTTCTGGTGGGAACACTCTGGCCGGGCAACACGCGTCGGCCCCGCCGGGTTCCACATGCGTCCGGCGCATTGGTTCATCCGCAGCCGACGCCGCCGCTTCCCCGTTGTGGCGACACGACGCGAAACGGCGCGAAACGGCGCGAAACGGCGCGATCTGCACGTTTCAACCGGACAGAACTGGCGCGATTGCTGTTCTCCATCATACCCTGTCCCGGCCAGCGGTCTGATGGAAAAGTCCCACCCGCCCGTTTCCTGTGTGCTCCTTGTGCAAAAAAACCTTTAGGCGGCCACGCCGGTTGCCCCCCAAACAAAAACGGCCGGGGATCTCTCCCCGGCCGCCTCGTTCAACCGTTGAAACCGCTTCAGGCCGCGCGCAGCAGCCGTGCGTTGAACAGCGGGCCTTTCGCCAGCCCGCGCAGCGACTTGGCGCCGGCCAGAACGGCCAGGTCGGCCAGCGGCTCGACCAGGACCACCAGCATGTAGGCGCCGCCGAAGGTCAGGAAGCTTGTCATCGTCTCGGCGCCGAATCCCTGGCCGTAGAACACCCAGAACCCGACCCAGGCGACCACGCCGCCCTGGTAGGCGGTCGACAGGGCAAAGGCCTGTCCGTACTTCAGGTCCACATAGGCGGTGTTCGGCGCGATGATGCGCTTGGCCAGCTGGCTGACGGCCCACAGCGGCACGATCAGCGTGGTCAGGTTCATGCCGTATTGCGGCAGGTCGAACTGGGCAAAGAACAGCCCCTGGATCAGCAGACCCAGCGCCAGCCCGATCGTCGCGGCGCCGCCGCCGAACAGCAGGAACAGGGTCGATCCCAGGATAAAGTGCACTTCGGACACGCCGACGGGGTAATGCGGCATCACCTGGAAGAAGGTGAAGACCATCGCGGTGGTCACGGCGCTGCGCGCGGCCAGCGCACGCACGCCGCCGTCGTTGCGGATCGTGTCCATGGCCATCTTCGCCGACAGGCCGATGGCCCCGGCGGCCGTCGCGATGGAAAGGGTCAGTTTGGCGCCGTCGACGACGCCCGGTTCGATATGCATGTCATGCTCCTTGTCGCACCCACCGTGCGGAGGGGGGTTGGATGGCCCGAACGGGCCGGTGACAATGGCAGGTCTCCTGGCTCGCGGTGGTGTCCCTTGCCCGCCTTCCCAGCGCCTGCGCGCCAGTGGTTCATCGGGGGTCGGCACCGCTTACAGTTGCGGGGGCAGCCCCGGCCTTGGTCCTTGCGGACCGCACCGGGTTCCCATTTCATCCCTTCCGTGACGTCACGGTCGGAAACCATCCCCTCAGGGGTCGCCGATCGGCGGCTCAAAGTAAATGAAAAAAACCGTCCCCCCGCATATGACCGGGGCCGCCCCGTCCGGCCGATTGGGTTGGGCGGGCGATCACGTCCGCTGGGCGCCGGTTCCTAACATCTGGTTAATTCGCCTCTGTAACCCATTGAAATCCCTCACCCGTCCAAATGTCCCACGCGTGGGACATTCCTGTCCGGGGCGCCCTATCCCGCTCACTCCCGCTGCGTCAGCGCCTTCCTCTGCGCCTCCAGTCGCCGCCGGAAATCCCGTTCGTCCCCGAAATCCACGAAGCCCGGGTAATGGGCATGCGGGTCGGCCAGGCGGCTGGCATGCTTGATGGGGCACCAATAGGCTTCGGTCCGGGCGGCGACCTCGCGCACGAAGCCGATCAATCCGTTGCAATAGCCGCAATAGACACAGTTCAGCTTCTGCAGCCCGTTCAGATACGCCAGGTGCTGCCGGTCGATCACGATATGATCCCGCCGCTTCACCCTTGGAATGCCGTAGACCGGAAAACAGATCGCCTGGTAGACCGTCACGAACAGGTCCAGCAGCGCGAACGGCAGGATCAGCGCGTAAATCACCGGCGCCGTCAGCACCACCAGCACCCGCGTCCGTCCCAGGAAACTGCGCAGCCCTTCCCGTTCCGCCCGGTGCCGCGCCCTCACCTCGCGGTCGAATATTACCCGGCCCCTGTCCAGCCGATACCGGAACGCCGCGCGCTTTTTCTCCAGATCCTGTTCAAGCGCCGCCTGAAGCTCGCGGATCCGGTCGGACAATTTGTCGAGGGTCGAAGTCATCGGCAGTCTCCGGCGTCAGGGTCGAGCCAAGCTGACCACGAAACGCAAGACCGGCCAAGACCGCCGATGAATTCCAGTTGCACCGTCCCGCGGCCCAAGCTAAAGAAAACGCCGCGGCGGGTATGATGTAATGGTAGCCTGTCAGCTTCCCAAGCTGAACGCGCGGGTTCGATTCCCGCTACCCGCTCCAGTTTCCCCTGTCCGCCAGTTTCCCCATGTCCGCCGGCCCCGTCTCCGAACGCGGACACCGGCTTCTTGAAAACCCGTTTCCATGCTAGGCATGCCTGTCGGGTTCGGGTGCGACGGAATGAAGACAACTGGTCTGGTCCTTTATGGCATATGTGGGCTGCTGGCGCTGCTGGGCGTGGTCCAGGTCATCGCCACCATGTCTGTCATGGACCTGTTCCGGTACCGGACGATCGCACCGCAGGACGTCACGGAATGGACCCGCGTGCAGGTCGCGCAAAACCCGCATTGGCGCGACGAAGAAGGCGCTTCCGCGCAGGTCACCTTCGTCATCCAGTCCTTCGACCCGCTGACACTGCCCCTGACGGGCCAGGTCCAGGTGCGTCTGCCCCATGATCTTCTGCTGGAATTCATCCACGAACGCCGCGGCGGCAGCCAAAGCTGCGACGGTGTGGTCCACTACGACCCGGTCTTCACCGAGGCGGACGGCGCCCTGTCCCTGGCCGTCCGCGAACCGGCCCCCCAGTTGATCCTGTCGCTGAGCGAGGCGACGGGCCTGCGCACCTTCGCCGAGGACCGCATCGTGCCCCTGGCCAGTCCCGACCGCGCGAAAGATCCCATGACCTGGGTCAGCGCCCCGATGGCGTTTCCGCTACAGGGCGACGCCGCGGCCTTTCCGGCGGATCGATACCGCCTGCCCCTGCGGGTCAGCCTGCGCCCCGCGAAAGGCTTTGCCGAACTGCGCGGCTGCACCTACGGTTTCGCCATCCCGATGAAGATCTACGCGATCCGGGGGCCCAACCTGGGGCAGGTGCGGCTTCGGGCCGGGCAATCGGCGCTGTATCCCCATACCCGGCCCGAGCATCTGGAGATCTTCGAATTCGAACTGATGAACGCGCTGGCCACGCGGTTGCAGGCCTGGAGCCTGCTGATCGGGATGGGCGCGTTGTGTGCCGGGCTGGTCGTCCATGTCGTCCACAACGCGCGTCTGCACCCGGCGCAGGTTGGCAGCGACCTGGCCATCATGGCGGCGGCCGCCCTGGCGATTCCGCCGATGAAATCCCTGGTGCCCGGCCCCCCCACCGCCATCGCCACCCGACTGGACGGGGCTGTCATGATGATCTTCATCCTGCTGATCGCGGCGATGATCTGGCGGGTCGCGCGGCTGCTGCGCGACCGGGACTGACGCCATACCCTAGCGGCGGCGCCGCCTGCGGCCTTCGCGGTCGCCACCGGTGTTGAAGCTGACCTGCGGCAGGGTGACGATGGCCGACAGGTTCGCAAACGGATCCGTCGCGTGGGGGATCGCATTGGCGGCGACGAAATGCTCCTGGAACCGGGGCTCGATGGCAGTTTCGACCTTGGTGATCCGGCCCACGACCCGTTCGATTTCGGCCCGCGCCGCCCGGTTGCACAGCGCGATGCGCGCGCCCGTCCCGGCGGCATTGCCCGCGCTGGTCACCTTGTCCAACGGCGCGTCGGGGATCATGCCCAGAACCATCGCGTGTTTCGTCGAGATATGCGCGCCGAAGGCCCCGGCCAGAACCACCCGGTCGACGGTGTCGACGCCCATCTCGTCCATCAACAGCCGCGCCCCGGCGTAAAGCGCCGACTTGGCCAGCTGGATCGCCCGGATGTCGCCCTGGGTGACGGTGATCCGCGGCCCGCCCTCGGCGCCGCCGTCATGGACCAGGTAGGAATGCGTCCGCCCGTCGGGCACGCACCGCGCCGTGCCGGTCTGGTCCGCCGACCCGATCAGCCCGCCCGCATCCAGCAGCCCCGCCATGCGCATCTCGGCCACCGCCTCGATGATACCGGATCCGCAGATGCCGGTGACGCCCGTCGCCTCCACGACCTTGTCAAAGCCCGGATCGTCGGACCACAGGTCGCTGCCGATCACCCGGAACCGGGGCTCCTTGGTCACCGGGTCGATCTCGATCCGTTCGATGGCGCCGGGTGCGGCACGCTGGCCGGAACTGATCTGCGCCCCCTCGAAGGCGGGTCCCGTGGGCGACGAGCAGGCCAGCACCCTGGTGGTGTTGCCCAGCAGGATCTCGGCATTGGTGCCCACGTCGACGATCAGCACCAGGTCCTCGGACTTGCCCGGTTCCTCCGACAGCGCCACGGCGGCGGCGTCGGCCCCCACGTGGCCGGCGATACAGGGCAGGATATAGGTGCGCGCCCGGGGATTGATGGCGTCCAGCCCCAGGTCCGCCGCGGCCAGCGACATCGCATGCGACGTCGCCAGCGCGAAAGGCGCCTGCCCCAGTTCCACGGGATCCAGCCCCAGCAACAGGTGGTGCATCACCGGGTTGCAGACAAAGACCGTCTCGAGGATCAGCGTCGGGTCGATCCCGGCCTCGGCGGCAATCGCGCCCGCCAGATCGTTCAGCGCCGCGCGCACGGCGCGCGTCATCTCGGCCTCGCCGCCGGGGTTCATCATCGCGTAGGACACCCGGCTCATCAGGTCCTCGCCAAAGCGGATCTGCGGATTCATCAGGCCGGACGAGGCAACCACCGCGCCATTGTCGAGGTTGGTCAGATGCGCCGCGATGGTCGTCGAGCCCAGGTCGATCGCCAGCCCGTAAAGCCCGTCCTCGTGCAACCCCGGCCAGATCTCGACAATCCGCGGCGGTGCGGGCGTGTGATCGTCAAAGACCGCCACCGTCACCTGCCAGTCGCCCTTGCGCAGCGCCTTCTGCAGCTTGGCGATCAGCGTCAGGTCGGCCCGCGCGCCCTCTACGCCCCATTGATCGGCCAGCGCCGCCTGCAGCCGTTCCAGGTCGCCGGTGGGCTCGTGCATGTCGGGCGCGTTCACGGTGACGAAATGAAGCCGCGTGGCGGGATCCATCGCGATCGCCCGTTCGGTGGCGGCCTTGCGCACCACCTGGCGGTGCACCTGGCTTTCGGGCGGCACGTCGATGACCACGTCGCCCAGGATCGTCGCCTGGCAGCCCAGCCGCCGCCCCGGCTTCAGCCCGCGCTTCTTGTCATAACGGTCCTCGACGGCATTCCAGTCCGACAGCGCGCCGTCGCGCACGCTGACCCCATGCTTGGGGAAATCCCCGTAGGACGGCGTCACCTGGCACTTCGAACAGATGCCGCGCCCGCCACAGACGGAATCCAGGTCCACCCCCAATTGCCGCGCCGCGCTCAGAACCGGCGTTCCGGCGGGAAACCGGCCACGCTTGCCGGAGGGGGTGAATACGACAAGGGGATCCTGGGCCATGGAACTTCCATTCTTCTTCTTCGCCGCAGATTACCCCGCCCGCGCGGCAAGACCATCCAGTCCCCGCCACTTTCCCGCCCGTCCGCGCCATTTTCGCGCGACCTTCGTCTTCTTCTTGGCAAAAATACCGCTCGCCGAAGGCGTCCGTTCGCCAGAACGGATCCCTATTGCGGCGTCATCCTGTAAATCGCCCCGTCGCGCACCGAGAGGAACCAGATCGCCCCGTCCGGCCCTTCCACGATATCGCGCACCCGACCGCTCGCGCGGCCCCTGATCTGCTCGACCTCGGCCAGCGGCGATCCGTCAAGCCGCGCGATGTAGTGGAACTTGAGAGACCCGACAAATATATCGCCCGCCCAGTCCGGCCACAGCTTGCCGGAATAGACCATCAGCCCCGAGGGCGCCATCGAGGGATCCCAGTAGAAATCGGGCTGCTCCAGGCCCGGTTTCGCCGTGCCCTCGCCGATCTTCGTGCCGTCGTAGTTCACGCCGTAGGAGATCACCGGCCAGCCGTAATTGGCGCCCTTGCGGATCAGGTTCACCTCGTCGCCGCCCTGGGCGCCGTGTTCGACCACCCACAACCGCCCCCGTTCATCCAGCCCCGCGCCCTGGGGATTGCGGTGCCCATAGCTCCAGATCTCGGGGCGGATGCCCGGCTGGCCGACAAAGGGGTTGTCCGGCGGGACCGATCCGTCGCGGTTCACCCGCACTACCGTGCCGTTGTGCACCGACAGATCCTGCGCCAGGGCGGCCCGACCCCGGTCGCCGATGGTGACAAACAGCGTGCCGTCCGGGGCTTCTACCACGCGGGAGCCGAACTGGATGTTCGACCCGCCGCCGGGCGTCATCTCGAAGATCGTGCGCACATCGCTCAGGCTGGCGCCATCCTCGCTCAGCCGCGCCACCGCCAGCGCGGTGCCGGCGCCGCCGGGCTGGGCCTTGGCATAGGTCAGGAAGATCTCGCGCGTCTGGGCGAAATCACGCGCGATGGTGATGTCCAGCAAACCGCCCTGCCCCTTGGCCCAGACCGCCGGCACGCCCGCGACCTTGCGCGGACGTCCCGCGCCCAGAAGCAGCAGATCGCCGCCCCGTTCCGTCACCAGGACACGCCCGTCCGGAAGGATGCCGATGCCCCAGGGCTGCCTGAGCCCCTTGGTCAGCGGGACGACCCGCACGGCACCCGCGGACGTGGACAGGGTTTCGGCCAACGCGGCCATCGGCAGCAGCAAGGTTGCAAGGACAGCGATCCAACGCATGAAACAGGCCTCCGGTGAATACGCTGCGAACAATAAATCCTCGAAAGCGTCTGGCCAACTCTCCTTGCAATTGTCCTTGGGGAACCCGCGCCACCCGGGGCTTTCCTTTTCAGAAACCCTTGATACGGTTCCAGTTGAACATCTTGTTCCAACACGGGAGATACCAATGTTTAAGACGCTGCTTGCCGCGACGGCGGCCACGGCGCTGACCGCGGGGATCGCCGCGGCAGACGAAGTCAAGCTGGGCGTGATCCTGGGCTTCACCGGCCCGCTTGAATCCCTGGCACCCGCGATGGCCGCCGGTGCCGAAATGGCGATCAAGGAAGTCAGCGACAGCGGCCTGCTGCTTGACGGGGACACCGTGACGCCGATGCGCGCGGATTCGACCTGCATCGACGCCGGCGCCGCCACCGCCGCTGCCGAACGCCTGATCACCTCCGACGGGGTCGCCGGCATCATGGGAGCGGATTGCTCCGGCGTGACCGGCGCGATCCTGTCGAACGTCGCCGTGCCAAACGGCATCGTGATGATCTCGCCCTCCGCCACCTCGCCCGCGCTCTCGACCGCCGAGGACAACGGCCTGTTCTTCCGGACCGCGCCGTCTGATGCGCGCCAGGGTGTCGTGATGACAGACATCCTGATGGAGGAAGGCATCAAGGAAGTCGCCGTCACCTATACCAACAACGATTACGGCAAGGGCCTGGCCGACAGCTTCCAGGCCGCCTTCGAGGAGGCCGGCGGCACCGTGACGATCAGCGCAGCCCATGAAGACGGCAAGGCCGATTATTCGGCCGAGGTCGGCGCGCTGGCGGCCGCGGGCGGCGATCGGCTGGTCGTGGCGGGCTACGTGGACCAGGGCGGATCGGGCATCGTGCGCGCGGCGCTGGATTCCGGCGCCTTCGACACGTTCCACTTCCCCGACGGGATGATCAGCGCCAAGCTGGTCGAGAACTTCGGCACCGAGATCGACGGCTCCACCGGCCAGCACCCGGGCACCGACAGCGAAGGCGCCGGCGTCTTTGCCGAACTGGTGGGCGATGCCTTTGACGCCACCTCGCCCTTTGCCCCGGAAAGCTATGACGCCGCGGCACTCATCCTGCTGGCGATGCAGGCGGCCGGATCCACCGATTCGTCGGTCTACAAGGACAAGGTGATGGACGTGGCCAACGCGCCGGGCGAGAAGATCCTGCCGGGCGAACTGGGCAAGGCGCTGCAGATCCTCAAGGACGGCGGCGACATCGATTACGTGGGCGCCTCTGCCGTCGAACTGATCGGCCCCGGTGAAAGCGCGGGCAACTATCGCCAGATCGTCATCGAGGATGGCGAGATCACCACCGTGAAGTACCGCTGAGCTGTCATCACGGGTCTAATGCGACGGCCCGGACCTTGTGTCCGGGCCGTATCTGCACATAAGCGCCGGAAAACGGCGCGGGGATGGATGAATGATCGTCGTCGAGGATCTGCACAAGCATTTCGGGGGCTTCCACGCGGTGGACGGCGCCTCTCTGACCATCGGCAAGGGGTCCATCACCGGGCTGATCGGGCCGAACGGCGCGGGCAAGACGACGCTGTTCAACGTGGTGGCGGGGGTTCTGGAGCCGACGTCGGGGCGCGTCACGATGGAGGGCGAGGACATCACCGGCCTGCCGCCGCACGACCTGTTCCACAAGGGGCTTCTGCGGACCTTCCAGATCGCGCATGAATTCCATTCGATGTCCTGCCGCGAGAACCTGATGATGGTGCCGGGCGGGCAGACCGGCGAAAGCCTGTGGAACACCTGGGTGGGCCGCAAGCGCATCGCCGACGAGGAACGCGCGCTGCGCGCCAAGGCGGACGAGGTGCTGGAGTTCCTGACCATCGAACACCTGGCCGATCACAAGGCGGGCCAGGTGTCGGGCGGGCAGAAGAAGCTGCTGGAGCTGGGCCGCACCATGATGGTGGATGCGCGCATCGTCTTCCTGGACGAGGTCGGCGCGGGCGTGAACCGGACATTGCTGAACACCATTGGCGACGCCATCGTGCGGCTGAACCGGGAACGCGGCTATACGTTCGTGGTCATCGAACACGACATGGATTTCATCGGCCGGCTTTGCGATCCGGTGATCTGCATGGCCGAGGGCAAGGTTCTGGCCGAGGGCACGCTGGACGAGATCAAGGCGAACGAGCACGTGATCGAGGCGTACCTTGGGACCGGGTTGAAGAACAAGGCGGCCGCGGGTGCGGGTTGATGGGATGGGATCAGGTATTTTGACCAAGAAGAAGACAGGGGCGCGGGTTTGAGCAGCGGAGCCTATGACGATCGGGGCAACCGGGATCGATCGATTGCCAATCCGGACGGCGTGGGCACCTTGCGGGCGCGGCCCGGCACCGGCGGGGCGCGGCGCACGAACGAGGCGTTCCTGATCGGGGATTGCATGACGGGCGGCTATGGCGCGGGGCCGGACATCCTGCACGAATGTACCGTGGCGGTGAACCGGGGCGAGATCGCGGTGATCGTGGGGCCCAACGGGGCGGGCAAGTCGACGGCGATGAAGGCGATCTTCGGGATGCTGGACGTGAGGTCGGGGTCGGTGCGGCTGGACGATGTCGACATCACCGACCTGTCGCCGCAGGACCGGGTGGTGGCGGGGATGGGGTTCGTGCCGCAGACCTCGAACATCTTCACCTCGCTCACGGTCGAGGAGAACCTCGAGATGGGCGCGTTCATCCGGCGCGACGATTTCTCGGGCACCATGGCGCAGGTCTATGACCTGTTCCCGATCCTGAAGGAAAAGCGCAAACAGCCGGCCGGCGAATTGTCGGGCGGGCAACGCCAGCAGGTGGCCGTGGGCCGCGCGCTGATGACCCGGCCCAAGGTCTTGATGCTGGATGAACCCACCGCCGGGGTCAGCCCCATCGTGATGGATGAATTGTTCGACCGAATCATCGAGGTGGCGCGCACCGGCATCCCGATCCTGATGGTCGAACAGAACGCCCGCCAGGCACTGGAGATCGCCGACAAGGGCTATGTGCTTGTGCAGGGGCGCAATGCCTATACCGGAACCGGCCAGGACCTGCTGGCCGATCCAGAAGTAAGACGGAGTTTCCTGGGCGGATGACCTACCAATTACCGAAGATCGCGGCACGGGCCGCCGTACTGTCGCTGATGTTTGCCGGATCGGCCCTGGCCGAAGACGACCCGGACTGGGAGCCGCTGCTGGAGTGCCGTTTCGAGGCCACCTGCGACAAGCTGGACCGCGCCTGCGCGCCCGAGGACACCTGGTACACCGTCGAGTATGACGCGCAGAACGAGGCCTATTCGCTGTATGACACGATGAACAAGGACAGTCGCGACGTCACGCTGAGCCGTCACGCGCGGCTGCTGGTCTTCGACGGCGTGATCGAGACCGAGGAGCCCCGGGCGTCGAGCAGTCTGTACCGGCTGATCGTGGCCGAGAACGGCGATGCGTCGTTCCAGTACGGCTTTTACATCGCCTTCGACGAGGAAGACGACTGGCGCTTCTTCTCGGGCGCCAGCACGGGTACCTGCACGGAGGCGGACGAGTGAAACAGTCACGGTTTGCCAGGACCTTGCCGGCCGGGGCTGTCGGAAGGGCCTTCTGATGGATCTGCTCAACGCCCTGGTGGCCTTTGCCAATTTCGTGTTCATCCCCGCGATGGCCTATGGTTCGCAGCTGGCGCTGGGGGCGCTGGGGGTGACGTTGATCTACGGGATCCTGCGGTTTTCCAACTTCGCCCATGGCGACACGATGGCCTTCGGGACCATGGTGACCGTGCTGGTGACCTGGTGGCTGCAGTCGATGGGCGTCTCGTTCGGGCCCCTGCCGACGGCGCTGCTGGCGCTGCCCTTCGGGATCCTGGGCTGCATGGCGCTGGTGCTGCTGACCGACCGCGTGGTCTATCGGTTCTACCGCGAGGCCAGGGCCAAGCCGGTGATCCTGGTGATCGTGTCGATGGGCGTGATGTTCATCTACAATGGCCTGGTGCGTTTCATCATCGGCCCCGATGACCAGCGCTTTGGCGATGGCGAACGTTTCATCATCTCGGCGCGCACCTTCAAGGAGATGACGGGCCTGGACGAAGGGCTGGCGTTCAAGACGACGCAGGGCATCACCATCGTGACGGCGGTGGTCGTGGTCGCCTTGTTGTTCTGGTTTTTGAACCGCACCCGCACCGGCAAGTCGATGCGGGCCTATTCCGACAACGAGGACCTGGCCCTGTTGTCGGGGATCAACCCGGAACGGGTGGTGACCTATACCTGGCTGATCGTGGCGGCGCTGGCGACGGTGGCGGGCGTGCTCTACGGGCTCGACAAGTCGTTCAAGCCCTTCGTCTATTTCCAGCTGCTGCTGCCGATCTTCGCCTCGGCCATCGTCGGCGGGCTGGGCTCGCCGCTGGGGGCCATCGCGGGCGGATTCATCATCGCCTTTTCCGAGGTCACGATCACCTATGCCTGGAAGAAGGTGCTGGGCTACATGCTGCCCGAGACGCTGGAACCGTCGGGATTGGTGCAGCTTCTGAGCACCGATTACAAGTTCGCGGTGAGCTTCATGATCCTGCTGATCGTTCTGCTGTTCCGGCCGACCGGATTGTTCAAGGGGAAATCGGTATGACTCCGGCGGTGAAGAACGTGCTGCTGTTCGCGCTGGTGGGCGTGCTGATCGTGCTAACGGGGATCACGCAAAGCTGGAACTCGGCGATCCTGATCCTGAACATGGGGTTGGTGTCGGCCGTCATGGCGATCGGGGTGAACCTGCAATGGGGGTTCGCCGGGCTGTTCAATGTCGGCGTCATGGGCTTCGTGGCGCTTGGCGGGCTGGCCACGGTTCTGGTGTCGATGCCCCCCGTGGGCGAGGCCTGGGCCGAGGGCGGGCTGGGTGTCCTGGCGGGGCTGGCATTGGGGGCGGGCACGATCGTGGCGGCGATCGTGGCGTACAAGCGGATGGCCAGGGGCAAGGCGCGCGCGCTGGCGGTGACGGCGATCCTGGTCGTGGGTTTCTTCGTGTTTCGCGCGGTCTTCGACCCGGCGGTCGAGGCGGTGGAACAGGTCAATCCGGCGGGCGAAGGATTCCTGGGCGGGCTGGGCCTGCCCGTGCTGATCGCCTGGCCGGTCGGCGGGGTGCTGGCGGCGGGCGCGGCCTGGCTGATCGGCAAGACGGCGCTGGGGTTGAGGTCCGATTACCTGGCCATCGCGACGCTGGGGATCGCCGAGATCATCATTTCGGTGATGAAGAACGAGGACTGGATGGCGCGGGGCGTGAAGAACGTGGTCGGCCTGCCCCGGCCCGTGCCATACGAGATCGACCTGCAGAACGATCCGGGCTTTGTGGACGCCGCGGCGGGGCTGGGGCTGGACCCGGTCACGGCATCGACGCTTTACGTCAAGCTGGGGTACACGGCGCTGTTCCTGGTGGTGCTGCTGGTGTTGCTGTGGATGGTGCAGATGGCGCTGAAAAGCCCCTGGGGCCGGATGATGCGCGCGATCCGCGACAACGAGGTCGCGGCCGAAGCCATGGGCAAGGACGTGACCCGCCGGCATCTGCAGGTCTTCGTGCTGGGGTCGGCCATCTGCGGGATCGCGGGGGCCATGATGACAACGCTTGACGGGCAGCTGACACCGGGCACCTACCAGCCGCTGCGGTTCACCTTCCTGATCTGGGTGATGGTGATCGTGGGCGGGTCGGGAAACAACTTTGGCGCCGTTCTGGGGGCGCTGCTGATCTGGTTTCTCTGGGTGCAGGTCGAACCCATCGGCCTGTTCCTGCTGCAGGTCCTGACGTCGGGAATGGCGGACGACAGCGCGCTCAAGGTGCATCTTCTGGACAGCGCGGCGCATATGCGGCTGCTGACGATGGGGGTGATCCTGCTTCTGGTGCTGCGGTTCAGCCCGCGCGGGCTGATCCCGGAGAAATGAAGCCGGGGGCCGATTTTTCCGCGAAAAATCGTGGGTCGAGATTATTCGTCGAATAATCTTGGCCGGCGTCACCGTCCCTTGAAGACCCCGCCCAGAAGGCCCCGCACGATCCGCCGGCCCGTGGTTCCGGTCAGCTCCTTGCGCACCATGCGGATCATCTCGTCGCCGAAACTTTCGTCAGCGCGTTGCGGACGCGGTGCCGAACGCCCGACCCGCGGCCCGGAATAACGCCGGGCGGCGGTGAATTCGCGGTCCGTATCCTCGGTCGGGTCCTCTGCCGATTCCTCCGCCGTCCGGCCCGTCCGCTCGGCCAGGATCTCGTAGGCAGACCGGCGATCCACCGTCGTGGCGTATTTCGCGGCCAGGTCCGACCCCGCCATGATTTGGGCCCGTGCACCCGGATCCAGCGGCCCCAGTTGCGAACACGGCGGGCGGATCAGCGTGCGTTCGACCATCCCCGGCACGCCCTTCTTCTCAAGCATCGAGGTCACCGCCTCGCCCACGCCGACCTCGCGGATCGCCTCTTCGACCGGAAAGCGCGGGTTCTCGCGGTAGGTTCCGGCGGCCAGTTTCAGCGCCTTGCGGTCGTTCGCCGTGAAGGCGCGCAGCGCGTGTTGGACCCGATTGCCCAGTTGGCCCAGGATGTCTTCGGGAATGTCGTCCGGGTTTTGCGTGATGAAATAGACGCCGACGCCCTTGGACCGGATCAGCCGGGCCACCTGTTCCACCTTGTCCACCAGCGCCGTGGGCGCGTCGTCGAACAGCAGGTGCGCCTCGTCGAAGAAGAACACCAGCTTCGGCTTGTCCGGGTCGCCGACCTCGGGCAGATCCTCGAACAGCTCGCTTAGCAGCCACAGCAGGAAGGTCGCGTAAAGCCGGGGCGCGGCCATCAGCTTGTCGGCGGCCAGGATGTTCACCTGACCGCGCCCGTCGGGGGCACAGCGTATCAGGTCCTTCAGATCCAGCGCCGGCTCGCCAAAGAAATCGGCCGCGCCCTGGGTTTCCAGCACCAGCAGACGCCGCTGGATCGCGCCGATCGAGGCGGTCGAGATATTGCCGTAGCGCAGCGACAGATCGGCGCGCCGTTCCCCCGTCCAGACCAGCAGCGCCTGAAGGTCCTTCAGGTCCAGCAGCGGCAGGCCCTGTTCATCCGCCAGGCGGAAGGCGATGTTCAGGATTCCTTCCTGCGCGTCGGTCAGTTCCAGCAACCGGGCCAGCAACAGCGGCCCCATCTCGGCCACCGTGGTGCGCACCGGGTGGCCCTGATCGCCGAAGAGGTCCCAGAAACTGACCGGAAACCCCGCATAGGCGAAGTCGTCGAAGCCGATGGTGCGGGCGCGCGCGGTGAACGGATCATGCGTCTTGGCCAGTTCGGACCCCGGCGCGGCCAGGCCCGCCAGGTCGCCCTTGACGTCGGACACCACCACCGGCACGCCCGCGGCCGAAAAGCCTTCGGCCAGGACCTGCAGCGTCACGGTCTTGCCGGTGCCGGTGGCCCCGGCGATCAATCCGTGCCGGTTGGCGTATTTCAGGGACAGGTACTGCTTTTCGCCGTACTCCGGTCCGCCGCCGCCAACAAAGATCGCCTGGTCCATGAATGTCATCCACGCCTTGCCTGAGGGTACGGAGCAGACCATACAAAGTTAACCTTTGCCTGCGATAGTCCCATTCGTCCGCAAGTGTGCCTGGCATGTGCGCGGGCGAACTTCCTCCCTGTCAGACTGGCCGTGCCTTCGGGCACGGCTTTTTTCTTATCAATGGGTTCCGGGTCGACATTGATCCGACTGCCGATACATGATCCCAAGGCGGAAGACCGCGTCAGCCCTTCATCCATTCGGCGAACTGGACGGCGTAATCCGGGTGCCAGCGCGACAGCGGCGGGCGGTTTTCGACCAGGTCGCCGGCGGCCCAGAAGATCCGCTTTTCGTCGGTTTCGCGATCGACGTCATTGTCGGGACACAGGATATAGAAATCCCCGGCCGCGATCGACTGGAACAGGAAATCGACCGTCTGTTCGGGTGTCCAGGCGCCCGCGGGCTTTTCGCTCCGCCCGCCAGCCGCCAATGGGGTAAAGACGAAGCCGGGGATGAACAGGCGCGCCTCGACAACGCAGCCGTCGCGATTGCGCAGATCGTGCTGCAGCGCCTCGGTAAAGACCTTCACGCCCGCCTTGGACACGTTGTAGGCCGGATCGCCCGGCGGCGTGGTGATGCCCTGCTTGGACCCGGTGTTGACGATCAGCCCGGGCGCGCCCGAGGCGATCATGCCCGGCGCAAACATCTGCGCACTGCGGATGATGCCCCACATGTTCACGTCGATGACCCGCTCCCAGGTGCCTTCGGTGTCCAGGACCGAACTGCCCGGCTGGATGCCGGCGTTGTTCATCAGCAGGTTCACCGGCCCGAACGCTTCGGTCACCGTGGCCTCCAGCGCCTTGAGCTGGGCAGGGTCGGACACGTCCGTGGCGACGGTCATGACATGATCCACCGGCACGCCGGCATCGGCCAGTCGCCGGGGCACGCTGTCCAGCATCTCTCCGGGCAGGTCGGCGACGCAGACCTTCAGCCCCAGGCCCGCCAGCTTTGCCGCTGCCGCGAACCCAATTCCCGATGCGCCGCCGGTGATGACGGCGACGTTTCCGCTTTGAATGGCCGGATGCATGTGGGATCCCCCTTTGCCTTGCTTGCCCAACCGGCCCGCGCCAGGGGCACGGCCGCTTGGGGTGTCAGCTAAGGTCTCTGCCACCCCATGCGCAAGGGCCATGCCATGCGGGACTCAGGCCAGGGCCGGTTCCCGCGCAGCCGCCTTGATCAGGTCGGACGCCTTTTCCGCGATCATGATCGTGGGCGCATTGGTGTTGCCCGAGGTGATGCGCGGCATGACCGAGGCATCGACGATGCGCAGCCCCTTGATCCCGTTCACCCGCAGGTCCGGGTCGACCACCGCGCCGGCATCGGTGCCCATCCGGGCCGTTCCCACCGGGTGGAAGATGGTCGATGCCACCTGCCCCGCGCCGGTCGCCAGGTCCTCGTCGCTCTGGTATTGCGGCCCGGGCTTGAATTCCTCGGGCGCGTATCGGGCCAGCGGCGCCTGGTCCATGATGGTGCGGGTCAGCCGGATGGCGCGCGCCGCCACCAGCCGGTCGCCTTCGGTCGACAGGTAGTTCGGCTGGATCTCGGGATGGGCGTTCGGGTTGGTCGAGGTGATGTGCACGTGGCCCCGGCTTTCGGGGCGCAGGTGGCAGACGCTGGCGGTGATCGCCGGGAAATCGTGCGGCGCCTGCCCGAAGGCTTCGAGCGTCACGGGCTGGACGTGATATTCCAGATCCGGCGTCGCCACGTCGGGCGAGGAATAGGCGAACGCGCCCAGCTGGCTGGGCGCCATGGACATGGGCCCCGTGCGTTTCAGCATGTATTCCAGCCCGATCTTGGCCTTGCCATGCCAGGTGGCCGACATGGTGTTCAGCGTCAGCGCGTTCTGCACCTTGTAGGCGCAGCGGATCTGCAGGTGGTCCTGCAGGTTGGCCCCGATCCCCGGCTGGTCCAGCCGCACGTCGATCCCGTGTTTCTGCAACAGCGCGCCGGGGCCGATCCCCGACAATTGCAGCAGCTGGGGCGTCCCGATGGCGCCAGAGGCCAGGATGACCTCGCGCGCGGCCGTGGCCTTGGAGGGTTTGCCTTCGCGGCGAAAGGCGATGCCGGTGGCGCGGCGGCCGTCGAACAGCAGCTTGTCGGCCTGGGCATGGGTCATCACGGTCAGGTTGGGCCGTGACTTGGCGGGTTTCAGGAACCCCTTGGCTACGCTCCACCGCCAGCCGTTGCGCTGGGTGACCTTGAAATAGCCCACGCCATGGTTGTCGCCCCGGTTGAAATCGTCCGTCGCCGGCAGGCCGGCCGCCACGGCGGCGTCCCTCCAGGCATCCAGGATCTCCCACCGCAGGCGCTGGTTTTCCACCCTAAGCTCGCCGCCCGCCCCATGGGCGTCGTCCGCGCCGGAATAATAATCTTCGGACTTCATGAAATAGGGCAGCACGTCGTCCCAGCCCCACCCGGTCAGCCCCATCTGCCGCCAGCCGTCGTAATCCGCCGCCTGTCCGCGCAGGTACAGCATGCCGTTGATCGACGAACACCCGCCCAGCAGGCGGCCGCGCGGATAGGCCAGTGACCGGCCGCCAAGCCCGTCGCAGGGATCGGTCTTGAAGCCCCAGTCGGTTCGCGGATTGCCGATGCAGTACAGGTAGCCCACGGGGATGTGCACCCAGTGGTAATTGTCGTTGCCACCGGCTTCCAGCAGCAGGACACGCGCTGCCGGATCCTCGCTCAGCCGGTTGGCCAGAACGCAACCGGCGCTGCCCGCGCCCACGATGATGTAATCAAAGGTCCCGAAATCCTGCATCTGCTCCTCCTTCTGCCGCGCGGCGCACGACATATTCCCGGTTCGAAGTATATGAGGCGATTGCGCCCCGTTTGGGAATTTCCATTTTTGCACAGTGGCTGTCTGTTTTCGTGCACCATGACGCGCTAGGGTGGCGCGGATGGAGGGCGCATGACAGACCGCTTCGACTGGAACGACATTCAGTATTTCCTGGAAACCGTGCGCGCGGGCCGTGTCAGCGGCGCGGCCAAGCGGCTGGGGGTCAGCCACACCACCGTCGCCCGCCACCTGGCGCAGCTGGACCGGCGGCTGAACAACCGGCTCCTGGACCTGGATGCCGACGGGTATTCGCCCACCGACGCCGGCGCCGCCCTGATCCCGCTGGCCGAGGAGATGGAGGCGCGGGCGACCGCCATCCTCGACCGGCTGCAGCGGCCCGGGGAATTGTCGGGGCGGGTACGGGTCGGCGCGCCGGACGGGTTCGGCAACGCGGTGCTGTCGCGGATCCTGCCCACACTGGCGCTGCAGGAACCCACGCTTGAGGTCGAACTGGTGCCGGTGCCGTCGAACCACAAGCTGTGGAACCGCGAGGTGGATATCGCCGTCAGCCTTGATCGGCCCGAAAGCGGGCGGCTGGTGATGCAGAAGCTGGTGGATTACGACCTGCGGGTCTATGCGGCGCCGTCGGTCCTGTCGCGCGAAGGGATCCCCACGGACCGCGAGGCCCTGCCCCGGTTCCCCTTTGTCGGCTATATCGACGAACTGCTCTATACGCCCGAGCTGGATTTCAACCGGCTGGTCCATCCGTCCATCCGCACCCGATACAAGGCGGTGACGGTGCAGGCGCAACTGGACGCGGTGATCGCCGGGGCCGGGTTGGGTGTGCTGCCCTGTTTCATGACGCGCCACACCGACCTGGTGGCGGTGCTGCCCGATCATGTCGGCTTCACCCGGGCCTATTGGCTGCTGTATCCCGAGGATGACCGCGAGATCGCCCGGATCCGGCGCGTCGCAGCCTTTATCCGGGCGTCGGTCCAGGCACGGCTGTCCGAATTCCGGTATGCGCCCCGGCCTCAGTCGGTGTAAACGTCGTTGGTCAGCACCATGTGGCCCGGCGCGACCTCGCGGTAGCGCGACGGTTCGGGCACATGGTCCAGCGGAAAGACCGGCGACGGCAGGGGCCGAGATTTCAGGTCGTCGGGCGACCGCCTGCGGGACGGATCGGCGATGGGCACGGCGCTGAGCAATGCGCGGGTATAGGCGTGCTGCGGGCTTTCGAAGATCTGGGCGCGGGACCCGATCTCGACCAGGCGGCCCATGTACATGACCCCCACCCGATGCGCGACGCGTTCCACCACGGCCATGTCGTGGCTGATGAACAGGAACGACACGCCCAATTCGCCCTGAAGCTCCATCATCAGGTTCAGCACCTGGGCCTGCACGCTGACATCCAGCGCGCTGACCGCCTCGTCCGCGATGATCAGCTTGGGGTTCACCGCCAGCGCGCGGGCAATGGCGACCCGCTGGCGCTGACCGCCCGACAGTTCGTGCGGAAAGCGCGCCATGTAGCTGCGCGGCAGGTGCACCCGGTCGAAAAGCGTGGCGATGCGGTCCTGCGCCTCGGCCCCCGAAGCGATGCCGTAATTGGCCAGCGGTTCGGCCACGTGCTGACCCAGCCGCATGTAGGGGTTGAGCGAGGCGAACGGATCCTGGAACACCATCTGCATGTCGCGCCAGGCGCGGCGGCGCAGGTCGCGGTCGTTCAGCGCCAGCACGTCCATCCGGTCCAGCAGCACCTGCCCGGATGTCGGTTCGCTCAGCCGCAGCAGGGACCGCCCGCAGCTGGACTTGCCGCAACCGGATTCCCCGACCATGGCAAGGGTCTGGCCCTTTGCGATGGTGAAACTGACGTCCTCGACCGCGTGGACATTGGCGACGGTGCGCCGGAACAGCCCCCCCTTGACCGGGAAACGGGTGGTCAGGTTGGCGACCTCCAGCAGGGTTTCGGGGGGCGTTTCATCGACGGGCGCGGCCACCGCCGGCACGCTATCCCCGATCAGGCGCATCGGTTCGGGCGCGGGTTTGCCGCGCATCTCGCCCAGGCGGGGCACGGCGGCCAGAAGCGCGCGGGTATAGTCCTGTTGCGGGGCGCTGAAAATGCGCGCGACAGGGCCTTCCTCGACCAGGTTGCCGCGGTACATGACCACCACGCGGTCGGCCATCTGCGCCACCACCGCCATGTCGTGGGTGATGAACAGAACAGCCATCCCGGTTTCCCGCTTCAGCCGGTCGATCAGCGCCAGGATCTCGGCCTGGATCGTGACATCCAGCGCGGTTGTCGGTTCATCGGCGATCAGCAGGCGCGGCTTGCAGGCGATGGCCATGGCGATCACGACCCGCTGGCGCATGCCGCCCGACAATTCGTGCGGATATTGCCGCAGACGCCGTTCCGGTTCAGGAATGCGGACCTGTTTCAAGAGGCTCAGCGCCTCGGCGCGCGCCTGTGTCCCGGTCAGCCCCCGATGCAGGCGCAGCCCGTCCGTCATCTGGCGTTCGATGGTGAAGACGGGGTTGAGCGAGGTCATCGGCTCCTGGAAGATCATGCCGATCTCGTTGCCGCGAATGGCCTGCATGGTGGACGCATCCGCATGGGCCAGGTCGATGGTGCCCTTGCCCGTTTCAAAGGACAATTCGCCACCGGTGATGGCGCCACCGCCGAATTCCACCAGCCGCATCAGCGACAGCGATGTCACCGATTTGCCCGACCCGCTTTCGCCGACGACACAGACGGTTTCTCCCGGCGCTATGGTGAAACTGACGTTCTCGACGCCGACGATGGGGCCGTCTTCGCCCCGGAATTCGACCCGCAGCTTGTCGATGGAGACCAGCGGTTTCATGTCGCCCATCACACGTCTCCCTTGCTGCGCGGATCCAGCGCGTCGCGCAGCGCATCGCCGAACATGTTCAGCCCCAGCACCGTCAGCGCCACGGCCGCGCCGGGCACCAGCGCGGTCCAGGGCGCGCGGTCGAGGTAGTCGCGCGAGGCCTGGATCATCAGACCCCAGGACGCATCGGGGGGCTGGGTGCCAAGACCCAGGAACGACAGCCCCGCTTCGGCCAGGATCGCGAAGGCCAGGCTGATGGTGGATTGCACGATCACCGCCGGCATGATGTTGGGCAGGATATGGCGCAGGATCAGCCGGGTGTCGGAATTGCCGGCGGTACGCCCGGCTTCGACATAGGGCATCCGGGCGACGCGCAGCGTCTCGCCACGGATGATGCGCGCGAGGAAGGGCGTGAAGGCGATGCCGATGGCCAGGATCGTGTTCTGCAGGTTCGGCCCCAGAACCGCGCTGATCGTCAGCGCCAGCAGCAGCGCCGGAAAGGCCAGCAGCGTATCGACCAGCCGCATCAGCACGTTGTCGGTCGTCTTGCCCACGTAGCCGGAAACCAGGCCCAGCGGCAGGCCGATCACGATCGACATCAGCACGGCGGTGACGGCGATGTAGATCGACGTGCGGGTGCCCAGCAGCACCCGGTACATCAGGTCGCGCCCCAATTGGTCGGTGCCCAGCGGATGGCCCAGTGTCGGCGGCGACAGCCGCGCCCGCATGTCCATCTGGGTGGCGAAATCGGCCGGGATCACCAGCGGGGCAAAAATGGCGACCAGAAGGATCAGCGCAACCAGGACAGCGCCGATCAGGCCCTTCGAGCTGCGGAAAGCGGGCGGTAGCTTCATGACAGGCGGATCCGTGGGTCGATCAGCGTGTAAAGGATGTCGACGACCAGGTTGGCCACCATCACCACGGCGGCGATGACAAAGACGGACGACTGGATCAGCGGGATGTCGCGGTTCAGCAGTGCCTGGTAGGTCAGCCAGCCCATGCCGGTATAATTGAAGAGGCTCTCGATCACGATGATCGAGCCGAAAAGGTACCCCACCTGCAGCCCCGCCACGGTCATCACCGGGCCAACCGCATTGGCCAGCCCGTAGCGCCAGACCACGGTGCGTTCGTTCAACCCCTTGGCCCGCGCCACGCGGATGAATTCCTGGTTCAGGATCCCGGTCATCGTGGCGCGCGTCATGCGCGTCAGATGCGCCATCAGGCCCAGCCCCAATGCCAGCGACGGCAGCAGCGCGTGGCGGATCGCCAGCCCGAGGTTTTCGGAAGGATCGACAAAGCCCGAGGACGGCAGCCAACCCAAGCCCCGCGCAAACAGCAGGATCAGCATGATGCCCCAGAAGAAATCGGGCAGGCTGACACCCAGCAGGGCCGCGGAACTGGATGCCGTGTCCTGCCACTTGTTCGCGTGCACCGCCGCCCAGACCCCCAGCGGCACGGCACAGGCCAGCGCGATCGTCATGGAAAACACCACCAGCAGCGCGCTGGCCGTCATCTTCTGCAGCAGGAGCGGCGCGATGGGTTCCTTGAAGACCAGCGAATTGCCCCAGTCACCGGTCAGCATGCCACCGATCCAGCGCCCGTATTGCACCAGAAGCGGGTCGTTCAGGCCCAGGCTTTCGCGCAGGCCGGCCAGCGCCTCGGGGTTGGACTGGGTGCCCATGATCATCATCGCCACGTCGCCCGGCAGGATGTTGGTCACCGCGAAGGTGATGGCCGAGATCAGGACCAATGTCAGAAGCATGGAAAGGACGCGGTTGAGGATCGTGCTCACGCCGGGACTGCCTTGGATGAACGGGAGGGATCCCGGGCCGCGCGGACGGCCCGGGCAAGCGGGCCGTGGATCAGGCCGGGGCCAGCCAGACCTTGTGGAAGTTCAGGTTCGATCCGTTGGGTTCGACGATCGTGTCCAGCCCCATGACAATGGGCTGCGCGCCGATGCTGCCGTTGCGGAACCACAGGATGATGTCCAGCGTCTGATCGTGGATGATCTGCTGGACCTCCTTGTAGATCGCCGCGCGTTCGGTCCCATCCACCGTGATCCGCGCCCGCGCCGTCAGGTCGTCGATATCGGGGTTGGATATCTTGCGGTAGTTGAACGCGCCTTCGCTGTTCCACAGCGAATAATACAGGAAATCGGATTCCCACAGCGTGAAGAAGTTCATCATCGAGATCTGGAAATCCTTGTCGACCCAGACCTGGCTCAGCCAATCCGACCATGTCAGCTGTTCAATGGTGGCGTTCACCCCGGCCATGCGGAACCATTCCAGCATGATCTGCGCGGATTCGATGTGGTAGGGATAGTTCGTCGTCGCCTTGAACACGACGCTCAGATCCCCCGGCCCATAGCCCGCCTCGGCCAGCAGAGCCTTGGCCTTTTCGAAGTCCTGCGGTCGCTGGGTCAGGTCACTGTTGTAGGCGGCCGAGGTCGGATAGCTGGGCGATGCGGTGGTCTTGCCCTGCCCCCACAGCGCGCCTTCCAGCAGGACCTCCTTGTCGATCATGTAATCGAAGGCCTCGCGCACCTTGGGGTTCTTGAAGGGTTCGAAGTCGTGGTTGAAGTTCACGAAATCCCAGTTCAGCGGGAACCACGACACCACCTGCAGGCTGTCGTCGCCTTCGATCTCGGCGATGCGGTCGGCGGGGATGTCGTTGATCATGTGCAATTCCCCGGTGCGCAGGCCGGTCAGGCGCACGGTGGGTTCGGTGATCTCGCGGGCGATGACCTTGTCCAGATAGGCCGGGCCTTCCCAGTAGTCGTCGAAGCGTTCCAGTTCGACCTCGTTGCCGAATTCGCGGCGCACGAACTTGAAGGGGCCGCAGCCGATGGGCGTGGTGCCCTGGACGTCGCCGCTGTCCACCGGCATGACAACCCCTGCCCCGTTTTCCGCCAGCCGCGCCAGGAACGGCGCGTTGACCTGCGACAGGGTGACGATGACGGTCAGGTCGTCGGGCGTGTCGATGCCGGAGACGCTGTTGAAGACCTCGAAGTTGACGGCCCCGGTATCCGGGTTCATGCAGCGTTCGAAGGAATATTTCACGTCGGCCGACGTCATCCTGGCCCCGTTGTGAAACACCACGTCATCGCGCAGCTTGAAGGTGTAGGTCAGCCCGTCTTCGGACAGATCGAAGCTTTGGGCGAGGTTGGGGATGACGTTGAAATCCTTGTCGACCGTCACGATCGAACAATGGACATTCTGCAGCACCCGGCCCGTCGACGCGGTGCCGGTCTGGTGCATGTCGAGGTTCTGGGTGGTTTCGGAATGGCCCCAGATCAGCGTGCCGCCGGTCACCGGGTCGGATTGCGCCATCGCCGGGCCGGTTATCGAATAGAGGATCGTGCCACCCATCAGGGCGGACGTGGACTTGAGGAAGTCTCTGCGCTTCATGGATCTTTCTCCTTGCAGACGTAAGGCGGGCCTTTCGGTCCCTTGTGAATGCCGCCCCGCATCGGGCGGTTCTTGTCTATGGATCAGTCCGGAAGGACGGGACGTTCGCCAGCCACGGCAAGCCGCGCCTCGAGCGCCTGTCCGAAATTGAGGATCGTGCCTTCTTCGAAAAGCCGTCCCCAGAGAGAGATGCCCTGCGGCACCCGATGGGTCGCGCCGTCCTCCACGACGGACCCGGTGGTCAGTTTGCCGGCCCCCAGCGAAGCGGTGCCGCGCGTGCCGATGTCCAGGAACCCGGCCCGCAGGTGCAGGCAGGGATGGCCGGTGAAGTTGGACGCCACCAGCATCGGGCCGGTCATGAACGGGCCGATCAGCACGTCGATGTCGTCAAACAGCCCGTCGAGAGCCTGCATCACCAGGTACCGCAGCCGGTCCAGCTGCACGTGATCGACGGCCGACAGGAACCGCGCCTTGCGGAAGGTGTTGGGCCAGGCGCCGTCGTCCTGCCAGGTCAGCGTGTCGTCCAGCCCGGTCAGCGTGAGGTGTTCGAAGGCGGCCGCCGCCTCGGCATAGACCACGTTCATCAGCGACCCGTAGGGCAGATCGGGCAGCGACACCTCCCGGACGTCGGCCAGGTCCTTCGCGGCGGCCAATGCGGCGTGGTCGATGTTGGTCGCGCCCTCGCCGAAGGCGTCCGGAAGGTAGCCGACCTTCAGCCCTTCGATGCCCTTCGCCGCGTCAAAGGCAAAGGGGGCCGCGATGGTGCAGCGGTCGTCGATATCCGTCCCGTTCAGCGCATCCAGAACCAGCGCGGTATCCTCGACACCCCGGCAGATCGGCCCGATCTTGTCCAGCGACCAGCACAAAGCCATGCCCCCGGCCCGGCTGACCCGCCCGAACGTCGGGCGCAGGCCGGTTGTACCGCAGCGCTGGCTGGGCGACGTGATCGACCCCAGCGTTTCGGTGCCGATGGAGAACCCGCAAAGCCCGGCCGCCGTGGCCGAGGCGGAGCCGGCGGAGGAGCCGGACGATCCCTCTTCGGTGTTGAACGGGTTGCGGGTGATGCCGCCGTACCAGATGTCGTTGTAGGCCAGCGCACCCAGCGTGGTCTTGCCCAGCAGCACCGCGCCGGCCTGGCGCAGCAGCGTGACGATGCGGGCGTCGCTGTCGGGGATCCGGTCGCGAAAGGGTTCGGCCCCCCAGCCGGTGGTCACGCCTGTCGTGTCGAAAAGATCCTTCAGCCCGTAGGGAATGCCGTGCAGCGGCCCCAGAGAGATCCCCGCCGCCGTCAAGTCGTCCATCGCGTCGGCCTCGGCCAGGGCAAGGTCGGGCGTGACGGTGGCGTAGCAGTACAGATGCGGGTTCAGGCGCGCGATGCGGTCCAGGTAGATCTGCGTCAAGCGGCGGCTGGTGATTGCCCCGGCGGCGATCCAGGCGCCAAGTTGTGGCAGGGTGGCAAAGGCGATGTCGTCGTCATTGTCGGGCAGCGCATCGGTGCAGATGGTTCCGGTCACCCCGTCGGCCACGGGCATCACGAACCCCGGCAGCCGCGGATCGAAGCGCGAGGCCATGGGCACCGTGTTCGCCAGCTCAAGCTTGCGACGGTCAACGGCCAGGGTGATCTGACCACCCAGATTGCCGGCCATCTGCGCCCGTTCGCGGGCGGTATAGGCCAGGCCCATCAGGCGTTCGGCGGATTCGATATCGGTTTCGGTGATGTCCATGGTCGGTCTCCTCTCAGCCATCCACCGACTGGCGCACATCCAGCGCGTCGCGCAGCCAGTCCCCGACGAAGTTGATCGCCAGCACAACCAGCATGATCGCCAGCCCCGGGAAGACCCCCAGCCACCAGGCCCGGGTGATGAAGCCCCGCCCGTCCGCCAGGATCAGCCCCCAGGTGGGTGTCATCGCATCGACGCCAAGGCCCAGGAACGACAGGCTCGCCTCGCCCAGGATCGCGTAGGAGACGCTGACCGTGGCCTGCACGATGATCGGGGCGACGGCGTTGGGCAGGATGTGGATGAAAAGCGTGCGCGCCTTGGAAAAGCCCAGCGTGCGGGCCGCGTCGACATATTGTTCCTCGCGCAGGGTCAGGGTCATCGACCGGGCGACGCGCGCGAAATCGTCGACGAAGGCCAGCGACAGCGCCACGATCACGTTCAGCAGGCCGGTGCCGAAGACGGCCACCAGGTAGACCGCGATGATGAAGTTCGGAAAGGCCCACTGCAGGTCGATGTAGCGCATGATGATCAGGTCGGGCCAGCCGCCGAAATAGCCGGCGACCAGGCCCAGAACGATGCCGATGACCAGCGCGATGGCCACGGTGGACACGCCGATGAACAGCGACACCCGCGCGCCGTAAAGGATGCGGCTGAACAGGTCGCGGCCCAGGTCGTCGGTGCCCATCAGGTGGGTCCAGGACAGTCCGCCCATCATGTCCAGCGTCATGTCGTTGGGGTCGTACGGCGCCAGCAACGGTGCGAATACGGCGCCCAGGATGAACAGCACCAGCACCAGCAACCCGATCTGGGCCTTGCGGTCGCGGGCCAGCGTCGCGGCAAAGCGCGAGCGGCGTTTCTTTGGCGTCGGCGTGGCAAGGTCTTGGGTCAGGTCTGTCATCAGTTCAGCCGGATGCGCGGGTCGATCACGCCATACAGCAGGTCGACCACGAGGTTCGAGAAGACGAAGATCGCCGAGACGACCAGCACGGCGCCCTGCACGACCGGGTAGTCGCGGTTCAGGATGCCTTCGATAAGAACGCGGCCCAGGCCCTTGATCGCGAACACGTTTTCCACCACCACGGCGCCCGAGATCAGCAGCGCGAAGGCGATGCCGATGACCGTGATCACCGGGATCATGGCATTGGGCAGCGCATGGCCGAACATGATCATCCACGGCGTCAGCCCCTTTGCGCGGGCGGTGCGCATGTAGTCGGATTTCAGCACTTCCAGCAGCGAGGACCGGATCATCCGCGCGATGATGGCCGAGAACGCCGTGCCGATGGCGATGGCGGGCAGGATCAGGTGGCGCAGCCAGGGCCAGAGCCCTTCGGCCAGCGGCGTGTAGCCGATGGCGGGCAGCCATTGCAGGTTGGCGGCGAAGACGATGATCAGCAGGATCGCCAGCCAGAAATCGGGCATCGACAGCCCCAGGAAGGCCAGGAAGGATACGGTGTGATCCGTCATCGTGTTGCGCCGCGTGGCAGACAGGATCCCGGCTGGCACGGCGATGATCATGGCAATGGCGAAGGACAGCAGCGACAGAGACAGGGTGCGCGGGATGGCTTCGGACAGGATCGTGGTGACGGCGATGCGGCTGCCATAGATCGATGACCCAAGATCGCCTTGTAACATGTTGATAAACCAGATGCCGTATTGCACCAGCACCGACCGGTCCAGGCCCAGGTTGTGGCGCATCCTGGCGATGTCCTCGGGGCCGCCGGCGTCGGCCAGCATGGCGGCAATGGGATCCCCGGGCACCAGGCGCAGCATGAAGAAGACCAGCGTCGCCACCGCCCACATGACGACGATGGACCCAAGCAGCCGGCGAAGGATGTAACCTGTCAAGGAACGCGCCTTTCCTGTCGAAGGGAGGCCGGGGCGTCACCGCCCCGGCAGGGGATCAGCCCAGCGTGACCCGGTCCAGGTCGGTCAGGCCGGGAATGCGGCTGACGGGCGGAACGGTCACCGACTTGTGGTACACAAGCACGTCGACGGGGTGATAGAGAAAGCCACAGGCGACCCGGTCGGACGTGATCTGGTTGGCGGTCTGCACCATCTGTTTGCGCTTCTCGGGATCGGCGGTGATGGATTGTTCCTCGATCAGCGCGTCGGCCTCGGCGTTCGAGAAATAGCCGAAGGCGTATTTCGACGTGTCGCGGGTGCGGCCATTGAACTTGCTGTCGGTGATCATCCAGTCGACGATCGCGTCATCGGGGTCATAGTCGCCGCCCGACCCGCCCAGGCGCATGTCGAATTCCATGTTGTTGAAATCCTCGATCCCGACCGAGAATTCCTTGGGCGTGACGTTCACCGTGATCCCCAGCACCTGCTTGTAGATATTGGCGATGACCAGCCCGTTGCGCTTGCCCGAGGGCGTGGTGATCAGTTCGAGTTCCGGGAACCCCTTGCCGTCCGGAAAACCGGCGTCGGCCATCAACTGCTTGGCGCCTTCGGGGTCGAAGGCCTGCAGGGATTTGTTGGCGATATCCTCGTCGTAATAGAACGCCATGGCCGGGTTGACCGACCCGTAGCCGGGGACCGCGTAGCCGAAATGGGCCTGCTGGACGTAAGTGTCACGATCCAGCGCCTTGGCCAGCGCCAGGCGCACCATGAAGCCCTTGTCCTGCATCAGCTCGTCCATGGGCTTGTCGAAATCGGTGACCTTCATCGGATCGCGCCAGGGGTTCAGCCAGACCGACTGAAAACCGGGGCCGGGCTTGATGTCGACCACCAGGTCGGAATTTTCCTTGAACCGGTCGATCAGCTGAGCCGCAATCGGGTTGCCGCCAATGTACTGGATGTCGCCCGCTTCCAGTGCTGCGGCAATGGGTTCGACGCCGTCGATGGGCTTGATGACGACCTTGTCCAGCTTGGGCCGCTCGGGGTCGTAATAATCGGCGAATTTCTCCAGCACGACGCCCTGACCCAGCGTGTGGTCGACGATCTTGAAGGGCCCGGTGCCGACCGGGGCCAGCCCGTAATCCGCATCGCCCATGCTGTCCAGCGCGCCCTTGCACACAATGGTCATCGCCCGGCCCGAAGCGCGTTCCAGCGTCTTGGCCAGGAACGAGGCCTGCGGCGCCTTCAACGTGAACTTCACCTCGTAATCGCCCAGCTTTTCGAGCTTATCGACGTTCGCCAGGTTGCCGGAATGGATCGATATCTCGGGGTTCGAAGACCGTTCGAAGGTGTAGAGCACATCATCGGCGGTGAAGGGATCGCCGTTGTGGAAGGTCACGCCCTCGCGCAGCTTGAAGGTGTATTCCAGCCCGTCGTCGGATACGGTCCAATCCTCGGCCAGGTCGCCCTGGGCGACCAGGTCGTTGTCGATATGCATCAGCCCCGACAGCACGTTCGACGTCACCTGGAACTGCAGCACCTGGTCGATCTTGGCCGGATCGAGCGTGATGATCTCGGTCACCCCGGACCAGCCGCAGTTCAGCGTGCCACCGGCTTCGGCGGCCGAGGCCATGCGGGTCGCGCCGGGCACCAGGTGGGCGGCGGTCAGCGTGCCCATGGCGGCCAGAAGGCGCAGCGTGGTGCGGCGGGACAGTTTCGGACCCGACAGATCCCTGCCGGTCAGACCGGCCATCGGATCGCGCGGGTCGAAGTCATGCGCGTCGTCCCAGGCCTTGCGCATGTCTTCGGTAAAAGTGGGTTTCTCCGTCATGATAGTCTCCCTGTCTTTTTGCGTTTTTGACGTGAGTGGTGGTGGTTCAATCGGACGGCACCAGCGCGCCGGCCTTCCAGCAGGCCGCCATGTGCCGCGGCTCGACCGGATCGAGATGCGGGATCTCGTGGCGGCAGCGGTCGATGGCGATCGGACACCGCGGGTGGAAATGGCAGCCCGAAGGCGGGTTGGCGGGGCTTGGCACCTCGCCTTCCAGCGGCACGATCTCGCGCCCTGCCTCGTAATCCGGGTCCGGATGCGGGACGGCGTCGATCAGCGCCTGTGTGTAGGGGTGCATCGGCCGGGCGAACAGCGGGTCGGACGGCGCCGTTTCCGCGACACGGCCCAGGTACATCACGGCGACCTCGTCACACAGGTGACGCACGACCGACAGGTCATGCCCGATGAACAGGTAGGTCAGCCCCAGTTCCCGCTGCAATTCTTCCAGCAGGTTGATGATCTGCGCCTGGATCGACACGTCCAGGGCCGAGACCGCCTCGTCACAGACGATCAGGTCCGGCTTCATCGACAGCGCGCGGGCAATGCCCACCCGCTGGCGCTGGCCGCCCGACATCTCGTGCGGGAACAGGTCGGCGAAAGCCGACGGCAGGCCGCAGATGTCCAGCAGCCGGGCGACTTCGGCCTTGATCTGGCTATCGGGCAACAGGCGATGCACGCGCATCGGTTCGGACAGGATGCGCCCCACCGTCATGCGCGGGTTCAGCGACGAAAACGGGTCCTGGAACACCGCCTGCACCTTGCTGCGGAACTGCTTGAGCGCCGGCGCCCCCATCTGCGCGACATCGGCGCCGTCATAGCGGATGGTGCCGGATGCAATGTCGACCAGCTGCAGCACGGCCCGCGCGACGGTGGTCTTGCCGCAGCCGGATTCTCCCACCAGCCCAAAGGCGCTGCCCCGCTTGATGCTGAAGCTGACACCATCGACCGCGCGCACCTCGGCCACCTGACGGTTCAGGATGCCGCGCCGGATCGGAAAGCTGACGCGCAGATCCTCGACCTGCAAAAGCGGTTGGTTCCCGGTCATGCCGCCGCCCCTTCCTTCTGGACGTCGGTGTTCCAGCAGGCGACTTCGTGACCGCCGGCGCTGGTGAAATCGGGCACCTTTTCGGTGCAGACCTGCGTCGCCCTGGGACAGCGCGGGTGGAACCGGCAGCCGGGCAAGGGCACCGTGGGATCGGGCGGCGCGCCGGGCACGGGCCGCAGGGGCGTGTCGCGCGGCAGGTCCAGCCGCGGGACCGACGCCAGCAGCCCCTGGGTGTAGGGATGGCGCGGATTGCGATACAGATCGCGCGCCGTGGCGCGTTCGACCACGCGGCCGCCATACATGACCGCAACCTTCTGCGCGTGGCGCGCCACGATGCCCAGGTTATGGGTGATCAGCACCAGACCCACCCCGTGATCGCGGCACAGCCGCGAGGTCAGCGACAGGATCTGTGCCTGGATCGTGACATCCAGCGCGGTGGTCGGTTCGTCCGCCAGGATCAGGTCGGGCTTGCACGACAGCGCGATGGCGATCATCACCCGTTGCCGCATCCCGCCCGACAGCTGATGGGGGAATTGTTTCAACCGGCGTTCTGGGTCCGAGATTCCCACTTCCTTCAGCAATTCCAGCGCCCTCGCCCGCGCCTCGCGCCGCCCCAGCCTCAATTTTAGGCGCATCCCCTCGGTCAGCTGACGCTCGATCGACCGGACCGGGTTCAACGAAGTCATCGGCTCCTGGAAGATCATCGCGATTCTGCTGCCGCGAAGATCATTGTGCGCCTGCGGTGAAACCCGGCCCAGGTCCTGTCCGTCGAACAGGATCTGTCCCGCGCCGATCTCAAGCCCCTCTGGCAGCAGACCCATCACGGCGAGCGCCGAGATCGACTTGCCGGATCCGGATTCCCCAACGATCGCAACCGTTTCTCCCCGCTCCACGGTGAAGTGCGCGTCATGCACAAGACGCGTCGTTCCCCCGTCCCGGTTCATGTCGATTGCCAGGTTTTCAACCCGTAAAAGCGCCATTATTCGTCAGCTCTCCGACCACAAAGATCTGGACATCGTGGTTTCTTATTAATATCGATATTGATAGTAGGAAGCGTGAAACCCGTTATGTCAACACCCTCACCCGAAGCTCTTGATCTGATGACCGTCGGCCTGCCGAACATCGGCGGGAAGAAGTCCGAACTGGTCTATGCGGCGCTGAAAAGGGCGATCCTGTTCCGGCAGCTCACGCCCGATCACCAGCTTCTGGAAACCGATCTGTCCGCCCGGTTCGGGTGCAGCCAGGGCACCGTCCGCGAAGCGCTTTTGCGGCTGGACGACGACGGGCTGGTGCGCCGGTCAGGCTATCGCGGCACCCGCGTGACCGAAACCAGCCATGCCGAGGCGGTCGAGATGGTGCGCGTGCGGCTGTCCATCGAACGCGGCGTGGCGCGTCAGCTGGCGGTCAGCGATATCGGCACTCACCGCGAGACACTCGACGGTCTGATCGACCAGATGTCGGCGGCCCATCGCACGGACGACCTTTACCTGGGGTCCGAAATCGACCGCGCCTTTCATTGCGCGCTGGCCAGCGCCGTGGGCATGGACCTGCTGTCGCCCCTGCTGTTGCGCTGCGCGCTGCATATACATCGCTTCACGCTCAGCAGCCTTGAAGTGCCGCGCCAGTTCTTCCAGGAGGCCGGCGTCGACGCGGAACACCGGGCGCTGCTCGAAGACCTTTTGGGCGGCGACCCCGATCACGCCGAGCGCGCGATTTCGCGGCACCTGGCGCATGTGCTTGACCGCTGGAGCCCCTCGCTCTACCGCGCCGTGGGGGCCCGGGCCTTCGACGGCCCCCCGAAATGACATCAAAGCCGGAGCCCTGCATGGCCACGTTCACCACCCGCCCCGAGATCACCGGAACCTTCGGGGTCGCCACATCGACGCACTGGATCGCCTCGGCCGTGGGGTTCGGCCTGCTGGAAAAGGGCGGCAATGCCTTCGACGCGGCGGTGGCGATGGGGCTGGTGCTTCAGGTGGTCGAACCGCACCTGAACGGCCCGGGCGGGGAATTCCCGGCCGTCATCTATTCCGCCGATGACGACAAGGTGCGCGTGCTGTGCGCGCAGGGCACGGCGCCGGCGGGGGCGACGATCGACAAGTACCGTGCCGAGGGGCTGGACCTGATCCCCGGCTCGGGGCTTCTGGCCACCGTGATCCCCGGCGCTTTCGACGGCTGGATGCTGATGCTGCGCGATTACGGCACCCTGCCCCTGCGCGACGTGCTGGAACCGGCGATCTACTATGCGCGTCAAGGCCACCCGGTTCTGGACCGCGTGTCGGGCGCCATCGACAGCCTGGCCGAGATGTTCCGGCAGGAATGGCCGACCTCTGCCGCCACCTGGATGCCGGATGGCCACGCGCCCGAACCCGGCCGCCCCTTCCGCAACCCGGTGCTGGCCGATACCTGGGATCGGCTGCTGAGCGAGGCGGAATCCGCCACGGGCCGCGAGGCGCAGATCGAAGCCGCGCGCGCGTGCTTCTACAAGGGCTTCATCGCCGAGGCGATCGGGTCCTACCTGGACACCGCCTGCGTGATGGACGGCACCGGCGAACGGCGCAAGGGCGTGATGACGGCGGATGACATGGCCGGGTGGGAAGCCACCTGGGAAACGCCGCTGATGTCGGATTACGGCGACTGGACCCTGTGCAAGCCGGGACCGTGGAGCCAGGGGCCGGTCCTGCTGCAGACCCTGAAGCTGCTTGAAAAGGCCGGGATCGGCGCGATGACGGCCGGCGATCCCGACTTCATCCACACGGTCGTCGAGGCGATCAAGCTTACCTATGCCGACCGCGAGGCCTATTACGGCGATCCGGACTACTACAACATCCCGACCGACCGGCTGCTGTCGGACAGCTATGCGCAAGAACGCGCGGCGCTGATCGGTGACACCGCGTCGCTGGAACAACGCCCCGGCATCATCCCGGGGCTGGAACACCTGGCGCAGGCGGCCATCGACCGGGCGGCGCAGTTGACGCAGGTCTCGGTCGGCAGCGATGCGGGCGAACCGACGATGGCGCACCTGGCCAACCGGCGCGGCGACACGGTGCATCTGGATGTGATCGACCGCTGGGGCAACATGGTTGCGGCCACGCCGTCGGGCGGCTGGCTGCAATCCTCGCCCATCGTGCCGGGGCTGGGGTTCGCGCTGAATTCCCGCGCGCAGATGTTCTGGCTGCAGGAAGGCCTGGCTTCGAGCCTGGCGCCGGGACGGCGTCCGCGCACGACGCTGACACCGTCGCTGGCGCTGAAGAACGGCGTGCCCCACATGGCCTTCGGCACCCCGGGCGGCGATCAACAGGACCAGTGGCAGCTGATCTTCTTCCTGCGCCTGGCCCACGGCATGACCAACATGCAGGAGGCGATCGACGCGCCGCTGTTCCATTCCCAGCATTTCACCGGATCGTTCTATCCCAGGCTGGCGACACCCGGGCGGATGATGATCGAACCGTCGGTCGGCGAAGAGGTCATCGCCGCGCTGCGCGCCCGCGGGCATGACGTCGAAGTGTCGGAACCCTGGTCGATCGGTCGACTGACGGCCGCGGCGCGCGATCCCGACGGACAATTGCGCGCCGCCGCGACGCCACGTCTGATGCAGGCCTATGCCGTCGGACGGTGACCCCGGCCACCGGAACATCCCGCAAAGCCCCGCCCGGACAGGTGGGGCTTTTTCGTGGCGGGCGGGGGTGCCCGTTTTCACGGCTGCCGCAGCTGCGAAAAAACGTCTCCGCACCGCGGCGGGCTTTAGCTATTGACGCCTGACGTACCCTCTCGTAACGTTCCGTCATAACTAAGTCGGCCGGTCCGACGGGGAGAAAATCATAATGAAAAGGGGACCTTCGTGGTCCTCTTTTCTCATTTCGGCCCCGGGCGCAAGTGCCGTCCACCCGAACCCCAGCCGGGAAATTTCCCACGCCAGATCCGCTTCGCCCCCCTGACACTCCCCGGCGGCCATGCTACATGGTCGCCAAACCCGAAAACTGCCAATTGCGAGGCCTTGATGTCGAGATCCCTGACTGCCCTTTCGCTGACCGCGCTCCTGCTGATGACCGGCGCCGTTGCCGCCCAGACTGCAGAGCAGCCGGCCGATCCCGGGACCACAACGGAACAGACAGCGCCCGGGGAACAGACAGCGCCCGAAACGCCGGCGGCCAATCCGCCCGCGCTGGACATGGGTCAGCCGATCCAGGAAGGCCCGCAGGTGGGCCAGCGTTATGTCAAGGAACCCTACGGCGACTGGAACCTGGCCTGCATCAAGACCGAAAACGAAACCGACCCCTGTTCGCTGGTGCAGGTGCTGCAGGACGAAACCGACAACCCGGTCGCCGAAGTGTCGCTGTTCCGCCTGGAAGGCGCGCAGGCCGCCGCCGGCGCCACGGTCATCGTGCCGCTGGAAACCTTCCTGCCCGGTCAGCTGACCATCTCGGTCGATGGCGGCAATGCCAAGCGCTACAATTACCAGTTCTGCAACCAGGTCGGCTGCATCGCGCAGATAGGGCTGACCCAGGGCGATATCGATGCCTTCAAGGCCGGGGCGTCCGCCTCTGTGCGCCTGGTCCCGGCTCAGGCGCCGGACAAGCCGATCACGCTGACCATGTCGCTGAAGGGCTTTACCGCCGGTTATGACGCCGTCGACATCGTGAAGAACCAGTAATCAATACCGCGCGTGCGCCGGGTCAGATCCGGCGCACCGCCAGCACCGCGTTGAGACCGCCGAAGGCAAAGGCGTTGGACAGCGCGTATTCCACCTTCGCCTCGCGCGCCTCGTTCGGCACCACGTCCAGCGCGCATTCCGGATCGGCTTCTTCATAACCGATCGTGGGCGCGATGACCCCGTCCCGCACCGCCATGATGCACGCCAGAAGCTCGACCGCGCCGGTGCCGCCGATCAGGTGACCGTGCATCGACTTGGTGGACGATATCATCAGGTTGTCCGCATGCGGGCCGAAGACATCCGCCACCGCGGCGCATTCGGTCTTGTCATTGGCCGCCGTGCCGGTGCCGTGGGCGTTGATGTAGGCCACAGCGTCACCCGATATCCCTGCATCCTTCAGCGCCCCGGCCATCGCGCGCGACGCCCCCTGCTTGGAGGGCATGACGATGTCGGCGGCGTCCGACGACATCGCCTGCCCCACGACCTCGCACAGGATCTCGGCACCACGGGCCTTAGCGTGGTCGTAATCCTCGAAGACGAAGATGCCGGCGCCCTCGCCCTGGACCATGCCGTTGCGGTTGGCGCTGAACGGGCGGCAGGCGTCCTTGGACATCACCCGCAGCCCTTCCCAGGCCTTCACGCCGCCAAAGCACAGCATGCTTTCCGCACCGCCCGTCAGCATCGCAGGCGCCATGCCCCGGCGCACCATGTCGAAGGCCAGCGCCATGGCGTGGTTGGACGAGGCGCAGGCGGTGGACACGGTGAAGGACGGTCCCTTGAGGTTGTATTCCATCGACACGTGGCTGGCGGCCGCGTTGTTCATCAGCTTGGGCACGACGAAGGGGTGCACCCGGTTCTTGCCGTCCTCATAGACCGACCGGTAATTGTCGTCCCAGGTGCTGACCCCGCCGCCCGCCGTGCCCAGCACCACGCCGGAGCGCGCCGCAAGGTCGCCCACGAATTCGATGCCGGACTGGGTCATCGCCTCGTGCGCAGCGATCAGGGTGAATTGGGTGAACCGGTCGTACAGGGCCATCTGCTGGCGATTGAACCGGCCCTCGGCGCCAAAGCCGCGCACCTGCCCGCCAATCTGGATGGCAAGGCGTTCGACATCGCGGAATTCCAGCTGGCCGATACCGCATCGGCCCTCGCGCATCGCCTCAAGCGTCGCGGGGACCGAATGACCAAGCGCATTGATCGTCCCGGCGCCGGTGATCACGACCCGTTTCATGTTCATTGCCCCGATGTCCCGCGTGTCATTTCTGCTCGGCGACCAGCTTTTCGACCCCGGCGACGATGGCCGCCACGGTCGAGATGTCGAACCCGCTGTCGGTGGGTTCGTTCGCGTTGAACGGCACCGATATGTCGAATTCTTCCTCGATCGCGAAGATGCTTTCGACCAGCCCCAGGCTGTCGATCCCCAGATCGTCCAGCGTGCTGTCGGGCGTGACGTCGGTCGGCTCCAGCACGGCCTGTTCCGCGATGATGCGGATCACCTGATCCTCGATGCTCATGCCTGTCCCCCGTCCTGGCCCGGCCGTTGTCTTCGGGCTCACTTAATCCTTCGGGATCAGCTTGGAAACCGCCTTTTGCAGTTCGGCGAAGTCGGTCATCAGCCTGGGCAGACGGCGCATCGCCTTGTACATGGACACCTGGGTATCCATCTTGGTCGCCGGGTAGCCCATGATGATCCGGCCGGCGGGCACATTGCCGGTGATCTTGGTGGCGCCGGCGGCCACAACCCCATCGCCGATAAAGATATTGTCGGCCGCACCGACCTGGCCGCCCAGCACGACGTTGTTGCCCACCCGGCAGGACCCGGCCAGCCCGACCTGGCCGCACAGCAGCGTGTCGTGGCCGACGATGACATTGTGTCCCACCTGGGCAAGGTTGTCGATCTTGGTGCCGTTGCCGATCTGCGTGGGCCGGACCGTGCCGCTGTCGACGGCGCTGTTGGCCCCCATCTCGACATCGTCGCCGATCACCACGCCCCCCAGCGAATGGATCCGCAGATAGGCCTGACCTTCGCCCGCCGCCTCGCTGGCGCCAAAGTCTTCGCGCGCGGCTTCCACGTTGGATTTCTCGGGCGTCACGAAGGAAAATCCGTCGCCGCCCACCCGGGCCCCGGGCTGGGCGATGAAGCGCGCGCCGATGCGGGCGCGGGCGCCGATGCTGACATGTTCGCGCAGGAAGGATCCGGGACCTATGCGCACGTCCGTCCCCACGTAGCAAAGCGGCCCGATGACCGTTCCGGCGCCGATCTTCGCGCCGGCGGCGATGACGGAAAACGGCCCGACCGACACGTCATCGCCCAGCTCGGCGGTGGGATCGACCAATGCCTGGGGGTGGATGCCCGCGCCATAGCCCTGCCCCGGATCGAAGATCCGGGTGAGGCCGGCCATGGCGACCCGTGCGCGCGGCGCGATGATCGCTGCCTCAAGCCCCATGGCGCGCCAGTCCGCCCCCGGCCAGACGATGGCGGCGCGGGCCTTTCCGGCCGACAGCGCCTCGGCGTATTTGGGCGACATCGCCAGGGCCAGCGCCATCTCGTCGGCCGCCGCGGGTTCGGCGGCATGGGTGATCTCGACACTTGCGTCGCCTTCCAGCGTCGCGTCCAGTGCTGCCGCTATGTCTCCGACCTTGTGTCCCATATTCGCCTCCGATCCGGAAATTACCGGATCGGTTTAGCTGCCCTGCGCGCGCAGAGAAACCCCTTGTGCCGCAAGTGCATCCCAGATCTCGCCATCGCGGCCATACATGTCCCGGCGATAGCCGATATGGCCCCGTTCATCCGCCAGCGCCGTGCGATAGACAAGGTGTACCGGCACCTTCCGGTCCAGCGTGATCTTGGTTTCCTTGCCGGTGTTCAGCGCCGCCTGGAACACCGCTTCGGGATCCGCTGTCTGACGGGACAGCAAAACATAGGCCAGGTCGAACGGTTGCGCCAGGCGGATGCAGCCATGGCTGAACGCCCGCACCTCGCGGTCGAACAGCGCCTTTTGCGGAGTGTCGTGCAGGTAGATGTTGTAGGGGTTGGGGAACATGAACTTCACCAGCCCCAGCGCGTTGCGGCTGGACGGGGGCTGGCGCATCGAAAAGGGGAAGGACCTGGCCGTATAGGCGGCAAAGTTCACCGCCCCGCGATTGATCTGACGGCCCCGGCTGTCGGTAATCTCGAGGTGCGAGGCGGCGTTGGGATTGCGCTGCAGCTTCGGCAGGTATTCCTTGGTGACGATCGACCGCGGCACGTACCAGCTCGGGTTGACGACCATGTATTCCATCTCGTCCGAGAATTCAGGGCTGCGCCGGTCGCTGCTGTTGGCCCCGATCACCGCGCGGGTGACAAAGGTCACCTTGCCGTCGTCCACGACCTTGGCGGTGAAATCGGTCAGGTTGACCCAGATGTGGCGTTCGCCCCGGGGCATGTTGGTCCAGCGTTCCCGTTCCATCGCGACGATGATCGACCGCAGGCGGTCGTCCATCGACACGTTGATCTCGGCCAGGGTATCGCCACCCACCACGCCGTCGACCGTCAGCCCGTGATCCTCCTGGAACCGTTCGACGGCCGCCTTCATGGTGGCGTCGTAATTCGCCGTCAGCGTCCGGTCGAGGTAGCCCATCCGCACCAGCCGGTCGCGCAGCGCGACGACGGCGGTGCCGGTGTCCCCCGGTTCCAACTTCGACGCCCGCACGGTGGCCCCCCAGCCGCCCGCGGCCAGCTCGTCCTCGAAGATCAGCTTCTGCTTCATCAGTGCACGGAATTCGGGGCTTTTCGGAGGCAGGGACCGGAAGAACGCCGCCGGGCTCATCTGCTGGAACTGCGTGAGGTACAGCATCGGGTCGGTGTAGGGCACCTTGCGCTTGATATCGCTGTCGACCCGCCCCGGTTTCAGGGCGCCGAACTGCATGTTGGTCGCGAATTCGACCAGCGTCGCGCTCAGCTCGGCCTCGACCCGGGCCATGTCGGTCATGGTGCGCGCGGACGCCATCCGCGCCTTCAGCCCCGGCAGATCATAGCGCGCAACGGGCAGGCCATAAAGCGGCGCCTGTGCTATCGCATCGATCAGCGCAGCCCGCCTTTGACGTTCAATTTGCGACTCGCCGGTCCAGATCGGCTGATATCCGTTGGTGCGATAGAAGGCGCCGACCGCGTCGTCGCGCGCTGACGCAGCGGCAAGAACCTGTTGGAAGGCGGATATCTGCTGAGCGGAAACCGCGCCCGCGCCGGCCATCGCCGCAACGGCGATCACCGCGCCAAGGCGCCGGAGGGAGGGGATGAATGGCTTGCGTGTCATGATAAGGACTCGACCTGAAACGTATGAATTAACTCTCAAAACCGTGGGAAGCGGCCCCAAGATTGTCTATTCACATTTAGGCCAAGTTGAGCTGTGTCGCGGTCTTGGGGAAACTTCGGCACTCAATGTGTCAGAAATGCAACTTTGCACAGAGTTGCGCAAGAACTTGCCGAAAATCCGTGACAGATAAAGTTCAAACCACTCGCGGCTTGGTGCCAACGCGGAACCATGCCATAAAGTTCCCGTCACTTGTGGGGATGAGTGAAAAAAACGCTCGCGTAACATCGCGGGCAGGCAGAAAGCGTACGGGACGACGCAGGTAAATGACAAAAAACAGCTCAGCGGGTTTTTCCCGCCGCGCCCTTTTGGGTGCATTTGCGGCTACGGCCATTTCGGCCGCGCCCACTTACTCCAAGGCAGCAGGCTTTCTTCGAGGTGGCGGAGACATTCGCCGGGTCAGCATGTATTCGGGTCGCACAGGCGAACGGGTCGACATGATCTACTGGATCGAAGGAACCTACATCAAGGACGCCTTGACCGAGATCACGCATTTCATGCGTGACTGGCGGAACGACAAGCACATGAACATCGACAGCAGAACCGTCGACATCATGGCAGCCGCCCACAACCTCATGGACGTGAACGAACCCTACATGCTGCTCTCGGGCTACCGCAGCCCCGAGACCAACGCGATGCTGCGCCGCCGGTCTTCCGGTGTCGCCAAGAATTCGCTGCACATGAAGGGCCAGGCCGCCGACCTTCGGCTCGCCTCGCGGTCCGTGAACCAGATGGTCAAAGCGGCCATGGCATGCCACGGTGGCGGCGTCGGCAAATACTCCGGATCGGACTTCGTCCACATGGATTGCGGCCCGGTGCGTCACTGGGGCAGCTGACCCGGCTTCGCCGGATCGGACCCACATGCTGAACAGGCGGCTTTCGGCCGCCTGATCTGCCGGCATCGCATTATCAGTCGCATTATCAACTGAGCCCTGTTGCCCTGCGTGTCGTCCCGATCACGTGGATAGGGTTCGTTTTTTTCACGCTCTCACGCAGGGCCCCTTCGGGGTCAGGCAGCTATCGGGGTCAGACCGCCAGCTTGACGGCATCCGCGGCGAGCTTCTCGATCTCGTCCCAGGCGCCCGCATCGACCAGGCTCGACGGCGCGACCCAGCTTCCTCCAGCACACAGAACGTTCGGCAAGCTCAGGTAATCATTCAGATTTCCCGTCGACACGCCCCCCGTCGGGCAGAAAGAGATCTGCGGCAGCGGACCACCGATCGCCTTCAGCGCTTTCGCTCCGCCGGAGGCTTCCGCGGGGAAGAACTTCATCACGTCATAACCCCGTTCCAGCAGCCGCATCGCCTCGGACGCGGTGGCGGCGCCGGGCAGCAACGGCAGGTCCTCGTCCTCGCAGGCTTGCAAAAGCGCATCGGTCGCCCCCGGCGACACGCCGAACCGCGCGCCCGCCGCCTTGGCCGCCTTCACGTCCGCCGGCGTCACCAGCGTGCCCGCGCCGACCACGCCGCCTTCGACAGCGGCCATCGCCTTGATCGCATCCAACGCCGCGGGCGTGCGCAGGGTCACTTCCAGCGCCGGCAGACCGCCGGCCACCAGCGCCTTGGCCAGCGACGCGGCAGAGCCCGCGTCGTCGATCACAAGCACCGGGATGACAGGCGCGAGAAGACAGATCTCGCGGCTTTTCTGGCTGGCCTCTTGGGGGGTCATGCGGAAATCTCCGAGAAGATGGTGGCACCCGTATCCGCGGTGCCGACCGTATTGCGGAACATGGCGAACAATTCGCGCCCCGTGCCGTGCCGGACCGACGACAGGTCGGCCGTGGCATTGGGGCGATCCAGCACGCCGTCGGTCAGAATTTCAAGCGTGCCGGCCTTGGCATCGACCCGGACGACATCGCCGTCCTGCAGCCTGGCGATCGGCCCGCCATCCAGCGCCTCGGGCGAGACATGGATCGCGGCGGGCACCTTGCCGGAGGCACCCGACATGCGGCCATCGGTGACCAACGCCACCTTCTGGCCCCTGCCCTGAAGGATCGACAGCAGCGGCGTCAGCGAATGCAGTTCCGGCATGCCGTTGGCCTTGGGCCCCTGGAAACGCACCACGACGATGACGTCATCGGTGAATTCGCCGGCCTTGAACGCGGTCTTGACCTCTTCCTGGTCGTGGAACACCCGCACAGGCGCCTCGACGACCTGGTGTTGTTCGGCCACGGCGGACACTTTCATCACCGCCACACCCAGCGATCCCGACAGGCGCTTGAGCCCGCCGGTCGGCTGGAACGGGTCATTGGCGGGGCGCAGGATCTTTTCGTTCAGGCTGTGGCCCGATCCGGGCTGCCAGGACAGCGCGCCGTCGATCAGCTTGGGCTCGGCGGTATAGTTGTTCAGACCGTCGCCCGCCACGGTGCGGGTGTCGTCGTGCAAAAGCCCCTCGGTCAGAAGCGAGCCGATCATGTAGCCCAGGCCGCCGGCGGCGTGGAAATGGTTCACGTCGGCCAGACCGTTGGGATAGACCCGCGCCATCAGGGGCACGGTGTCGGACAGTTCCGAAAAGTCCTCCCAGTCCAGCACGATGCCCCCGGCACGGGCCATGGCCACCATGTGGATCACCAGGTTGGTCGACCCGCCGGTCGCGTGCAGGCCGACGATGCCGTTCACGTAGGCCCGTTCGTCCAGGATCTCGCCCACCGGCGTGTAATTGTTCCCCAGCGCCGACAGCGACAACGCGCGCTTGGCGCCTTCGCGGGTCAGCGCGTCGCGCAGGTCGGTGTTGGGATTGACAAAGCTCGCGCCCGGCAGGTGCAGGCCCATGAACTCCATCAGCATCTGGTTGGTGTTGGCGGTGCCGTAGAAGGTGCAGGTGCCGGGCCCGTGATAGGCGGCCATCTCGGCGGCCATCAGGGCATCGCGGCCCACCTCGCCGGCGGCGAACTTCTTGCGCACCTCGGCCTTTTCGTCATTGGACAGGCCCGAGGTCATGGGACCGGCCGGCAGGAAAACCGCCGGCAGGTGGCCAAAGGCCTGCGCCCCGATCACCAGCCCCGGCACGATCTTGTCGCAGACGCCCAGGAAGACCGCCGCGTCGAAGGTGTTGTGCGACAGCGCCACGCCGGTTGCCAGCGCGATCACATCGCGCGAAAACAGCGACAATTCCATCCCGGCCTCGCCCTGGGTGACCCCGTCACACATGGCCGGAACGCCACCGGCGACCTGCGCGGTACCACCGGCTTCGCGGGCGGCATCGCGGATCAGCTGGGGAAAGCGTTCGAACGGCTGATGCGCCGACAGCATGTCGTTGTAGGCGGTGATGATCCCGAGGTTGCCGGCACTTTTCGTGGCCAGCGCGTCCTGGTCCGGCCCGGCGCCGGCATAGGCATGGGCCTGGCCCGAACACGACAGGTGCGCCCGTGCCGGCCCCTTGTCCCGCGCGGCGCCGATCCGCGCCAGATAGATATCCCGGCTGGGCCGGCTGCGTTCGCGTATCCGGTCGGTCACCCGGTCGATCGTGGCGTTGAGTGTCATTGTTTCCCGCTCCCCTCACTTGCGTCGGTCGCTGCGGGCCCGGCCAACAACCCAGGCCTCATGATTGCGCTAACATTCTTTCCTTCGCATTGCCAGAAGAAAGCGCGTGACGGCAGGTGCGGATCCATGGCCGTCGGGTCCCCTGCACACCGCCACTATGCCACGCGGCGGGACCGGATGACAGGGTTCACCTGAATGTCGCGTCCCGCTAAGGATTTGCGTGCAGGGCCAGGCACAGGGAGTGACCGCATGCCGCGTATCGTGCAATTGACCGACAGCCACGTGACCGCACGGGGCCGCTTGTGGAAGGGCCAGGTGGATACGGCTGCCCGGCTGAGATCCCTGGTCGCGGCGGTAAACAAGCTGTCGGCGGACCTGGTGATTCACACCGGCGACGTGGTGGAAATGGGCCCGCTGCCGGAAGGTCCCGCCGAATACGACCAGGCGGCCCAGATCCTGGCGGAGCTTCGCGCGCCGCTGAGAATACTGCCCGGAAACCACGACGGACGCGCCGCGATGCGCGCCGCCTTTCCCGACCAGGTGTGGGAGGGCGCGCCGTTCCTGAACCTGTCGCTGGACCTGGACGGGCTGCACGTGATCGGGCTGGATTCGGTTGTCGAAGGCCAGACCGCCGGCGCGTTCCCGGCGGCACAGCAGAACTGGCTGTCGGGGCGGCTGGACGACCGGCCGACGCTGATCTTCCTGCACCACCCGCCCTGCCCCATGGGTCTGCCGTTCATGGACGGCTTTGCCTTCGATGGTGGCGAGGCGCTGGCCGCCACCCTCGCGGGGCGCGATGTCCTGCAACTGGCCTGTGGTCATGTGCACTGCGATGTCGCGATGCACTGGGCGGGGACGCTGGTGGCGGCGGCGGAGCCTTCCAGCGTGCTGATCCCACCGGACATGCCCGCCCTTGACGCCTGCGCCCGGGGTACGCCGCGCAAGGCCGGGGTCGACCCCCTGCGGATCCGGTGCTTTGACTGGGCCGACGGGGCGCTGTCGGTCAAGACCGTGTTTGCCGAACCCTCCGGGATGCAGGCGGTGATCTGACGGCGTCAGTCGATGTAGCGCGAGACGTTGAACAGGGCCGCCTGGCTGGTGATCCTGTCGATGGCGAAACGCGGCCCCACCGGAAGCGCCGCGAGCCCCAGCCGCCGCAACCAGCGCGAAAACACCCAGGGCACGATCCCAATCACGTAGCGTGCGCCGTTTTCGGCGGCCGTGCGCGCCATGGTCTGCATCAGCACTGCCTGGACATCATTGCGCCGGGTCGCCGGGACGTCTTCGGAAATGAACAGCCGCGAGGCCTCCCACACCAGGGGCAGCATCGGCGCCTCCAGGAACAGCACGTCGGTGGGAATGCTGTCCAACAGCCCGCGCTGCGCGTCGCGCAGCATGTAGGTATAGATGCCGCAGGCCGCCGTGGTCGGCAGCAGGCGAACCCCGCCCATGATTTCTCCGTATTCGTGGACGATCACCCAGCGGCATTGCGGCGTGTCGTACTGGTCGAATTCCATCCCGTCCGCATGCGGCAGGTCCCAATGCAGCCGGTCGATGAAGGTCTTCTTGCGCGCCCGCAGGTAGTTCACCAGCAGATTGCCATGATCGCCGATCGTTTCGAAGGACAACACGCTGGCCCGCAATTGCCCCTGCGCGCCCGCCGCGCGCAGTTGCGCCAAGGGCGGTGTGCCGGCCCTGGCCGGGGCCGGCCGGGGCGGCTCTGGCGGGGCCAGATCGGGGAATACGGACCGGGCGGGCGCATCCGCCACGGTCGTCCGTGAGTGTTTCACTGCCAAATCTCGTTCCGAGGTTTTGACCGGACACTGCGAACCGCCCGCCACGATGTCTACAGGTTTCTGCCTTATTGCCGCCACAAGGCCGGAAGTTGGAACAATCCGTGGGTTGGCGGTCACGCCTCCGGATCCGGTGCCGAAAAACTGCCAGAAAAACAAACAATTGCAATGCTGTGCACAATCTCCATCCGCGCCGCCAAGTGACGCTGGGTCACAATGGCCCGGGGGCGCGCCCGTCAGACCAGATCGAGATCGACGAAGAAGGTCGTCCCCTGCCCGACCGTGCTGATGTAGTCGATCGTGCCGCCGTGATGTTCGACGATCTGCTTCGAGATGCTCATCCCCAGACCGGTGCCGCCGACCTTGCGCTGATCCGAACTGTCCAGCTGGGTGAACTTGTCGAAGACCTTTTCGTGGGCGCCTTCCGGAATGCCGACGCCGACGTCCTGCACTGAAATCCGCACCCGGTTGCCCAGCCGCTTGTAGCCCACCCGCACTCGTTCGCCTTCGTTCGAGAACTTGACGGCGTTGGACAGGATGTTGGTCAACACCTGCATCAGGCGGACCTCGTCGCCGCGCACCAGCAACGTCTCTCCCATTTCGGGCGGATCTTCCAGGATCACCCCGAAGCTTTCGGCAAAGCCCTGGTTCGAAGCGATTGCCTCGCTGAGAAGCGCGTGCACGTCCAGCAGCTCGTAGCGATAGTTCATCTCGCCGGATTCGATCTTTTGCAGGTCGAGGATGTCGTTGATCAGCGCCGCCAGCCGGCCGGAATTGCGCCCGGCGATGGCCAGGATCGGTTCCATCTTTTCGGGCACCTTGCCCAGCATCCCCGAATTGATCAGGTCCAGCGATCCCTTGATCGACGTCAGCGGCGTGCGCAGCTCGTGGCTGACGGTCGAGACGAATTCGGATTTGACCTTGTAGGCGGCCTTGGTGCGCTTGTGTTCCTGGGTCAGCTTTTCCAGGTGGTTCAGGTTGGCCCGGTAGAGCTGCAGGAAGACATAGGAACAATCGATGATGAAGTAGAGCACGAAGAGCGTGGTGAAGAAATGCAGCCACAGCACCGAGTCCAGCGAAGGTTTGACCCGGATGATGTCCAGCAACGCGATGCCCATGAAGGTCGCGCCGTAGATCACCAGCCTCAGGATAAGCGACTGGACGACCTGATGGTTGTTCATCGCGGCAAACAGCGCCGCCGCGAACAAAAAGAACAGCGGCGTGAAATGTTCGCCCACCGGCTGTTGCAGCGACACGCTGAACACGAAGGTCGATATCGCCAGCGCGCTCAGCAGCGTGTTGGCCAGCACCCAGTACAGAAACCTGCGCGCGCGCTTGGGGTCTGCGCCATCGGGGCGCCAGGCATCGACGCGGTAGGCAAGGATGTGATCGACCACCTCGGTCGCCACCACGGCCGCATAGGTGGTGAACGCGATCGCCGCGTCATAATAGGACGCCGTCAGAAGCGTCGCGGCCAGAAAGATCGCCTGGCGCTGCCACACCAGCTTGCGCGTGATGGTGACATAGTCGCGCAGCTGTTTTTCAAGCGTTCGGACGCGGGCAATGGTTGCGGGATCGTTGTCGTTCTGCTCGATGGCGACCATTCCGGCCCTCAATTCGTCTCGCGGTCGCCAATCCAGACTGAAAGGCCGCATTGTTGATATACGTTCGACAATTCGGCGAAATTTTGACCCTGAGACCAATTGTTCAGGACCGGCGCCTTTTTACGCAAGGCGCCGGTCGGGGTCGTGCTCAGTACCGATTGAGCGATGGCTCTTCGTCAAGAAGGTCCTTCAGGACCGCTTCGTATGCCAGCCTGTCATTGCGCTGGCTGTCTTCCGGCGCCCGTCCACTGCGGGTCAGGCGCCGTGCGGAACTGCTCAAGTCTTGTGCCTCGTCCAGGGCCGAGGTCGCCTTGCTCAGCGAAAACAGCGCTCCGGACCGCGTCGTCAGGCGCAGCGACACCGGCGGGCTGATCTCGACCTCGAAGGTGACATCGAACCGGCGCGAGGCCATCATCGTCGCCAGCATCCGGTTCAGAGGCTCGCGCATTTCCCCCGTCAGCACAGACCCGCGCCCCTGGCAGATGCACAGGAAGACGCCATTGCCGCGATAGGACAGCATGTTTTCGGGCTTGCGGGTGAACTTGGACAGGGCCCGCCCGGTTTCCTGCAGCGCTTCGCGGAAATCCGCGTTGCTGAGCGCCGCGTGATGGCGGGCGGCATCGACGATGCGCACGGCAACCACGAAGGACGTGAAACGCTTGGTCTGACCCAGCTGCATCACGTAATTCTCGAACTCCGCATGCCCCAGCATCCGGTCGATGTCGGGCATCCCCACCGGATCGTCCAGCGCGATCTTGAGGTTCGCGTCCAGCTCCTGCTTGAGCTTGCGGGCAACCTCGACACTGTCGCTGGCGCGGGCGTGTTCCTGCAGGATCCGCTGGGCGGCCGACAGGCGGCTGCGCAGTTCGAAGAAGTCGAACGGCTTGGTCACGTAATCGGTCGCACCGGCGACGAAGCTTTCGTCGATGTACTTGCGTTCCGACATGGCCGTCAGCATCAGGATCGGGGTCTTGTGATGCGCCCGTCTGGCCCGGATGGCGCGACACAATTCGATCCCGTTCATGTTCGGCATCTGGATGTCGAGAAGGAAGCAGTCGAACGGTTTCTCCGCCCGTTCGATCTGGCGAAGGGCTTCTTCACCCGAATCCGCAATGCTGACCTCGAACTGACCAAGAGCGGACAGCGCGGTTTGCAGCAGTGCAAGGATACTCTGATCATCGTCCACCGCCAGAACACGCATCTTGGGGGCGTTCCGACGGGGTCGACGGGATCTCAGTCCCGGGGGCTGAGCGGACATATCATCGGTTAACGACATTTTGGTTGCTCATTTATTTTTCCACAGCAAATCGACCTTAGTTAACGAATGAGACCGGAAATGGGCAGGAAACCGGCCTCGATCTGTCCATTATAGGTAAATGATGTGTTAACGGGACGAGATTGTGGTTAAGATCGTACCTATATGCATCCCGGTCCGGGCGGCGGATGGTCGCCTTGCAAGGTCATAAAGCCTTGACGCTATTGACGCTCCGCCGTCACTTAGGCCCCAGCAGGGAGTTTGCATGCGCGCCGCCACTATCCTCTCAGTCACAATTTCGGCATTTTTGCATTGCGGCGCCTCCGCCGCCGATGTGCCGCAGGGGTGTACCTCGCCCGACCTGCAGACCGCTTGCCTCAAAAGCTGTGCGCCGGCCTGCGAAGATCCAGACTTTCTTAAGGAACATGTTGGTTACTGTCTTGATAACGGGCTTGTCGGACGGGGCCCGGATCAGCCGCCGCTGACCGACGCGCCCGAATGCGCCGCCCATTTCGAAACCGCAGCCGCCGACACCGCACCGGCCGCCGGGACAGAGGCAGGCATGAGCCAGGAAACCGATTGTTCACAGCTTGAAAAGCTCTCGGAACGGCGTATCTGCGAACTGGCCAAGGTGGCGCCGTCCTGTTCGCCTTCCGTGTCGCAACTCATTGGCGAAGCTCAACTTCTGGTGCGCGTCATCGACGACGAAGTGTCGCAATACGGCGATCTTCTGACCCGCGACTGGAGCGATGTGGACAACCAGGAACTGCTGTGCGCCTTTTCCATCGACGAGCTGGATCGCAACTACGACATCGCCACCGAGAACCCCGCCAAGCTGATCTCGCTGCGCAACCAGGCCACCGACATCCAGGCCTGCCAGACCGAATGGGAAACCTTCGTGCGCGACAATGCGGCGACAACGGGGTCGGACCGGCTGGTCGACCAGGTGACCCGCGACGCCGAGGCGCGGCTTGATTCGCTGAAAGGGCAAATCGAAACGCTGACGTCTTCGGTCGCCACGCTGGAAAACGCGGCCGATGTCATCGTGGGCATCGTCGACCTGCACATCATATACTGCAATCCCGACGGTCCCGTGACCGCAGACTGACACAATTCCAACCAGACGGAGAAAGATCCAGATGGGTTTCCGCTTCCTTCCCCGCCTTCTTGCGCGCCTCCTTTGGGCGGCGTCCCTTGGCCTTTGGGCCGGTTTCGCCACCGCCCAGCCGACGCCCAGCGAAAAGGCCCGCGTGGCCGAAATGGCCAGTTCCATTGCCGAGCTCATGACATCGCTGGAACAGCGCGCCCAGGATTACCCGGTGTTCCTGGACCAGCTGGAACAGGGGCTTGTCGACATCGAACAGGCCGACGCCACGGTTGCCGATCTGATCGATCAGCTGAGCACCGCCACCAGGGAGATGGAGGACGGATCGGATTTCGACACCGCCATCGACGATTACAAGGAACAGACCACCGCCCTGATCGCCGAGGCCGAGGCGTCCAACAACAAGATCATCAAGGCCGAGGTTCCCAACCTGCAGGCCGTGCTGGACGGACTTCAGGACGATGACGAGGCCCGCGCCCGCACCGTGATCGAGGCCCGCAACCTGATCCGCACGCTCGAGGAAAACCGCGAGGCCATCGCGTTTTTCATCAAGGCCGACAGCGTGCAGCAGGCGGCCGCGCTGATCCGCGCCAATATCGTGGATTTCTCGGAAATCATCGACGCCGGCAAGGACGTCGCCAGCCGGCTCCTGGACGAAACGTCGCCCTGATCATGGCGCGGACCGTCTCCGAGGCGCGGCTGGCCGGTGCCGGCCTGGGCGCATTGCTTGTCGCGGGCGGTGCGCTGGGGATCGCGCTGGTGCTGGGGCTGATCGCGGGCCTGCCCGCCGATCAGACCGCCGGCATGGGCTATCTGCCCGGCCTCCTGGCGCGCAGCCTGGCCGCGCCCTACCAGTTCTCCCTGCTGGCGGGTCTGTGCGCCGTGCCGCTGCACGCGCTGTTCGTGGCCTTGCGGCACGGGACGGGGGCGGCCGTGGCCTATGACACCTTCGGGCTCTGGGCGCAGACGCTGTTCACGTCGCTGGGCTTCCTGGGGACGATCATCGGCATTTCCCGCGCTGTCGCGGGTCTGGCCCCTGCCATGGCCGCAGGGGAACCCGGCGACCTGATCGCCGGCCTTTCCACCGCCTTCGACACCACGTTCCTTGGCCTTACAGCGGCGATCCTGCTGCTGCTGTTCCGCAAACTCTTCAGCCTGGGAACGGCGCCATGATCCGCCCCGGGGCCATGGGCATCGCGATGACGGATCTGTTCGTCTCGGCCAGTGCCGCGCTGATGCTGGTCCTCGCCGTCCTGCGCCCCGATCCGCCGGTGACCCCGCCGATCCAGGCCGACATAACCGCCTGGTGCACCGAAACAGGCGGCCGCCCGGCGCTGCGGGTCGACACCGACCGGGTCATCCTTCTGGAGACGCCCGAAGATCTTGCCGCCCTGCCCGCCCGGCTCGACCTGCCGCCGCGGCTGTTCTATTCGCTGGCCATCGCGGGCGACGCCGACAACCCGATCCCGGCCACCTGCCTGGCCTGGGCCTCTGCCGACCTGGTCCGCGCGCTGAACGCCGATGTCGCCCGGCCCGGTTATACCGGCCCGCCCGCCATCTTTTCGCTGGGCCCGCTGGCCGTCGCCCAATGAGCGCGCCCGTGCCCGAAGACATGACCGAAGAGGACGACACCGCCGCGCTGGATCTTTCGATCGCGTTTTTCAGCGCGGTTCTGATGCTCTTTGCCTTCGTCTCGTTTCAACTTACCCGCACCCCGCGCCCGGAACCCGCCGCCACCTTGTCTCAACCCGACATCGCCCGCCCGGTCCAGCCGCCGACCTGGTCGGCCGTGGCCGAACGCGGATCCTGGGCGGTCTATGACGGAACCAGGCTGACGATCCTCGACATGGACGCGATCGCGGCGGGGATGCGCGACGTGCTTGACGCCTATGACGGCGATGACGGCTACCAGGCCCTGACGCTGCACGACGATGCCGATCCCCGGTCGTTTTCCCTGCGGCTGTCGTTCCGCCCCGATGCGCTGCCCCGACCATGGCAACGCGAGGTCCTGCAGCCCGCCCCCGACAGTGCCTGCCCCGAAACCGGCCGCCGCCTTATGCGCACCTATGTCGCCGCCGATGTGGCGGATGTGACGGGCCTTGCCGCATACCTTGACCGCTGCAACCGCCAGTTCGCCCCGCTGCCCCTGCGCGCGGCGTCGGATGCCGGCCGCGTCACCGTCCAGATCGGCCTGACGCCCGGTTCCTATTCGGCAGAGGCGATGTTCCGGTGAAGGCGCTTGTGCTTCTCCTCGTGCTTCTGCCCGCCGCGGCACTGGCCGAATGGACCCGCACTGGGCTGGAATTCCACGCGCTGGTCCCGCCGCCCGACCCGGTGGTCGACCGCACCCGCGTCGCCGCGCAACAGGCGCGGCGCTGCGAAGCCAGCGCCATCCGGTTCGGGGATACCGCCGCCATGCGTGGCGCCGTCCAGGCGGATTGGGATGACACCACCCGCACGCTGGCCGCCATCGCCGCCATTGCCGACCGTCCCGAAACCGCCCTTGACGCGCTGGCCGAAGCACAGGCCGGGACGCCCGAGGGCGCGGGGATCCTTGACAGCCAGCGCGCGCTGACGGCGCTGCAATTCGGCGAAACGACATCTGTTTCCGCGGATGGCCAGAGCGGCGCGCACCTGTCCGACCGTCTTTTCTGGCAGGCCATGGCCGCCGCCCCCACGGCCACGACCGCGCAATGGGGCGACCGGATCCTGCCCCGGCTTGACGCCGCCTACGCCGCCGACCCAAGCAGCTTCCAGGTCCGCGCCTGGCGGGTCATCGCCTGGCTCAAGGCCGCACCTTCGGGGACCTGCGCGACACGTGTCGCCGATTTTTCCACCCGCCTGCTGGATCTGTCCGAGGCCAGCGCCTGCCCGCTGATGCTGGGCCATGTCACCCATGCCATCGACCGCACCTTCGGATCGCGGCCCGAAACCGACACCGACACCGCCCGCGCCCTCTGGCGCCGCTTTGGCGAGGCCTTGCTGGCCGTGGTCGCCGGTGCCCCCGACGTGGCCGCTTATCGCCAGGGCGAGATCGCGCAGACCGGCGGCGCCTGCGCGGCGCTGATGTCATCGGAACTGCGTGCCCTGCCCGAGGGCGGATCATGATCGGCCTCGCCGTCATTCCCGCCAGTGCCGCCGCGATCGGGTTGGCGTTGATGGACGGACGGCTGCGGGCCGCCTTGTGGCTGACGCTGCGGGTCGGGCTGGGGGTCGCTTTGTGGGCCGTTCTTTGGCGCGCGGCGGCGGCCTGGCTGGGCGTTTCCGGTCGGCTTGAAGACCTGGTCGCCACGCCTTTGCATGTGCTCGCCGTCAACGCGGGACTGGCCCTGGCCACGGCGCTGATCCCGGCGCTGATCCTGCGGCTGAGCGCGCGCCGCGCGAAGCTTGGCGCGTTGCACGGGCTGGCCTGGTTCGCCGGCCTGATCCTGCCGCAGCTGGGTCAGGGCGGCGCCTGGCCACCCGCCTCTCTGGCGCTGGCCGTGATCGGCGCAGCAATCGCGATGACGCTTGGCCTGATGGCTGCGGCGGGGCGGCGCTGACCATGTTTTCGCTGCGCAATATCGCCTACCACCACAGCGCCCACGGCCCGGAAGGCGCCGTGCGCGGGATCGAGATCGACGCGCTGGATCTGCCCGCCACCGGCGTCACGGCGATCATCGGGCCGTCCGGATCCGGCAAGACGACGCTGCTGTCGCTGCTTGCCGGGTTCCTGCGCCCGACCTACGGGCCACGTGGCGCTTTGCTGTTTGACAACAGGCCCTTGCCGCCCGAAGGTCATCCACCCGGACGGGTCGCTTTCGTGTTCCAATCCTCCCTGCTGCTCAGCTCTGCCACCGCGCTGACCAATGCGCTGCAGGGACATGTCGCCGCCCGCGCCGTCGATCCCGACCGCCACGTCGACCCGGCCGACCTGCGCCACCTGCTGCGCCGTCTTGGCCTGTCGCAGATCGGCAAGTCCCTGATCGCGCGGCGCGCGCGCCACCTGTCGGGGGGCGAGGCGCAGCGCGTGGCAATCCTGCGCGCGCTGCTGACCGATCCGCAGGCGATCCTGTGTGACGAACCGACATCCAGCCTGGATGCCACCAATGCCGACGCCGCCCTTGGCGCGCTGAAGGATTGGGCCGGGCGCAAACGGCGCCCCGTCATCTGGGTCACCCACAATCTGGAACAGGCGGCGGCCTGGGCGGATCACTACGTCTTCGTTTCGGGTGGGCGCATCGTCGAGGCCCCTGCCGAAATCGCAAGCGCGATCGCCGCGCCCGACCACGCCCTGCGCCTGGCCGGCCTGCAAGCCATGAACGAGGCGCTGACCCCGCCGCCCGCCCGCCCGGACGATGATGCCGCCCTCACGCAGGCCCCGGACACGCCCGCGCCCGCCGGGTATGCCCGCTGGATCGCCACGGCGCTCTCGGCCTCGAGCGCCACAGCGGAAAAGCTGGAACGCGACCGACCCGGCCTGCTGGTCCCGGCCCGCGAACACCGCTGGCTCAAGGCGCTGTCGCCGGGACTGACCGGCGATCCGCCCCTGGCCGGCCGCCTGCTGGGGCGCGTCCTGGCCTACAGCCGCTATGCGCTGGTGCTGATCCTGCTGGTGCTGACCGCCCAGATCTTCGCCGCCGGGTTCTTCGGCGCGCTGGCGCAGCGTTACAGCCGGGAACGGCTGGAAGATCCGTCGGTCGCGCGCATCGTCTTCGAACACGTGGTGGGCGACAGCCGGCTGCGTGGGCGCGAGGCGGATCCGCTTTACCCGCAATCGGGCCTGGCCCGGGTCCAATCCGCGCTTGAGGCCGGACTGGCGGAACAGGAGCTGGACACATCCCGCGCCGCCGTCTTCGGCCGCCGCACGATCCCCAATTCGGCGCTGCGCTTCGTGGACGCCAACGACACCTGCCGCGGCTGGCAAAGCTTCGAGACCGTGGCGCTGTCAAGGGCCGATCCGCTGCTGGGCCAGACCGTCCTGCGCACGGGCCGGGTGCAGGACCTGACCGCCGGCAACGACCGGGTGGCATTGCTGGACGGACGCATCGTGGATCTGCTGCATGACCGCTGCGGCCTGGACCCGGACCAGCCGATCCGCGCGCAATGGGCGGCGGGACAGGCCGGCACGCTGGAACCGCTGGCGATCACCATCGCCGGGGCCATCGCCGAGCCGCCGCCGCTGTACCCGGTGTCGGCCGACCTGCTGGTCTTCGAGGAAGATTATCAATACGCCGCCAACCTGCAGGACGGCGCCGCCCCCGATCCCTTTCGCATCGCCACCGCCTATTTCCCGATCGACGGGTTCGACGCGGCGCGCGCGGCGATCGACGGCCTTGGCTACCGGATCCGCGATGACAGCGCCGCGGCGGTGGAAACCCTGCGCCGCATCGCCAGGGCCGCGAACGAGGTGCCCCGCGCGGTGATGGTTCTGAACGCCACGGGCTGTGTCGTCGTGCTGATCCTGGTGATCGGCAATATCCTTGAACTGAACCAGAGGGTCTTTGCGCTGTTCCAGGCCCATGGCTTCCGGCTGCGCGACATCCTGCTGGTGCTGGCGCTGCACCTGGGTCCGGCGCTTGGCTATGCGCTGGTACTGCTGGCGCTGGGGCTGCTGGCGATCTGGCCGGCGCTGGCGCGGGTGCTGCCGCAGGATCTGGGCAACCTGGCGGTGCTGCGCAACGTCGCCTTCCTTGAAACGCTGGTCATCGCCATACTGGCCATGACCTCCACCACGCTCGTGGTCGTGACGCTCTGGTGGCACCAGACCCGCACGCGGCTGACGCGCTATCTGCAGGAGTGAGACGCATGATCCCGTACCCCACGCGCCGGACATACGCCGCGCTGGCCCTGATCCTCGCCGCGGGGCCTCTGGCGGCGCAGGAGGCACCTGAGGCCCGGGATCCGCAAGGGGACCAGCTGGCCGCGTGCCTTGCCGATCGCGACCGGCTGGCGCTGTTCACCACGGACCTTTCGGTGCGATTGGCCGACGCGCGCCAGGCCTGCGCGACAAGCGACGCGACGGGCGATGCGCAGGAGGCGCTTTCGCTGTGCCAGGCCGAGGTCGAGCAGCATCAGCGGATCAACATCACCCTGAACGACAGGTTGCTGGCCTGCGAAACCGCGCCCAGGACAGACCCCGACCGCATCGCCGAACTGGAAGCCGAGGTCGCGCGGCTGGAACAGCGGCTGGCCAATGCGGGACTTGGGTCCGAGCCGGGCTATGGTTACGCGGGCGGCAGCGTGTGGTCGTCCTTCGTCGCCGGAGACGAGCTGGAGCGGGTGCAGGGCGGATTGCCGAAGTTGGGGATCGACGCCTGCCCGGCGGCTCTGGACTGGCTGGCGCAGCAGGGCGGCGCGGCGCGGGCGGTGCGGATGGAAATCTGGGTCTGGGACGGCGACGATCCCCAGATCTGCCGGCGCAATGACGATGGAACAACCGGCCTGGCGCCCGCCCGGCCGCAGGACGAAGCCCACGTGGTGATCTTCAGGTGATGACATGATCATTCGGACCCTCTGCTTTACCCTTTCGATCCTTCTGCCCGCATTTGCCCGCGCGCAGGACGGGTTGCCGCGTTTCGACTGTGCCGCGCTGCTGTCGGCCACCGGGCTTGGCGATGCCTCGGCCCGCAAAAGCCAACGGCTGAGCGCCGCGCCCCTGCGGCTGAGCTGGACGGGCTATGGCAAGCCGGGGCGCGACACCCCGGTGGTCCTGGTGCCGCTGCGATCCGGGGTGACGCCGCAGGTCGCCCGTTCGGAACCCGTCGCGCTGGCGGATGGCGTGATGAGCTGCACGCTGATCGGCATGGCGTTCCGGCCCTTCATGGGACAGGACACGCCCTATACGTTCGAGGATCTGCGCGGCGGGCCACGTCCGGCCGAGCTGCCGATCCTGCTGATCGGGCGGTATGACAACGTGCGGGCCGCCGACCTGGCGTTTTCGCAATGGGTGGAAAGCGGGTTCGCGGTTCCGGTGTCCTTCCCCGAGCCGATGGCGCAGGCGTCCAACAGCGATCCCGGCGTGCAGGTGTTCGGCGATCACCGGGTCTTCGATCCGCTGCCGCTGCTGTCGGAAACCCGCTTTGGCGAGGCCAACGTGCTGGCGGTAAACCCCGACCGGGCGCCGCAGGACACGCGGATCTTCCTGCGCACCGCCGGGCTGGACGATGCCCGGGTGATCCTGGCGCTGTGCGGCAGCGCCGATTGCCTGGACTTCCGCAACAGCGAACCGAACCGGGCCGCGCCCACCCAGGCGCCGCCACCGCAGACCCTGGCCGATCCGCGTCCGGCCCCCGTCGCAGAAAGCGCAGCCGCGCCCGAATCTACACCCGAACCGACACCCGAACCGTCCCCCAAACCGCAGACCGCCCCGCCGACCAGCCCGCGCCCGGCGGATCGCATCACCGAAGCCGCCCCATCTGGCATCCCGTCTGGCGCACCTTCGGGCGCCCCCCTGCGCCTGACCCCCCTGCGCCTGACCTATGTCGGCACCGACGGTCAGGAGGAGGTCTTGCCCGACGCGCTGGCCAGCCGCTTGGATTGCGTGCTGACGGCGGTGGGCGCCGATGTCTTCATGGATCCCCCCGATTGCCCCGGCCGCGCCTTCGAGGCGCTGCGCGACCGCCATGCCCTGCTCAAGCGTGTCGATGACGGGCATTGGCAGATCGTGGCCGGCGCGCGCGACCGGGCGCCCAATGCGATCATCGTCACCCTGCCGGCCGGCCAGTCCGGCGCGGCCTGCCGGATGGACCTGGTCTATGACGGCGCCGACGGCACGCCGGTGACCCTGGCGCTGGATCCCGTCGCGGGATCGACGCCCGCACAATTCACCGCCATCCCGACCGTCCCGCTGCCGGTTTCGGACGGCGAGGTCACGGTCACGCTTTCCGTCAGCTCTCCGGCAGAATGTGGCGGCGCGGGGCGGACGGTCAGCCTGCCAACCGACACGGTCCTGCAGGTGACCCTGGTCGGCGAACGGCAACCCAACCGCGCGGTGCTGTACGTTATCGCCATGGATGCCGGCGACCTGGAGGTCGCGCTTGGCCTCGATACCGCCGAACGGCTGCGGCTGGGGGCCGGGGTGCTGGGGTCCATCGAAGCGGCGCAGGCGCGGCTGGCGGCCAGCTGGGGCGACAGGGCGTGGTCGCTTTCGTCGGTCGCCATCACCCGGCTGGATGAAACCGACGGGCTGGTCCGGGTGCTTGCCCTGCCCTCGGATGCACTGCGCACCGGTGCGGACACGCGCTTTGCCACGATCCCGGCGGCCGCGCGCACCGCACTGGCCGAGATGCGGCCGCGCATCAGCCCCGAAAACCTGGCGCTGGCGCTGGAACCGGCGATCAGGGATGCCGCCGCGCGCGGGGTGAGCGACCTGTCGCTGGCGCTGATCGCGCCCGCGACGCCGCGCACCGCCGTGGCCCTGACCGATCCCTGCACCGACCAGCGCTTTGCGACCCTCGCGCAGGACCTGACGCTGCCGAACGGACCTCAGATCACGGTTTCGGTCTTTCCGCTGGTGCGCTTGCGCGACGGCGATGCGCCCGACCTGGCCGGCCTGCAACCGCTGACCTTCGATCCCGACGCGCCGACCCGGCCCGCCGGCCTGACCCGATGCCGGCTGGCGTCCGAGACCCTGACCACCTATCCCTATTTCATCGAACCCTGGCGGCCCGCCGGCGACATCCCCGGCCGCTACACCGCCGCGCTGTCCGACCGCCTGGCGCTGCACCTGTCGACCCAACTGACCGAGGACAAGGCCCGTCCATGACCCCGCCGCTTCGCCTGATCGCCCGTCTCTGCGCCGTCGCGCTGACCCTTCTGCCGCTGCAATCCCGTGCCCAGGGGCTGATTGACACCAGCCTGCTGCAGATCGACGACCTGGCCGATTGCGGCGACCTGACCCGCCTGCTGGAGGGACGTGAAAGCGGTGGTCAGTGGCTGATCGGGTCCGACGTGGACATCTACGGCCTGCCCAATGCCCGCCGCCCGATCACCCGCCTGAACCAGAGCTTCGAGAAAGTGTCGTGTTACGGACAGGTCGGCGACGGCGACAGCGCGCGGGTGTTCGTGGCGACACCGGGCGGTTTGTGCGGCTGGGTCACCCGGCGGGCGCTGCTGGACATGCACCAGAATACCGAAATCAGCCCGTTTGAACGCCGCGCCGAGGCTGTCTGTGAAACGCCCCGCGCCATGACGTTCGAGGATTTCTGCGCCAACCTGCCGTCGATCACCGTCTCGGCCGAGGCGGCGTGCAAGGGCGTGCCCCGGGGCTTGCGGGCCAAGGGCGTCCTGATGGGATCGACCGAAGCGGCCCTGTCGGAACCCTTTCCCTTCATGACGGCGCCCTTCGGGGGCACCGAACGCGCCGCGCGGCTGTTCTTTTCCGTGCTGGAAATCCACGACGTGGCGCCGGGCCCGGACGGATCGGTCATGGTGCTGACCGGCGATGGCGAAGGCGAGATGTTCGGCTGGATCAACCTCGAGGCGCTGGCGCTGTGGCCGACGCGGCTGGGGCTGTTCTATGACGAGGAAGGCCATGGCGCGATGTTCCAGCGCCTGCGCGACCTGGTCCGCAACTGGCGCGAAGGCAAGCCCAACCCGGATATCCTGGCCGGTCTGCCGCCGGCGCGGCTGGTCGATTACATTCACGGCGGTCTGCAATTGCTCAGCTATCCGATCATCCGCACCGTCGATCCCGCGCGCGACCCCCTGGCCACCGACCCCGCCGACACCGCCTATCACGAGGTGATCTTCCTGGGTCAGACCGGCACCGGATCGGCCTCGCAGCTGATGAACCAGTCGGCCTTTGCCCGCCGGGTCGAGGCCCTGCAGCAGGTCAATGTGATGATCGTGGTCGACACGACCGAAAGCATGCGCCCCTACCTGCCGCTGATCCGCGACGGCATTTCCGAGTTCGTGCGCGATTACGGCCAGCGCAGCCTGGACGCGGCCAACCGCATCCCCGACGTGCGCCTGTCGGTGGTGGCCTATTCCGATTTCCTCGACCCGAACCGCACCGGTCTTGACGACCCGATCCGCACCGAGGAGCTGATGCCGCCCACCCGCATCGGGCCGGGTTTCGACGTCTCGGGGCCCTTGGCCGGCATCACCACGCACCCTGGGCTGGACGACCCCGTCGGCCTGCGCGAGGAAAGCGCGCTGGAGGCCGTCGCGCAGCTGGCCAAGGGGTTCGACAACGGGCGCGCCTGGTTCGAGGACGGGCCGCGCATCGTGTTGCACATCGCCGATCACGGCTCGCGCCAGGGCGTGCGCCCGCGCGAGATCCTCGACCGGCTGGAAGGGCTGAACACCTATTACGTGCCCATCGCCATTCTGACCGACGACCGGGGCGATCCGGCCGCCACCATGGCGCGCGAGCGGTTCATGTCACAGGCAACGGACATGATGTCACCGCTGGTCCAGGGCACCGCCGGGCCGTCGGACGTGGCCCGGATCGACTTCAAGGATGCGCAAAGCCGCACGCCCGAGGTCGTGCGTGATCGGCTTGACCTGGTGCTGTCCGAAGTGGTGCAGGCCGTGACCTCGCTGCGGGGTCAGATCCTGGGCGACGAGCTGTCGCAAAGTTCGGCCATGGCGCAGGACATGGCCAGTTCCCGCGTGATCCTGGATGAAAAGCTGCTGGCGGACCGCGGGCTTGACCCCGACGCGGGCGAGCCCATCGTGCAGGCGGCGACCGGGTTCGCGCCGCTGTCGCGCAAGGCAAGCGGGCTGTCCACCCCGATCGACTGGACCTACACCGTATCCCTGGAACCCGGTCAGGCCCGGTTCCTGCGCCAGAATTTCGAGGCGATGTGCGGGCTGGTCGGATCCCCCGAACAGCGCCGCGCCTTCCGTCAGCTGATCATTCAGCTGGCCGAGGCGTTTTCCGGCGACCGCGCGGAAAGCAACGAGGATGTGCGCGCGATCCTGTCGGACCTGCGCGCCCTGCCCGGCGCCGACCGCAGCTTCCTTGCGCAATCGCCCGACGTGCTGCTGTCGCGTGCCGACAGCACCGATCCCGCCATCGTCGACGAGCTGCGCCGCGATGTCTGCTGGATCAGCTACCACCTGGGCAACATGGACGCGCGGATCTATGCCCGCCCCGACCAGCTGCAATGGACGGGCCGGGAATTTGCGCTGAAACCGGGCGAGGAGGTGATCCGCCGGCTGTATCGCTACAAGCCCGTGGTCGGCGCCGAGACCGTGTATCTGCCCAGCTTCTTCTTCGTCCTGCCCTCGATCGTGACGGACCAGCCGAAGGCGGACGAGGAATGCGAATTCTTCTGCAACTGATCAGCCGGGCCGGATGATCAGCCGGCCCAGACCACCTGCGGCGCAAACCGGGGGCTGGTAAAGACGAAATTGTCCAGCTCCTGCGTGCCAAGGCCGACCTTGAAGGCGGGCGTGTAGGTGTTGCGCGTCTCGACCAGGATCAGGCGTTCCGCGTTCGACATCGCAGGCAGGCGGTCACCGAATTCATTCACGGTGGCATCCGTCAGCGCCGCGCGGCTGTCCCAGTCGCGCACGGTGGACCAGTCGACGTAATAGCGATCGTCGCTCTCGCTCCACCGCAGGACGCTGATGCGCATCGAAGTCCGGGTGCCGGAGCGCGTGAGAAACTGGAACAGCGATTGCATGCTGTCGATGTAAGTATCGTCGACCTCCCCCGTTTCGCGCGAAAGGATGTCAGAGATCGTGTAGGCGGCCTTGAGGTTGATCGTGCTTTGCCGGTAGCCGTCAAAGAAGACGTACAGCGCCATGAAGGCCCAGAAAATGATCGGCATCATGATGACGAATTCGACAGTGATGCTGCCGCGCGTGTCATCGCGAAAGCGCTGCGCCGCGGCCTTCAGTCGAAGGGCCAAGCCGATGCCTCTGTTCTGCGCCAAGCCGAAATCTCCCGAACTGGACTGGCACGACGTTGATATCGCGGGACCGCACAAGCAGCCCCCCGATCCGCGCCATGCCATCGGCGCGCCCCCATCGACGATTTACGGCCAGGCCCGGATGAAATGCGACCAAAATCGCTGAACATGGCTAATTAAGGCATAACGGTTGAGGTCAAGGAAACAATTCGCCGACCAGCCCCGGTAATGTCGCTTGCCCGCGGCATGGGTGAAGCCGTGCCAACGGCCCTGCCCCATGGCCTGATTGCGCCCCTCGACATCCGGGAATCGTGGTGCGGGTGAAGGGACTTGAACCCCCACGCCTTGCGGCGCCAGAACCTAAATCTGGTGCGTCTACCAATTTCGCCACACCCGCAGCGCGCCAAGCGGCGCCGGGGCTGATTAGCAAAGCCCGCGCCGCGATGCGAGGGGAAATCGCAACGCATCGACGGCTCGGTGATGCCTGTTCGCCGAAAACCGGCGACATTAACGCCCCCTTATCCTAACGTGTTCAAAAACATAAGAGCAGAACACGAGGACAGGATGACCCCGAACAGGATCGGGGTTGCACGCGACAGGACAGCGTCGCCGCGACCTATCGACATGATGGCCCCGCCCGGGCCGACCCCGATGGCCCTGCCGGTCGGAACCGAAATCTGGACGCGCGATGGTGCGATCCCGGTCGAATTCCTTGTTCCCGGCGACCGGATCGTGACGCGCAACGGCGGCTACGGGCGCGTCGTCCGGGTGGAAGCCACGCGCGCGGTCCTTCGGATGATGCGCATCCCGGCCCATGCGCTGGCCCCCCAACGCCCCGACCGCGACGTGATCCTGCCGGCCCGGCAGATGCTGCTGATGCGTGGCGCCAGCCCGCCAGTGGCCGAGGACCTGGGCCTGCACCTGACCACGCTGATTGCCCTGCACCTGGACCGGCCGGACGTCATCTACGCCAGCGGGCTCGAGATCGTGCCGGAAATGGCCGAGGCCTAAAGCGCCAGCGTGCGAAAGACCTGCGGGATCATCTCGGGCAGATCCTCGGCGACAAGGCCCGGGCCAAAGGCGCGGGCGGCCTCGACATGCAACCAGGCGGCGGTTCCAGCGGCCGCGAACGGATCGAACCCGCGAGCCAGAAGACCCGTGATCAGCCCGGCCAGCACATCGCCCGATCCGGCCGTCGCCAGCCAGGGCGCGGCGCGGTTGTAGACGGCGGCGTTGATCGCACATCGCCCGTCGGGCGCGGCAATCACGGTATCCGGCCCCTTCAGCAGCACGGTGCATCCCGCGCGCGCCGCGGCTTCGCGAGCGGCGTCGACCTTGGAATAGGCCGGCCCCTTGGTCGCGGGCTTGGCCAGCCGTTCGGCAATATCGGGGAAAAGGCGCGCGAATTCACCGCCATGCGGCGTCAGCACGCAGCTCTCGTGCGCTTTGTCGAACAGATCTTGCGGCGCCTCGGCAAACGCCGTCAGGGCGTCGGCATCCAGGACCACGGGGCGGGGTTTCACTCCCTCGCTTCCCAGTGCCACGGGCACCAGATCCCGCGCCCGCTCCACGCCCAAACCCGGCCCGAGGCACAGCGCGTTCAGCCGCCCGTCTTCCAGCAGCGCCGCCAGACCCACGCCATCCTCCACCCGCCGCATCATCAGCGCGGTGATCTGCGCGGCGACCTCCATCTGCGCCGAGCCCGGCACGGCCAGGGTGACCAGCCCGGCGCCCACGCGCAGCGCCGCGCGGGCCGCCATCCGGGCGGCACCGGTGCGGCCGAACCCACCGGTCAGAACCAGGGCGTGACCATACCCGTACTTGTGCTGCCCCTGCCCCTTGGACAGATCCTGCGGCGTCTCAACCAGCGACAACCGGGGCGACAACTGCTCAGCAAGACCGATGCCCTGCACTACGACCTTGCCGCAAAAGGCGGGACCGTCGGCAAGCAAATGGCCGGGTTTCATCGCATGGAAGGTGACGGTCAGCGCGCAATATGGACAGGCGGGCGCCCATTCCTGCGATCCCGCGCCCACCACCCGGCCACTGTCAGAATCGAGCCCCGAGGGCACATCCACCGCCACCAGCCGCGGCGCGAAAAAGCCCCGGTCGCCGCCGTCTCCGGCCAGGTACCGAAGGACCCGGGCGAGGTCGCCTTCGACCGGACGCGTCAGTCCCGTCCCGAACACGGCGTCCACATAGAGGTCGGCATCCCCGGTGTTCTTGAAATCGCGGTACGTCAGGGAAGAGACCTCCCCGATCCCGCACCACCGGTCGTAATTCGTCTTCGCATCGGGCGGCAGCCCGGCCGCATCGCCATGAAAAAACACCTCCACCGCCCAGCCCCGCCCGGCCAGCAGCCGCGCCACCACGAATCCGTCGCCGCCATTGTTGCCCGGCCCGCACAGGATCACCGCCCTCGGGGCTTCTTCTTGGCCCAAATACCGCTTCTCCGACGCCCCAACCGGGCGGCCGCCAGGAAGCTCTGGCCAAGCCTCGAAAATCGCCTCGACAACACCCTCGCCGGCGCGTTCCATCATGCCCAGACCGGTCACCCGACCGCTGTCGATACCCGCCTGTTCCGCCTTGCGCATCTGGGCCGCGGTCAGAAGCACTGCCATATTTTCCCTCGATTCAATAACGCTCATTTTGACAGCAGATCGCCCGCAAAACGGGCTTGCCCGGATTTATCTGAAAGGTCACCCTAGAAGCCCAACCCTACCCGATTGTGGCTGCTTACAAGAAATGATCTGCCAACCGCTACATGGTTGCGAGGAGACCCCCATGAAGAAAATCGAAGCGATCATCAAACCCTTCAAGCTCGACGAGGTGAAGGAAGCCCTTCAGGACGTCGGCGTGCAGGGCCTGAGCGTCATCGAGGTCAAGGGGTTCGGCCGTCAGAAGGGCCATACCGAGCTGTACCGGGGCGCTGAATATGTGGTCGACTTCCTGCCGAAGGTGAAGATCGAGGTGGTTCTGGACGACGAGCTTGTCGATCAGGCCATCGAAGCCATCATCGGCGCCGCCAAGACCGACAAGATCGGCGACGGCAAGATTTTCGTCACGGCTGTCGAACAGACAGTGCGTATCCGCACCGGCGAGACCGGCTCGGACGCGCTTTGACCATTTGCACGACATTCCAATCGAGAGGAACATAGGGAATGAGTAAGGACGCAGTTCTTAAAACGATCGCGGACGAGGACGTCGCTTACGTCGACATCCGGTTTACCGATCCGCGCGGCAAGCTGCAGCACGTGACGGTGATGTCGGACCAGGTCGACGAGGATTTCCTCGATGAAGGTTTCATGTTCGACGGCTCCTCGATCGCCGGCTGGAAGTCGATCGAAGCTTCCGACATGAAGCTGATGCCCGACACCGACTCGGCCTACATCGATCCGTTCTATGCCGAAAAAACCCTGTGCATCCATTGCTCGGTCGTCGAACCCGACACCGGCGAACCCTATGACCGCGATCCGCGCGGCACCGCCGAGAAGGCCGAAAAGTACCTGATCGAAAGCGGCATCGGCGATGCGGCCTACATGGGCCCCGAAGCGGAATTCTTCCTGTTCGACGACGTCCGCTTTGCCGTGTCGATGAACAAGGTCTCCTACGAAGTCGACGCCACCGATGCGGCCTGGAATTCGGACACCGAATTCGAAACCGGCAACATGGGCCATCGTCCCGGCATCAAGGGCGGCTACTTCCCGGTCAACCCGACCGACGAAGCGCAGGACCTGCGGTCGGAAATGCTGTCGACCATGAAGCGCATCGGCATGAAGGTCGACAAGCACCACCACGAAGTGGCGTCTTGCCAGCACGAACTGGGCCTGATCTTCGGCACCGTCACCAAGCAGGCTGACGAACTGCAGAAGTACAAGTACATCATCCACAACGTGGCGCACGCCTACGGCAAGTCGGCCACCTTCATGCCCAAGCCCATCGCGGGCGACAACGGCACCGGCATGCACGTGAACATGTCGATCTGGAAGGACGGCAAGCCGCTGTTTGCAGGCGACAAGTATGCCGACCTGTCGGACGAGGCCCTGTGGTACATCGGCGGCATCCTGAAGCACGCCAAGGCGCTCAACGCCTTCACCAACCCGTCGACCAACTCCTACAAGCGTCTGATCCCGGGCTTCGAAGCCCCGGTTCTGCGCGCCTACTCAGCACGCAACCGGTCGGGCTGCATTCGTATCCCGTGGGCGGAATCGCCGAAGGCCAAGCGCGTCGAGGCTCGCTTCCCCGACCCGTCGTCGAACCCCTACCTGTGCTTTGCCGCGCTCCTGATGGCCGGCCTTGACGGCATCAAGAACAAGATCGATCCGGGCGAAGCCATGGACAAGAACCTGTACGACCTTCCCCCGGAAGAGCTGGCAGGCATCCCGACCGTCTGCGGTTCGCTGCGCGAAGCGCTGGAAGAGCTGGAAGCCGACATGGACTTCCTGCTGGCCGGCGACGTGTTCACCAAGGACCAGATCGAAGGCTATATCGAGCTCAAGATGGAAGAGCTGGAAGCTTACGAGCACACGCCGCACCCGATCGAATACAAGATGTACTACAGCTGCTGATCCCTCGGCAGTTTCGCGGAAAGGGCGCCCTTGTGGCGCCCTTTTCTTTTGCATCAATGACTGATGAGGCGGTCCCGATGTGGTGCCTTCAAAGCGGCGTGACCAGAAGACGCCGGCAGTCGACGCCGTCGACAGGGCGATAGGTTTCGAACCCCAGCGATCCGTAATAGGCGATCGCGCCCGCGTTGGTGGCCGAGATATACGCCTCGATCGCGGGAAGCCCCGCAGCTTGCGCCGCATCAAGCGTCGAGGCGAACAGCGCGCGCCCGACACCGCGCCGCGCCGCATCGGGCCGCACGTGGGTGCCGATGATCCCCCAGCCGATGGGCGTGTCATAGGGGTTGCCCGCCTCCGCCCGTTTCAGCGACTGGAACCCCAGAATGCGCCCAACCGCGTCTTGCCCGTCTGTGGCTTGCCCGTCTGTATGTTGCCCATCTGTGTCGATGGCCACGGAACAGCGGATGCCCACGGGGGCTGCGATGTAATGGTCCAGCACGAAATCCGGATCGGCCGGCGTGCGGCGTTTTCCGGCGGCGACAAGGGCCTGAAGGACCTCGCTCAGCTTTGGGGCGTCTTCTGCGGTTGCGGGTCGTACGATCATCGGGCGGGTCCTTTCCTGCTGCCTGTTTCAGCAAGGCCCAGGGCAGCGGCGGGTGCAATGGACGCTGTGCGGGCCCCGGCCGGTTTTACCCTTGCCGCCCCGATGACGCTGCGATAATCGGGCGCCCTTCCAGCCCCCACAACGCGCCCCAAACGCTTCCGGAGATCCGCCATGCCTGCGCCCGCGACACTCGGCATCGATTTCGGCACCTCGAATTCCGCCGCCGGCATCGCCGTCGATGGCCGGCCCCATCTGATCGAACTGGAACCGGGCGAACAGACCCTGCCCACCGCAGTCTTCTTCGAGGACGACGGTACCCACATGGACATCGGAAGCCGCGCGACGCGCGCGCTGATCGAGGGCGAGGAAGGCCGGTTCATGCGGGCGCTGAAAAGCGTGCTGGGCACGTCCCTGATGCACGAGGAACGGCGCATCCAGGGGCGGCGGATCACCTTCGTCCAGATCATCGCGCGATTCCTGTCCGAGGTGAAGCAACGGTCCGAAGCCGCCGTCGGGCACGAGTTCACCCATGCGCTGTCCGGTCGCCCCGTGCGGTTCCACAGCGCCGATCCCGACCGCAATCTGCGCGCCGAAGACGACCTGCGCGCCTGTTACCAGGCTGCGGGGTTCCAGGACGTGCGGTTCATGTACGAACCCGAAGCCGCCCTGCGCGCCACCCAGCCCGCGCCGGGTCTGGGGCTGATCGTCGATATCGGCGGCGGGACGTCGGACTTTACCGCTTTCCGCCAGGATGAAAACGGGACGACCACGATCCTGGCCAGCCACGGCGTGCGCATCGGCGGCACCGATTTCGACCGGCGCATCGGCATCGACCACGTCATGCCCGAACTTGGCCGGGGCAGCCTGATCCGCAACACGCTGGGCCAGGACGCCCTGCCCGCGCCGACGCGGATCTTCAACGACCTGGCGACCTGGGCGATGATCCCCTTCCTTTACACTCC